>JAJZUI010000198.1 GCA_021847175.1 Pseudomonadota bacterium
CGGAAAGCCCGAGCCCCGCGCCTACCGCCACCGCCAGCACCGTGCGCGGCACCCGCAGCAGCCACAGTATCGCGGCCGGCGGCACACCGAGCCCGGCGCTGCCCACCAGCAGACTTGCGACCGCCAGCAGCACCAGCAGCAATGCGAGACGATGCGTCATCGCAACAGGTGCACGGCCCGCGCACTCCACGGCCCGGGGCAGACCACGAGCCGTGCCGGCACAATCGCGCGCGGAATGCCCGCGAGCGCCGGGTGCATCAGCACCGCGTCGGCGAGCGAGGGGAAGCGCGGCATCCCCGGCACCACCAGCAGCTCCGGCGGATGCGCCACCAGCGCCTCCAGTCCTACCACCCGCGTGCGGACCAGATAGCCCGCGTGCCTCAGGATCGCGCCCTCGATCGTGTCCGTTCCCGCCACCAACAGCCGCGGTTGCAGCCACATAGCCGTGCCGCGCGGCGCCGGCACCGGGCCCAGCGCCGTGCCCATCGCCGCGATCGCCGCCTCGCCGCGCGCCGGAACCCCGAGCACGCGCGCGATCGCCCGCCACTCGGCGCGCACGCCCGCGAAATCCCTGGGCTCGCCGAACACCGCCACCCGCACCCCAGTCGCCCGCAGCGCCGCCAGCACCGACTGCGCGCCGAACCGGCCGGCCAGCACCAGCGCCGGGTGCAGCGCCAGCACCGCTTCCGCGTCCGCGCGCACCACCGGCACGCGCGAAGCCGCCTCTGCCACCACCGAAAGCGAGCGATCGCGCGCCAGGAAACTCACCGCCGCCGCCCGCTGTGGTGCCAGCGTCAGTAATGCCTCGTCGGTGCACAGGTTCAGCGACACGACATTGCGCGCCGGCTCCGTCGCTGCCCGGGCCCCGCACGCCGGCAGGGCCAGCAGCAATGCGAGCAGCAGCACCTTCACAGCACGACAACCCCCGCGTGCTTCGCCTTCTCCTCCGGCTCGACATGGATGGTCACGCGCAAATCCCCCATCTCGGCCTTCAGCGCCGCCTCCATCCGGTCGCAGATCCGGTGCGCCTGCGAAACGCTCATCCCGCCCGGCACCACCAGGTGGAACTCCATGAATGCCGTCCGCCCCGCCTGGCGCACACGCAGATCGTGCACCTCGAACACATCGGATTGCGCGATCCCCGCCTCTTCCTCGAGAATCGCCGCCAGCGCCGCGCGGATGCGCAGGCGCACCTCCTCGGATGGCGCCGCGTCGAGTAGCCCGCCCACGCTCGCCCGGATCAGGTGGAAGCCGGAGGCCAGCACCATCGCCGCCGCCAGCGCGCCCACCAGAGGGTCGAGCCAGCGCAGCCCCGTGGCCACCACCAGTGCCACGCCGGCGAAGACGCCGGCCGATGTCACGACGTCGGAAAGAATATGCCGCCCATCCGCGACCAGCGCCGGCGAGCGTATCCGCGTTCCGTTCTGGATCAGCAACCTTGCCCACACCGCGTTCAACCCGGTCGCCACCGCGGTAAGCAGCAGCCCCACGCCCGGGCGTTTCAGCGGCATCGCATGGCGCCACACCTCCCAGGCGTGTTGCAGGATCAGCAGCGCCGCCACCACGATCAATACGCCCTCGATCACGGCGGCGAAGAACTCGGCCTTTCCGTGCCCGTAATTATGCCCGGCGTCCGCCGGCCGCGCCGCCCACAGCAAGGTTGCCACCGTCATCACCGCGGTCGCGACGTTCACCGTGGTTTCCGCCGCGTCGGAGAACAGCGCCGCCCCGCCCGTCACCCCCCAGGCGGCCAGCTTCAGCGCCAGCACCGCGAGGCCAACCGCGATGCTCCACCAGGCAAAACTTTCCGCGCGCGCCGCCATCGCCTCAGTCCGGAGCCGGCGCCACGAACACCGCCTGACGCTGCGCCGAGAGCCATACAAGGTGTTGCGCGAGGAATGGCTGGCCCAGCACGATGTCCGGCGCACCCGGCCGCCGTGCGGTGACGACGAACGGAACCTCGTGCAGCGTCTCCCGGCCGACCTCGAGTCGCGCGAAGCTGACATTGAACGCGTGCGCGAAGTTCGGCCCCACGCCGTGCAGCCTCCCGCCCTGCAGGCCGTGGCGCAGCGCGAATGCAATACCCCTGGCGTCGGTGAACAGCACGTTCGTCTGCGAACCGCTGTCGATCATCGCCTCGAATCTGCGCCCGTCGAGTTTAACCGGGATCACGAACACGCCGTTGAGCGAGCGCGCCGCGATCCGCTGCATCCCGGCCCATCGTGGCGGGCTGGCGGCACAGGCGGCGCCCGCATAAAGCGCCGCCCTGTGCGCCGCCATGTCGAGCTCGACATCGTAACGATCGAGCACGGACATGCCGAGCAGCCCGTCCACGGAGACAGCACCCGCCGCCGGCAGGTTCTGGTTCACCACGGCCGCGGGCACGCCGCGCAGCTCGCTCGAGCCCAGCGACAGCCGGCCCAGCGTCGTGCCCATTGCCTCGACCGAGCCGCCGATGCCCGCCGCCCTTCCACGCACCCGCGGGTTCAGGCGCAGGCCCAGCCGCCGGGCGCCGCCCGGCGTCAGGAACACGTCCTGCGCCCCGGTATCGAGCACCATCGTCGCATCCCGCCCGTTGATGCCCACCTGCACCACCGGCAGCGGCGAGCCTGCTGTGAGCGGCAGGTCGGCCTCCTTTTGCAGCGTACATGAGCTGCCGGCCGCGCAGGCGCCCAGCGCGAGCAACCCCAGCAGCGCCAGGGTCCGCGCGGCACCCCGTCGCGTGGCACGAAACATCATCCCTTGCTCCTTCGGCGAGGCCGCGCGAACCTACCCGCTCCGGTCCATGCGGCCAATCGTGGCCATGCTTTATCGGGGGTCGGCATGCTCGTCTTTGTCACTGGTGCGAGCGGTTATATCGGCGGCGCCATCGCGGCAACGCTGGTGCGCGCGGGCCATCGCGTCCGCGGCCTGGTGCGCGCCCCCGCGAAGGCGGCCGCGGTCGCCGCCTGCGGTATCGTTCCCGTCATCGGCACGCTCGACCACGCGCCGCTGCTCGCCGCGGAGGCGGGCGCCGCGGACGCCACCATCAACGCCGCGGACAGCGACCACGCCGACGCCGTTGCCACTCTGCTCGCCGCCTGCGCCGGTCGCCGCCTGCTGCACACCAGCGGCATCTCGCTGCATTCGGACGATGCCCGCGGCGAACGCGGCGAGACCATCCACGACGAGACCACCTCAGCCCCGCCGCATCCGGACAAGGCAGCGCGCGCCGCGATCGACGCCTCCATCCTCGCCGCCGCCGCGCGCGGGGAGGCGTTCGCCGTCATCCGCAACCCGCTCATCTATGGCGACGCGCTCGGCCCGCCGGCGGCAAGCGTCCAGCTCCCGGCACTCGCCGCGACAGCGCGCCGCCTTGGCCGGGCGCGCCATGTCGGGCCCGGCCGGAACGTCTGGTCGTATGCCGCCCTTACCGACATCGTCACCCTCTACCGCATGCTGCTCGCCCGCGGCGAGCGCGGCCTGTTCTACGCCGAATACGGCGAGGCCGATTTCGCCACCCTTACCGGCGCCATCGCCAAGGCGCTCGGCCAGGCGCCGCCACTGGCCTGGAGCATCGAGGAGGCGGCCTCCGAATGGGGCGAGCAACGCGCGCGCCACACCTACGGCTCCAATTGCCGTGTGCGCGCCCGCCGTGCCCGCGCGCTCGGCTGGCAGCCGCGCGGCGAGTCGCCCGAGGCCTGGATCGCGCGGGTCATCAAGCCTTGATAGGGCAGGGGCCTTGCCTCAGAACCCTGCTGGGGCGCCAAGCCCCATTCGTCACACCGAGAAATACTTGGCGCGGGGGTTGAGGATCACCAGCGCGCTGGTGCTCTGCTCCGGGTGCAACTGCCACTCCTCCGACAACGACACCCCGATCCGCTCCGCGCCCAACAGCCGCAGGATCGGTGCCTGGTCCTCCAGCCGTGGGCAGGCCGGATAGCCGAACGAATAGCGCGAGCCACGATACCCCTGCGCCAGCATCTTTTCGATGTCGCGGTCGTCCTCGGCGGCGAACCCGCACTCGGCGCGGATGCGCTTGTGCACATACTCCGCCATCGCCTCCGCCATCTCGACCGACAGCCCATGCAGATAGAGATAGTCCTGGTAACGGTTTTCCTCGAACCAGGAGCGTGCGATGTCGCTCGCCCTCTGCCCCACCGTCACCACCTGAAGCCCCACCACGTCGCGCACGCCATCGTCCACGTCGCGCACGAAGTCGGCGATGCACTCCCCGTCCTCTCGTGGCTGGCGCGGCAGATTGAAGCGCGCCAGCTCCGTCTCGCCGTCGGTGTCAAACAGGATCAGGTCGTTGCCCTGGCCCGCTGCCTTCCAATAGCCATAGCTCGCCTGCGGCCGCAGGATGTCCTCCTCCTCGCACAGCGCCAGGACACGCCGCATCACCGGCCGCAGCTCCTGCCGCGCCCAGCCGAGAAAATCCTCCAGCGAGCGACCAGCTTTGCGGAAACCCCACTGGAATTGATAGAGCGAGCGCTCGTTCACGAATGGCACGATCGCCTTCGGCGCAGCCTCCACCACCCTCGCGCCCCAGAATGGCGGCTCGACCGGCGCCACGTCACGCGTGATGCGACGCCGCCGCTCGCGCACCACCCCGACATCCACGGGCCTGAACGCAGCCGCCTGCGCCTCGCCCAGCGTGCGCTGCGTGTTGCGCGCCTTGCCGCTGCGCCGCGCCTGCACCGCTGCGAGATAGTCGTCGAACCCGTTGCCCGTCACCTTGTCCATCAGTGCGAGCCCGTCAAACGCATCGCGCGCATAGGCCACGCGCCCGCAGGCATAGGATTGCACGCAGCTGTCCTCGACATAGTTGCGCGTCAGCGCCGCGCCGCCGAGGATCACGGGAATCTCGAGGCCCTGACGCGACATTTCCTCGAGGTTCTCGCGCATCACCACGGTCGATTTCACCAGCAGCCCGCTCATCCCGATCGCGTGCGCCCGGTGCTCCGTCGCCGCCGCCAGCATGTCCGCGAGCGGCACCTTGATGCCCAGGTTGACCACCCGGTAGCCGTTATTGGTGAGGATGATATCGACCAGGTTCTTGCCGATATCATGCACGTCCCCCTTCACGGTCGCGAGCACGATGGTGCCGCGCTCCTGACCCTCAACGCGCTCCATGAAAGGTTCCAGATAAGCAACGGCCGCCTTCATCGTCTCCGCGGATTGCAGCACGAAGGGCAACTGCATCTTGCCCGCGCCAAACAGCTCGCCCACCGTCTTCATCCCGTCGAGCAGGATCTCGTTGATGATGGCGAGCGGTGCGTGCTCCTTAAGCGCGGCGTCGAGGTCTCCGGCGAGCCCCTTACGGTCGCCGTCCACGATGCGCTCGCGCAGCCGGTCCTCCACCGTCTCCGCGCGCCTTTTCGTCGTAGTGTCGGCTGATTTCCGCTCGGCGAAGACCTCCAGCAGCTTCGCCAGCGGATCGTAGTCCTCCTTTCTGCGGTCGAAGATCAGGTCCTCGCAGACCCGCACTTCCTCGGCCGGAATCTGGTGCAGCGGCCGGATCTTCGAGACGTGCAGGATCGCCCCGGTCATTCCCGCCCGCACCGCGTAATCGAGGAAGACGGAGTTCAGCACCGCCCGCGCCGCCGGGTTGAGCCCGAAGGAGATGTTGGACAGGCCGAGGATGATCTGCACCTCGGGAAACGCCTCGCGGATCAGCCGGATGCCGTCCAGCGTCGCCTCGCCGAGCTTGCGGTCGTCCTCGTTGCCGGTCGCGATGGTGAAGGTGAGAGGGTCAATCAAAAGGTCGCTGTCCGCGAGCCCGTGTGCGCGCGCGAACTCCACCAGCCGCCTGGCCACCACGAGCTTCGCCTCGGCGGTCTTCGCCATTCCCGTCTCGTCGATCGTCAGCGCGATCACCGCGGCGCCGAATTTCTTCGCGAGTTCCAGCCGCTGATGCGCAGCCGCCTCCCCATCCTCAAAGTTGATGGAGTTGATGATCGCTTTGCCGCCGTGCAGCTTCAGCGCGCTCTCGATCACGCCGGTCTCGGTGCTGTCGATCACGAGCGGCGCCGCGACCGACGGGGTGAAGCGCCGCACCACCTCGTCCATCTCCGCCTTCTCGTCACGGCCGACAAAGGCGGTGCAGATATCGAGAGCGTTGGAACCTTCGCCAAGCTGCGCGCGGCCCATCGCCACGCACCCGTCCCAGTCTCCTTCCGCCTGCAATTCCCGCCATTTCTTGGAGCCGTTGGCATTGCACCGTTCGCCTATCGAAAAGACCGCGTTCTCCTGCCGCAGCGCCACCGCGCCGTAGAGACTGGCGACGGAGGGCACCCACACCGCCTTGCGCTCCACTGGTGCAGGCCTGCTCTCGCCCAGGTCCCGCAGCATCGCATCCAGCGCCGCGATGTGCCGCTCGTCCGTGCCACAGCAGCCGCCGACCAGGTTCACCCCGTCCTCGACCACGAAGCGGCGGAGCCAGGTCGCGAGGTCCGCCGGCGACAGCGGATAATGCGGCTTGCCGTCCACCAGCTCCGGCAACCCGGCATTGGGCATCACCGAGATCAGCCCCGGCCAGTTGCCCGAGATCCAGCGCAGGTGCTCAGCCATTTCCTGAGGCCCGGTGGCGCAGTTGAGCCCAAGCAGCGGCACGTCCAGCGCATGCACCACGGTCGCGGCGGCGGCGATGTCCGGCCCTACCAGCAGCGTGCCCGTGGTCTCCACCGTCACCTGCACGAAGATCGGCACCGCGCGGCCTGCCGTCGCGCACGCGGCCTTTGCGCCGTTCACCGCGGCCTTGATCTGCAGCGTGTCCTGGCACGTCTCGATCAGGAAGGCATCGATGCCGCCGTCGACCAACCCGCGCGCCTGCTCCGCCAGCGCCGCCTCCAGCGCGTCGTACCCGATATGCCCGAGGCTCGGCAGCTTCGTGCCTGGCCCGATCGATCCGAGAACGTAACGGGATCGACCATCGGAAAACATCCCGGCCGCCTCGCGCGCCAGCTCGGCCGCGCGCTTGTTGATCTCGTGCGTGTGCTCGGCCAGCCCGAACTCGCCCAGCGTGATCGGCGAGGCGCCGAAACTGTTGGTCTCCACCATATCGGCGCCGGCGGTGAAGTAACCGCGATGAATGTCGCGCACCAGGTCCGGCCGCGACAGAACAAGGATGTCGGAGCAGTTCTCGTGCCCCCACCAGTCGCGCGCCAGGTCGAGCGGCATCTGCTGCAACCGCGCCCCCATGCCGCCATCGGCCAGCAACACGTGTGCACGCAGCGCCTCAAGGATCGGTGTCATCGTGAATCTCGCTTCCTACGCGTCGACGGTCCGCGCGGCCTCGGCGCCGGCCACCACCGGCCTGCGTCGCGCCACCCAGATGCGTGTTTCCAGCTTGCCGCGCACCACGCTCGGCTTCTCCAGTTCCATCTCGCCCGCCGGCAGCATCCGTTCGAGCCCGGCGTCATCGAAGCCGAGCCAATGATGCCCGTCGCTCGCCAGCGACCCGTCGTCGTGCCGGGCGAGATCGACGACGATCAATCTCCCGCCGGGTGCCAGCACCCTCGCCGCCTCGGCCAGCGCCTTCGCCGGCTCCGTCGCGTAGTGCAGCACCATCTGCATCAGAACG
>JAJZUI010000007.1 GCA_021847175.1 Pseudomonadota bacterium
TACGCGCCGTCGAGATATTCGGCGATCGCCCAGGAATCGATCACCACGCGCTCGCCGTCGCGCAGCGTCGGCACCTGCGCGGGCCCGCTGGCCGGCTCCGGCGCCGGATCGCCGAAGCGCCAGGGGCGTGTCTCGAACGCGAGCCCCTTGTGCGCCAGCGCCAGCCGCGTCCGCCAGCAATAAGGGCTGAAGCGCAAATCCGCGTCGCGTCCGGCCAACTCCCAGAGAATGATTTGCGGGCGGGCGATGGGCGCCCCCGCCAGGCTCACGCCGCCACCCGCGCCATCGCCCGCACCGTCGCCAGCGCGTCCGCCGGCTCCATCCGCACCGAGGGCCGCGGGTCCACCTTCGCCGCCGCCACCACCCCGTCCGGCCGGATCACGAAGGCGGACGGCATCGGCAGCACGCTGCCGTCGTCGCCGTTCTCCAGCGCCAGCGGATGGCCGAATTTCGCGTAGAGCAACCGCATGTTCTCCGGCACCGGCCAGACGACCCGGTAGCGCGCCGCCACCTCGCACCCCTGGTCGTGCAGCATCGTGAGCCCGAACCCGAGGCACGCCCCCCCGTCGCGCGCCCGCGCCGGGTCCTGCGGCGACAGCGCCAGCAGCGTCGCCCCTTCCCGCTCCAGCGCGGGACGGATCGCGTCCATCGCCCGCAGCGTCATGGCGCAGAACGGGCACCACAGGCCGCGGTAGAACACCAGCACCACCGGCCCGCCGGCCAGCGCCTCGGAAAGCCGCCTAACCCGTCCGGAACAATCCGGCAGCGCGAAATCCGGCGCCACCTCGCCAACCTGAACCGCCTTGTCCGGCAGCCCCGCATCGATCGCCGCCTGGTACGCCGCGATCACCGCGGCCCCCGTACGCGGCCCTGCGCGCTCCAGCATCGACTCCCGGAAAGCCGCCAGTTGCGCCGCGAGCGTGTGCATGTCGCACCTCCACGGGTAACAGATTGTGTCATACCGCCCATAAATGGAATAACCTTCGGATGCATCCGGTCCATGCGCTGCGGTATGAAGTGGCATGGACCTGCTGGCCGCCCTCAAGAGCTTCGTCCGCCTCGCTGAAACCGGCAGCTTTTCCGCCGTGGCGCGCGACGTCGGCGCTACCCAGCCCGCCATCTCGCGCCAGATCACCGCGCTCGAGGACCATCTCGGCGCCCGCCTGGTGCAGCGCAGCACCCGCAGCCTGCGCTTCACGGAGGACGGCCAGACCCTCCTCGTCCACGCACGCCACATCCTCGACGCCGTCGCCGAGGCCGAGGCCGCGGTCGGCCGCCAGCGCACCACCCCCTCGGGCCTGGTCCGCCTCGGCGCGCCCACCGTCTTCGGCCGCCTCTACCTCGCCCCGCATGTCGGCCGCCTCCTCGCCCGCAACCCGGAACTGCTGGTCGAGCTGGTGCTGTCCGACGATGTCTCGGACCTGGTCCAGCAGGGGCTCGACCTCGCGCTGCGCGTGGGGGAGATCGCCGACGTATCCCTCGTCGCGCGCCGCGTCGGCAGCTTCACCGTCGCCACCGTCGCCTCGCCGGACTACCTCGCCGCCAGGGGCGAGCCCGAGCGGCCCGAAGATCTCGCCGGCCATGAATGCATCCTCTTCACCCGCGTCGCGGATCCCCACACCTGGCGCTTCGCCGGCCCCGACGGCGAGAAGCCGGTCGCGGTCGAGGGCCGCCTGCGCGTCAACAGCATCGAGGCCGCGGTCGCCGCGGCGGTCGCCGGCGCCGGCATCGCGGCCCTGCCCACCTGGCTCATCCGCGACGAACTCGCCGCCGGCTCCCTCAAGCGCATCCTGCACGACTTCCAGAGCCCGCGCCGCCCGATCTCGCTGGTCTACCCCTCGCGCCGCTTCCTCGCGCCCCGCACCCGCGCCGTGATCGACTTCCTCGTCGCCGAGTTCCGTCTCGACCCCGCGGTCTCCTCCTACGGCGAGATCGCCTGACGCCGTGCCCGCGCGCCGCGCGCCGCGAGCGCGGTATGGATCGCGCGCAGCCTCGCCGCACCGGCATCGGTCAGGATCTCGGCACAGCCGCTCTCGTTCCACACACGCCGCGCGAAATCCGGGTGCAGTTCCATCGGCCCCTCCGCGTTCTCGAACGCGGCGCGGTTGCCGGTGTCGAGGTAGCTCTCGCACGGCGCCCCCTCGGCGAGGACCACGTCGTGCCGGTCGAGCTCCACATGCCAGTACGTCACCTGCCCGCGCGTCTCCTGCGTGATGGACGTGCCGTTGACGAGGTAGCGCACCGGCACCAGCGCGCCGTCGATCAGCACCGCGTGGTCGGGCGACAGTACCAGGTCGCGCAGCGGCAGCCCCTCGCCGAGCGCCCCGGCCGAAACCCGAACCGGCATCACGTCATGCGGGCTCGCGTGGCGCCGCAGGTCGAGCCGCCGGAACCCCACCCAGCGTATCGTCGCAAGCCGCCCGGACGCGGTCGCGAGCCGCTCGCCCGCGCGCAGCGTCTCCACCGCCCGTGCACCGCCCTCGGCCAGCAGCCTCGTCCCGGTCGCGAAACACGCCGTGATGAACGTGTTCCCACCGCTGTTCGAAACCCTCACCCGCGCCGGGCCGGAAAGATCGAGCGTGGTCCCGCCGGTGAGCGACAGCGTGCCGCCCGAGAACGCCTGGTACGACGCCGCGAGCCCGGTGATCTCGATCGTGTCGCCGGCGGCAAACCCGGAAATCGCCTGCCCCGCGGCCAGCCCCGCCGCATCGCCGCTGGCCAGCCACGCCGCCCCCGCATCGAAGGTCAGCGCCGCGAAATCCACGACCGTCGAACCGATCCCCGCCAGCGTCCCTCGCCCGGCGCCGAACTCCAGCGTCGAGGTCGCCGTGCTGCCCGAGATGTTGCCGCCGATTACCTCGCCGCCGAACACGGCGCCCGGTTCGACGACCAGGCGGTCCGTGAAGCCCGCGGCGAAGTCCACCGCGTAGAGCCCGGCCGTCACGTTGATCGTGCCGGCGTTGGTGATCGTGCCGGACCCGGAAAGGAACCCGGCGCCAAGGCCGGCCCCCACGACCACGCCGCCGGCCTCGTTGACGAACAACCCGCCGGCATTCAGCGCCACGCCGGTGACCGAAGCGCCCTCGATCAACCCGGCGTTGATCGCCGTCGCCGCGGCCGTAATCGCCAGCACGCCCTGCTGCGCGCCAATGATCGTTCCACCGGTGTGATTGACGACGTAGCCGCCGGCGTTGAGCTGAATTCCATTGTTCCTGCCGACGGCCTCGATCGTTCCGGTGTTGTCGATCGTGAGTGCGAAACTCGTGCCGAAGACGCCATTGAAGCCCGCGATCGTTCCCGCATTGGAGACCGTTCCGCCACCGTACATGGCGATGCCCGATGCCGTCGTGCCGATCACCACACCGTCATTGGTGACCGTCGTCGGCTGTCGATAGCCCGCATAAACGCCGTTCTTCGCGCCCGTCAGCAGCGCGCCCCTGGCGTTGAAAACCGTCCCGCCGTCCCGCAGTCGTGCACCGAAGTTGGTCTGGCTGATGATGGTGCCGTAGTTGGTGAGGCCAACCGAGCTCGTCGTGTACCCATAAAATCCGGCCTTGTACGCGCGTATCATCCCCGTGGCTTCATTGGTCATCGCGCCTCCGGCACCGAGATCAATGCCGGTGTGAAACTTCGCAATCAGCGTGCCGGCGTTGAAAGCCGTCGCGGGTGCGTGCATCACATAAATGGCGTTGCCATGGGCGGAAACGAAGCCGCCGACCTGGTTGGTAATCACCCCACCGGCATAGAGCACCAGCCCCTGCGCCCCGTCGGCGAACACCGACCCCTCATTGACGATGGTCCCAAGCCCCCCGGTGACATACAGCCCATCCCCTGCATTCGCAGGCACCGTGCCGCCGGCGACGACAACCCCGGAACTCGCGTTCGTGATCGCGCCGCCCGCCAGCAGCACCACCGCGCCGCGGGTCGCGTCGGAGATATATCCGGCATTGACCACCGTCGCCGCCGCACCCGTCGCCAGCACGGCATGGAGCGCCGCCTCGATCGTCCCGCCAGCCGCGTTCAGGACATAGCCGCCATCCTTAAGAAAAACGCCGCGGAAACTTCCGGTTCCGGTCGAGAAAACGGCACCCAGATTGTCGATGCTCCACGGCGTCGCCGCATAGAGCGCCGATGCGGCCGAGGTAACATTGATAACGCCGGTAACCGTCACGGGGTCCGCGTAAACCCCGGGCGTCAGTTGCACCGGCGACAAATGGATTCCGGATATCGTGCCCGACATGTGCCACCCCCAGCATGTCCGGAATTATCCAGCGGCAAGCGCATCCGGAATTGCAACAGAATTGGCACCGCAACCCGCAAACGGCGGGTAACGATGTCGTGACTTTTTTGGAACCGCCCGCGAACTTTCTTGCTTTACTTGAATTCGTGGCTCGCTCGCGGCCCCGGACACGCCCATCCGCCGCCACCCCCGCGGCCCGTCCCCGCCCCCAGCGATCTTCTTGTCGGCCACGCCCCGGGCGCCGATAATACGCCGGTGAATATCCTCGCCCCGCCCCGCGCGCGCCTCACGGTGGAGGTCGTCCACGACCTCGTCTGCCCCTGGTGCTACCTCGGGCTGCGGCGCCTGCTGCGCACGCTGCGCGCCCGTCCGGACCTCGCGGTGGAGCTCGCCTGGCGCCCCTTCCTGCTGAACCCGGACATGCCGCGCCTCGGCATGGCGTGGGGCGACTACGTGGTGCGCAAGTTCGGCGGCGAGGACCGTGCCCGCCGCCTCTACACCACCATCGCCCAGGTCGCCGCCGGCGAGGGCCTGGCGCTGGATTTCAACGCCATCGCCCGCGTTCCCTCCTCGGTCGATGCCCACCGCCTCGTCCGCCACGCCGTGCGCGCCGGCGGCCCCGATAGCTCCGCGGAGGGCCTCGTCATGGCCCTGTTCCGCGCCCATTTCGCCCAGGGCCGCGACATCGGCAGCCGCGCGGTGCTCACCGCCATCGCCGAGGAAAACGGCGTGCCCGGTGCCGCCGCCTTCCTCGCCTCGGACGCCGAGACCGACGCCATCCACGCCGAGAACCTGCGCGCCCACCGCCTCGGCATCAACGGCGTGCCCTGCTTCGTCATCGCCGGCCGCCACGCCATCGCAGGCGCGCAGGAGAGCGAAGTCATCGAGCGCCTGCTCGACGTCGCCGCCCTGGAGGGCGCCTGACCGCCATCCGCCCCGCCATCCGACAGGCGACCGCGGCCGACGCGCCGGAAGTCGCGCGCCTCCTCCACCACCTCGGCTACGACATCACCCCCGCGCAGGCCGCCTCCCGCCTCGCCACCCTCGCGAAACACAACGACCCCGTCTTCCTCGCCGAGCAGGACGGAAGCGCCGTCGGCCTCGTCGCACTCCACCGCACCCAGATGCTCCACGCCGAGGGTGAGACCGCGCGCATCACGGCGCTGGTCGTCGCCCCGGAAGCCCGCCGCCAGGGCATCGCCTCCGCTCTCGTCGCCCGCGCCCGCGAATGGTCCGCCGGCTGCGCCGTCCTCGAGCTCACCACCGGCGTCCAGCGCAAGGACGCCCACGCTTTCTACATCCGCGAGGGCTTCGTCTCGAACGCGATACGTTTCAAGACCGGCCCCGGCCGCTGACTCACGCCGCCTTCGCCTCGTTCGCAATCGCCGCCAGAGCCGAGAGCGTCTCGCGGGCCGCGCGCAACCGTTGCGTCAGCGTCATGTCGCGCACCAGGGCCAGCTTGTGGTCCGGCCGCAGCCTAACCATCCCGCCCCGCGTCGCCAGCCACGTCACCAGCCCCGCCGGGTTGCGGAATGCGTTGCGCCGGAACCCGATCACCATCCCCTTCGGCCCCGCCTCCAGCTTCTCGACATCCGCCTCGCGGCACAACCGCTTCAACCCCACCACCGCGAGCAGGTTCTCCACCTCCTCCGGCAGCTTGCCGAACCGGTCGACCAGCTCCGCCGCCATCGCCTCGCTCTCCGCGTCCGATGCCAGCGCCGCGATGCGCCGATAGAGCCCGAGCCGCACCGGCAGGTCGCGCACATAGGTCTCGGGGATCAGCACCGGCAGGCCCAGCGCGATCGTCGGCGCCCACTCGCGGTCCGCCACGCGCCCCCTGCCCTGCGCCCGCAACTCGGCAACAGCGTCCTCGAGCATCTGCTGATAGAGCTCGATCCCCACCTCGCGGATATGCCCGCTCTGCTGGTCGCCCAGCAGGTTCCCCGCACCGCGGATATCGAGGTCGTGGCTCGCCAGCGTGAACCCCGCGCCCAGCGTATCCAGCGTCTGCATCACATCCAGCCGCTTCTTCGCGGTTGCCGACAACGGCTGCGTCGGCGGCCAGGTCAGGTACGCATAGCCCCGCTGCTTGCCCCGCCCCACGCGCCCGCGCAATTGGTAAAGCTGACCGAGTCCGAAACGATCCGCCCGGTAGACGATCAGCGTGTTCACCGCCGGCATGTCGAGCCCGCTCTCGACGATGTTGGTCGAGAGCAGGATGTCGTGCCGCCCGTCGCCGAACTCGGTCATGACGCGCTCGAGCTGCGTCGGTGCCATCCGCCCATGCGCCTCCACCACCCGTGCCTCGGGTGCGATCTCGCGCAGCCGCTCGGCCATGCGCGGCAGGTCCTCGATGCGCGGGCACACGCAGAACACCTGCCCGCCGCGGAACCGCTCGCGCTGGATCGCCTCGCGCGCCACCAGCGCGTCGAACGGCCCGATGAATGTCCGCACCGCGAGCCGGTCCACCGGCGGGGTCGCGATCAGGCTCATCTCCCGCACGCCGGAAAGCGACATCTGCAGCGTGCGCGGAATCGGCGTCGCCGTCAGCGTCAGCACGTGGATATCCGCGCGCAGGGCCTTCAGCTTTTCCTTGTGCGCGACGCCGAAATGTTGCTCCTCGTCAATGATCAGCAGCCCGAGGTCCGCGAACTCGACCCCCTTCGCCAGCAGCGCGTGCGTGCCGATCACGATGTTGACCGTCCCGTCCTTCAGCCCCGCCTTCACCGCCGCCGCCTCCTTCGCGGAAACCATCCGCGAAAGCTGCGCCACCTTCACCGGCAGCCCCTGGAACCGCGCCGAGAACACCCGGTGGTGCTGGCGCGCCAGCAGCGTCGTCGGCACCACCACCGCCACCTGTGCGCCCGACATCGCGGCGACGAATGCCGCGCGCAGCGCCACCTCCGTCTTGCCGAACCCCACGTCGCCGCAGATCAGCCGGTCCATCGGGTGGCCGGAGGCGAGGTCCTCCAGCACATCGGCGATCGCCCGCGCCTGGTCCTCCGTCTCCGCGAACGGGAAGCGCGCGCAGAACTCGTCCCAGCTCCCCTCCGGCGGCGCCATCAGCGGCGCCTCCTGCAGCTGCCGTTGCGCCGCCGTTCTGATCAGCTCCGCTGCCATGTCGCGGATGCGCGACTTCATCCGCGCCTTGCGAGCCTGCCACGAGGCCCCACCCAGCTTGTCGAGCGCCACCCCGGCGCTCTCCGCGCCGTAGCGCGACAACGCCTCGATGTTCTCGACCGGCAGGAACAGCTTGCCGTCGTCGTCGTAGAGGATGCGCAGGCAGTCGTGCGGCGCGCCCGAGACCGTCAGCGTCACCAGCCCGTCATACCGCCCGATGCCGTGGTCCTCGTGCACCACGAGGTCGCCGACCTCGATCTCGCTCGCTTCCGCAATGAACTGGTCCGCCCGCCGGCGCCGCCGCGGCGGCCTGGCGATCCGTTCGCCCAGCAGGTCCTGCTCGGCCACGATCGCGAGGTCCGGCGCGACAAACCCGCGGTCCAGCCCCAGCGTGGCCAGCGCGATCGTCCCTTTCGGAACCCCCGCGATCCCGACGGCCGTCTCCACCGGCGCCGTCGCCAGCCCCCGCTCGGAGAGGATATGCGCGAGCCGGTCGCGCGAGCCCGCGGACCACGCCGCCAGCGCCACCTTCCGCCCGTCGCGCAGCCACCGCCCCGCCGCCTCCGCGAACGCGGCGATCGCATCCGGTCCGGTCGCCGCGGCCTGCGCGGAGAACAGCGGCCCCGGCCGCGCGCCCGCCTCCACCCCCGCCGCCCCTTCCGGCCGCGCGAACGGCGAGAACGCCGTCGCCTGGTGCGCGGCCAGCAGCGCGTCCCATTCCTCGCGCGAGAGATACAGCGCCGTCTCCGCCAGCGGCCGGTATGCCAGTTCCCCGTCACGCGGCATCGCCAGCCGCGCCTGGTGATGGTCGGCGATCATCTCGAACCGCGACGTCGCCGACGCCTCCCACTGGTCGTCCAGCGTCAGCAACGCCTTCGGCACGTAGTCCGCCAGCGTCTCCATCCGCTCGAAGAACAGTGGCAGGAAATGCTCCATCCCCGGATGCCGCCGCCCCTCGGAAAGCGAGAGATAGATCGGGTCGGACGCCGCCGCCGCACCCGCATGCGCCCGCCACCCGGTGCGGAACCGCGAGATCGACTCCTTGTCGAGCGGCACCTCGCAGACCGGCCGCAGCACGATCGCCTCCACGGCCTCGCCGCTGCGCTGCGTCTCCGGGTCGAACCGCCGTATCGACTCGATCTCGTCGCCGAACAGGTCGAGCCGCACCGGCTCCTCGGCGCCGGCGGGAAACAGGTCGACGATCCCGCCGCGCAGCGCATAGTCCCCCGGCTCCATCACCGTGCCCGCGCGCACGTAGCCATGCGCCTCGAGCCGCCGCGCCAGTTCCTCCGGCTTCACCGAGCCGCCCTTGGCCAGCCGCAGCGAAGCCCCCGCGAACACGTGCCGCGGCACCACGCGCTGCACCAGCGCGTTCACCGTCGTCAGCACGACGCGGGGACCGGCCGGCGCCTCCGCCAGCCGCGCCAGCGTCGCCATCCGCTCGGCCACCAGCACGGGGTGGGGCGAAACCCGGTCGTAGGGCAGGCAGTCCCAGGCCGGGAACCGCACCACCTCCAGTTCGGGCGCGAAGAACGCCAGCGCCTCCGCCACCCGCGCCATGCGCGCATCGTCGCGCGCCACGTGCAGCACCGCCCCGCCGGTCTCGCGGGCGCGCTGGGCGATCAGCCGCGAGACATGCCCCTCCGGCGCGCCGAAGACGGTCAGCACCGTCATGCCACATCCCCCGTCATGCGCAGCGCGTCGCCACGCAGCGCCCGCAGCAGCGCCGCGTGCTCCCCCTCGGGGATCGCCACCCGCCCGGTCAGCCAGTCCGCCAGGTCCGGCTCCGGCAGCTCCAGCAGCGCCTCCATCGCCGCCACCGCCGCCTCGTCCATCCCCGCGAGGTGGCGCGCGACATAGCCGCCGATGAGCAAATCCGTCTCGTGCGTGCCGCGATGCGTGGCACGGAACAGCAGCCGCCGGCGGCGGTGCTCCAGCGATTTTTCGTCAGGCTGCACGCCCCGCAGGTAGCGCGCCGGGCCGGCGATTGCCAGCCCGCGCCGCGCATGGCCCGCCGCACGGCAGGCAGACGCTTGCGGCACCGCGCCCTCTGCCCTCACTTAGTTCCGTGTCCGCCCCCGACCTCCTGCCGGTCCTGGCCCCGCTGGAATCGCTCCCCGGCATCGGCCCTGCGCTCGCGAAGCTCATCGAGCGCGCCGCCGGCGGCCCGCGCGTCGCGGACCTGCTGCTGCACCTGCCGCAGCACTACGTGGACCGCCGCACCCGAACCACCTGGGCCGAGGCGCACCCCGGCACCGTCGCCACGCTGGAGGTCACGGTCGAGCGCGTCGAAAAGCCCCGCACCTCCCGCCAGCCCACCCGCGTCATCTGCCGCGACGCCTCCGGCACCGGCGAGCTCATCTTCTTCGGCCGCTTCCCGGAGGCTCGCCTGCCCGTCGGCGCCCATATCCTCGTCTCCGGCCGCATCGGCGAGCGCGGCGGCATGCCGCACCCGGACTTCATCGTTCCCGCCGACAAGCCGCACGACCTCCCTGCGATCGAGCCGGTCTGGGGCCTCACCGCGGGCCTGCTCCCCTGGCACCTCCGCCGCGCCTTCGCCGCCGCCCTGCCGCGGCTGCCGGACCTGCCGGAATGGCAGGACCCCACCTTCCTGCGCCGTCGCGCCTGGCCGGAATTCGCCGCTGCCCTGCGCGCGCTCCACGCCCCCACCGACATCCCCGCCCCAGCCTTCCGCGACCGCCTCGCCTACGACGAGCTCCTCGCCGACCAGCTCCAGATCGCCCTCGTCCGCCGCCGCGAACGCGCCATGCCCGGCCGCCCACTGACGGGGAACGGCAGGCTGCGCGACGCCGCACTCGCCCGCTTCGGCCACGCCCTCACGCCAGGCCAGGCGAAAGTGCTCGCCGAGATCGACGCCGACCTCGCCGCCCCCACCCGCATGCTGCGCCTGCTGCAGGGCGACGTCGGCTCCGGGAAAACCCTGGTCGCGGCACTCGCCATGCTCCGCGCCGCCGAATCCGGCACTCAGGCCGCCATGATGGCGCCCACCGAGCTGCTCGCCCGCCAGCACCACGCCACCCTCTGCGGCTTCATGCCAGTGGAAGTCGCCCTTCTCACCGGCGCCACGCCCCCCGCCGAGCGCCGCCGCGTGCTGGCGGGGCTCGCCGGCGGCACCATCCCGATCGTCGTCGGCACCCACGCCCTCGTGCAGGAGGGCGTGGCCTTCCATGACCTCGCGCTGGCCGTGGTCGACGAGCAGCACCGCTTCGGCGTCCGCCAGCGCGCGGAGCTGTCCCGCAAGGGCCACGCCGTCGACCTCCTGGTGATGACCGCGACTCCCATCCCCCGCACGCTGCTCCTCACCCAATGGGGCGAAATGGACGTGAGCCGGCTCGTCGGCCGCCCCGCCGGCCGCAAGCCCATCGCCACCTCGCTGCACGCGCTCGCCACCCTGCCCCGCGTCGTCGAGGCCATCGGCCGCAAGCTCGCCGAAGGTGCCCGCGTCTACTGGGTCTGCCCCCTGGTCGCCGAGAGCGAGACCGTCGACCTCGCCGCTGCCGAGGCCCGCCACGCCATGCTGCGCGAACGCTTCGGCGGGCAGGTCGGCCTCGCCCACGGCCGCCAGCCCCCGGACGAACGCGCCGCCATGCTCGAAGCCTTCGCATCGGGAACAATCCGCCTCCTCGTCGCCACCACCGTCATCGAGGTCGGCGTGGACGTCCCCTCGGCCTCGGTCATGGTCGTGGAACACGCCGAGCGCTTCGGCCTCGCCCAGCTCCACCAGCTGCGCGGCCGCGTCGGGCGCGGCGCCGCCCAGAGCTTCTGCCTCCTTCTCCATGCCGACGACACCACCGGCGCCGCGAAACGCCGCCTCGCGATGCTGCGCGCCACCGACGACGGGTTCCGCATCGCCGAGGCGGACTTCGCCGAGCGCGGCGGCGGCGACGCGCTCGGCACGCGCCAGTCGGGCCTGCCCGGCTTCCGCATCGCCGACCCCGAGGCCCAATCCGACGCGCTCGCGATCGCCGCCAAGGACGCCGCCCTGCTGCTGCACCGCGACCCGCACCTCCAATCCCCACGCGGCCAGGCCGCCCGCCTCCTGCTCCGCTTCTTCGCCCGCGACCGCGGCATGCGCGCCTTGCTCGCCGGTTAAACCTCGGCAAAGCGCGCCAGGCCGGGGCTTGCAAACCGCCTCACCCTTGGTAGGACCGCGCGCCGGTTCGAGACGCCGGCAACGGGGGAGTCGTGACGGCACTGGTCGAGATCGAGGGGCTGACCAAGCGCTTCGGCAGCTTCACTGCCGTCGATCGCCTCAGCTTCACGGTCGCGCGCGGCGAGGTGCTCGGATTCCTCGGCCCCAACGGCGCCGGCAAGTCCACCACCATGCGCATGCTCGCCGGCTTCATGGAGCCGACCGAGGGCACCGCCCGCATCATGGGCCACGACGTCCGCCGCGACGGCCTCGCCGCCCGCCGCGAACTCGGCTTCCTCCCCGAAGGCGCCCCCACCTACCCGGAAATGACCGTCTCGGGCTTTCTGTCCTTCGCCGCCGCCGTCCGCGGCTATTCCGGACGGGAGCGCGCCGTCAGGGTGTCCGCCGCCATGGACCTCACCGGCCTCGAGGGCGTGCGCCTGCAGCCTGTCGAAACGCTATCGAAAGGGTTCAAGCGCCGCGTCGGCCTCGCCCAGGCCCTGCTGCACAACCCGCCGGTGCTCATCCTCGACGAACCCACGGACGGGCTGGACCCCAATCAGAAGCACGAGGTCCGCATCCTCATCAGCCGCATGGCCCCGCACAAGGCGATCATCGTCTCCACCCACATCCTCGAGGAGGTGGACGCCGTCTGCACGCGCGCCATCATCATCGCGGCCGGCCGCATCGTCGCCGACGCCACCCCCGCGGCGCTGGCGAAGATGCACCCGAGCGGCAAGCTCGACGAAGTCTTCCGCGCGCTCACGCACCCCACCTCGACCAGCGCCGCCGCGACCAGGGCGGCCGCCTGACATGCGCGGCATCCTCCTCGTCGCGAAGCGCGAACTCGGCTCCTACGTCGCGACCCCGGTCGCCGCGGTGTTCATCGTCATCTTCCTGGTGATCCAGGGCCTGCTCACCTTCAACCTCGGCGGCTTCTTCGGCCGCAACCAGGCCGACCTCGTCGCCTTCTTCAACTTCATCCCGTGGGTGTTCCTGCTCCTCGTCCCCGCCATCACCATGCGCCTCTGGGCGGAGGAACGCCGGCTGGGCACGATCGAGATGCTGCTCACCCTGCCGCTCACCCAGGCGCAGGCCGTGCTCGGCAAGTTCCTCGCCGCGTGGGTGTTCTGCATCGCCGCCCTGCTGCTCACCTTCCCCTTCGTCATCACCGTCAACTACCTGGGCTCGCCGGACAACGGCGCCATCCTCGCCGGCTATGTCGGCGCGGCCCTCCTCGCCGGCTCCTTCCTCGCCATCGGCTCCGCTATGTCCGCCCTCACGCGCAACCAGGTCATCGCCTTCGTCCTCGGCGTCGCCGTCTGCTTCCTCTTCGCCGTCACCTCCTACCCGGTGGTGACCGCCTTCCTCTCCTCCGCGGTGCCAGAGCTCGCGGTGCTGGCGCGGCGCGTGTCCGTGGTGGCGCGCTTCCAGGGCTTCGTGCGCGGCGTCATCAGCCTGCGCGCCCTCGTCTTCTTCGCCTCCTTCATCGGCTTCTGGCTCTACCTCAACACGATCTTCGTCAAAGCCCGGCAGACAGACTGAGCCATGCGCCGTTTCATCTTCGCAACCCTCGGCGTGCTCGGCGTGCTCGGCATCCTCACCGGCATCAACCTGGCCGCGGACACAAGCCTCGCCGGCCGCCAGCTCGATCTCACGCAGGGCCACATCTACACGCTCTCGCCCGGCTCGCGCGCCATCCTCGCCGGGCTCAAGGACCCGATCACCCTAAAGCTCTTCTTCTCCAGCGAGCTCGGCACGAAGGTGCCGGCCTACGGCGCCTACGCCGACCGCGTGCGCGCCATGCTGCAGCAGTACGTCGAGGCCGCGCACGGCAAGCTGCGCGTCGAGTACTTCAACCCGCAGCCCTTCAGCCCCACCGAGGACCAGGCGCTCGGCTACGGGCTGCAGGGCGTGCCCGTCGACCAGGCGGGCACGCAAGTCTATTTCGGCCTCGTCGGCACCAACCTGCTCGACAACGAGGCCACGATCCCGTTCCTGCAGCCGAGCCGCGAGGCCTTCCTCGAATACGACATCACCAAGCTGATCTATCAGCTCTCCAACCCCATCCGCCCGAAGGTCGGGCTGATGTCGGCGCTGCCGGTCGACGGCAACACGCGGCTGATGATGATGACCAACAACCCGGCGCTCGGCGCGCCCTGGGCCTCGGTCGCGCTGCTGCGCCAGAGCTTCAACGTCGTCGACGTGCCGACCAGCGCCCAGGTCATCCCCGCCAACATCAAGGTGCTGCTCCTCGTCCACCCGCAGAACCTGCCGCAGACGACGCTCTACGCCATCGACCAGTTCGTGATGCGCGGCGGGAGGCTGATGCTGCTCGTCGATCCCAACAGCGAGGCGCAGCTGCGCGCCCCCTCGCCCAACGGCCAGCCGCCCGCGGACGTCGCGAGCAACCTCGAGCCGCTGCTCAAGGACTGGGGCATCGCCTACAACCCGCACCAGGTGGTGGGCGACCTCAACGGCGCCTGGATGGTCCAGGCCCCGTCCGGCTCGCGCGTCAGCTCCGTCGACTACGTCGCCTGGTTCAACATCACCAAGGGCATCAACCACAACGACCCCGCGACCGCGAACCTGCAGCAGGTCACCGTCGCCTCGCCCGGCACCATCTCAAAGATGCCCGGCGCGAAAATCGACTTTACGCCGCTGCTCACCAGCGGCCCGCAATCGGAGCTGCTCAGCGCCTCGCAGGTCGGCGCCACCGCCAACCCGGTGCAGATCCTCGCCCACTTCAAGCCGGTCGGCCACGGCTACGTCATCGCGGCACGCGTCTCCGGCATCCTGCACTCCGCGTTCAAGGGCCCGCCGCCGGAGCCCGCCGGCCAGGCGCGCCCGAAGAACTTCCCGGCCTACATCGCCGCCACCAGCAAGCCCGCCCAGCTCGTCGTGATCGCCGATTCCGACATCATGGCGAACCGCTTCTGGGTTCAGACGACCAACTTCTTCGGCCAGACCCAGACGACGCCGTTCAGCGACAACGGCGCCTTCATCGCCAACCTCGTCGGCACGCTCACCGGCAGCGACGCGCTGCTCGGCCTGCGCGCCCGCGGTGTCACGGTGCGTCCCTTCACCCGCATCGATGCCATGCAGCGCGTCGCGGAGGCCCGCTTCCGCCGCACCGAGCAGGCGCTGCGCGCGCATCTCCTGGCCACCCAGAAGCAGCTCACGGCGCTGCGCACCGGACGCGGTGAAAAGGGCGCCACCGCCGTCATCACGGAAAAGCAGCGCCAGGCGATCGGCAACCTCGAGCGCGACATCATCGCGACCCGGGAGCAGCTACGCAAAGTGCAGTTCGACCTGCGCCGCAACATCCAGTCGCTCGAGGACACGGTGCGCCTGATCGACGTCGCCGCGGTCCCCATCCTGCTCGTGGCGCTCGCGGTCGGCCTCGCCCTCGCCCGCTCGCGCCGCCGCGCCCGGGCGCGCCACTGACCGATGCGCGGGTGCTGACATGGCCACGACCGAACGCCGCAACCTCTTCCTCTTCGTCCTCGGCCTGATCGTCGCGATCGTCGGCTGGGAGATCGGCCCGGGCTCCGTCCCGGCGCCCAGCACCAATATCGGGCGCGGCCACCTCGTCTTCCCGGGCCTCGCCGCGAAACTCCCGGGCCTCACGCGCATCACCATCGAGAGCGGCGGCAAGTCCATCTCGCTGCTCCCGCGCACCAACGGCGCGCCCAAGGGCGCCGCGGCGGGCGAATGGGGCCTCGAGCAGCGCGGTGGCTACCCGGTGCGCACCGACAAGCTGCGCTCGATGCTCACCGGCCTCACCCTGCTGCGCCAGGTCTCGCCGCGCACCTCCGACCCCGCGCTCTACAGCAAGCTCGGCGTCGAGAACGCGGGCAGCCCGGGCGGCTCCTCCACCCAGGTCACGCTTTTCGCCGCAAACGGCAAGGTCGTCGCCTCGCTGATCGTCGGACACACGCGGGTGCGCACCGCGGGCAGCCTGCCGGACCAGGTCTACATCCGCCGCCCCGGCCACAAGCAGAGCTGGCTCGCCCAGGGCACGCTCTCGGTCGACGCCAACCCGCAGCTCTGGCTGCGGCGCACGATCCTGGACATTCCCGGCGCGAACATCGCCAGCGTCACCTCGACGCGCAACGGCACCGCCCTCGTCTTCACCGCGAAGGCCGGGAAACTGCACCTCACCAGCCCCGCAAAGCACCCGAAGCTGGACCGCTACAAGGTCAGCGACATCCAGGGCGCACTCACCGCGCTCACGCTGCAGGACGTCGCTCCTGCCGCCACCGTGCCGGGCAAGCCGGTCGGCACCTCGGAGTTCCGCACCACCGGCGGGCTCACCATCACCGTCCACGGCTTCCGACAGGGCGCCAATTTCTGGGCGCAGTTCGCTGCCAGCGGCAAGGGCGCGAGCCCGCTTGAGGCCAGGCTGCACGGCTGGAGCTACAAGCTCGGCAGCTGGATGGAGCGCGAACTCGTCCCGGACCTCGCGGAACTGAAGGCCGCCGCCCCCGCCGCCCCCGCGGCCATCCCGCCGGCTACGGCCCCCGCCACGCCGATCCCCCACGCCAAGGCCCCAGGCGCGCCGATCCCGCACGCCAACGCCCCAGCCGCGCCCGGCACGGCGGCTCCGGGAAAGCCACCGGCCACTTCCGGCAAGGCCTCCGCGCAGCCCACCGCGAAACCCGCCAGGGCCGCCGCCGCCGGCACCGCCGACCCGGCCGAGGTCGCCGCCGCCGCCGCCGCCGTGCTTGCCGCCTCGTCGGGCAAGTGAACCGGGAATACCCGGCCCGGCCCATCGTCGGCATCGGCGTGGTCCTGCTGCGCCCGGGCGGATTGCTGCTCATCCGCCGCGGCCGCCCGCCGGCCGAGGGTAGCTGGAGCCTGCCCGGCGGCGGGCAGAAACTCGGCGAAACCGCCGAGGAAGCCGCGCGGCGCGAACTGCGCGAGGAAACCGGGCTCGAGGTCGGCGCCATGCTCCTCGCCGGCCACGCCGACAGCATCACGCGCGACCCGGAGGGGCGGATCCGCTTCCACTACACCATCATCGACTTCGCCGCGGCCTGGACCGGCGGCGTCGCCAGGCCCGGGGGCGACGCCATGGAGGCGCGATGGATCGACCTGGCCGCCGTCAATGATTACCTGGTCTGGAACCAGGCGCGCCACGTCGTCGCCTCCGCGCGGACGCTCCTGAACTATTAGGCCTTCCGGCCCGCCGCTACATCTTCCAGCGCGGAGACTTCGGCGCGCCCGGCCCGTGCAGCGTGATCGCGAGCCCGCCCAGAACCACCCCGCACGCCATCGGCAGCAGCCAGACCGGGCGCATCAGCACCGGCAGCACCAGCCACCGCCACGCCCACTCCCCCGCGCTGCCGCGCACGATCTGCGGCAGCGCGATGAGGGTGCGGTTGTCGAGCATGCCCACAAGCTCCGCGAGGCTCGTCATCGGCGGCAGCATCGTCGCCAGCGCGAAGGCACCCACCAGCGCGCCCGCCGCCAGCACCGCGAGCACGCGCGCCAGCACCTGCTTGCCGCCGCGTCCCGCCTTCTTGCCGCCCAGCCCCGGTTTGCCGCCCCGCCCGATCACCCGCTCGCGTTCCCTCCGCCTACCGGAACAACACCGTAGGCTTCACTCCCGCCTTTATCATGTCCGCATACAACGGCGCCACGTACTCGCCATAGCCATTGTAGATCATCGTCGGAACGGTCTCCCCGGTCCCCAGCAGCCGCTCGCGCGCCTGGCTCCACCGCGGATGCGGCACCGCCGGGTTCACGTTGGCCCAGAACCCATACTCGCTGGACTGCAACGTCTGCCAGAACGTCTTGGGCTGCGTGTCGGTGAACGTCACCCGCACGATCGATTTCGCCGATTTGAACCCGTATTTCCACGGCACCGCCAGCCGGACCGCCGCCCCGTCCTGCGGCGGTACCACGTGCCCGTACATGCCCACCACCAGGAAGGCGAGGTCGTTCGTCGCCTCGGCCAGCGTCAGCCCCTCGGTGTAGGGCCAGGGATAGAACGCGACATCCAGCCCCGGCATCACCTTGCGATCCTCGAGCGAGGTGAAGCCGATATATTTCGCGCCCGCGGCCGGCTTCGCCAGCGCCACCAGCTTTGCGAGCGGGAAGCCGGTCCAAGGCACCGTCATCGCCCAGGCCTCGACGCAGCGGTGCCGGTAGAGCCGCTCCTCCAGCCCCGCCTTTTTGATCAGGTCCTCGAGCCCGATGGTGAACGGCTTCTCAACCATCCCGTCGACCGCGATGTTCCACGGCGAAGTCGGCAGCTTCTGCGCCAGCGGCCAGCAGTTCTTGTAGTCGCTGAACTCGTAGAAATTATTGTAGGTCGTCGCCGCCTTCTCCGGCGTCAGCGCCCGCCCGGGCTTGTACGTCTTGTCCAGTGGCGCCGGCATCGCCGCCAGCTTCTGCAGCGGCACCTTGGGCGAGGAGAAGAACCACCCCGCCTCGGCCGGCCGCGTCGCCGCGACTGTCGCCGCGACTCCGGCCGCCGCCACCGCGCCGCCCAGCACCGCCCGCCTGCCAAAGAACACGGACTCGGGCGTCGCCTTCGCCTCGGCGATCTCCCAGCCCCGCTTGCGCTTGATCAACATTGGTCGTGACCCTCCGCGATACCTCTCGAACCCTACGCGACAGGCGGCGACGTGGATGCCAGTCTGCGCCGCCCCAGCCCCGTCCCGCAACAGCGTCGCGCAACTGCCGCCGCGCCCGCCTGCATGGACATCCGCGCTCCTGTCTGGAACATTCCCCGCTGCAAGCCGTTACAGGGCTGCTTCACGAGGATAAATTCCCATGCATCTCGCTCGCTTCCCCCGCGTCAAGCTCTGCCACGCGCCGACCGCGCTTGAGCCCATGCCCAACCTCACGCGCTTCCTCGACGCCGGCCCGCACGGCTCGCCGCAGCTCTGGATCAAGCGTGACGATTGCACCGGCGTCGCCACCGGCGGCAACAAGAACCGCAAGCTCGAGTTCCTCATGGGCGAGGCCCGCGCGATGGGCGCGGACCACGTCGTGACGCAGGGCGCCGTGCAGTCCAACCACGTCCGCCAGACCGCCGCCGTCGCGCGCAAGCTCGGCCTCGGCTGCACCGCCGTCCTCGAGCACCGCGTGCAGACCAACGACCCCGACTATCTCGAGGGCGGCAACGTCCTGCTCGACCACCTCATGGGCATCGAGATCGAGTACCGCCCCGCCGATACGGACATGCAGAAGGCGATCGAGGAAGTCGGCGAGCGGCTCAAGGCGCAGGGCAGGAAGCCCTACCTCATCCCCGGCGGCGGCTCGAACACCACGGGCTCGCTCGGCTACGTCAACGTTGCGATGGAACTGCTCGGCCAGGCCAACGACATCGGCCTCAGGATCGACCGCCTCGTCCACGCCACCGGCTCCGCCGGCACCCAGGCCGGCCTCGTCGCCGGCATGGCGGCGATGAACGCCGGCGTGCGCATCCTCGGCATCGGCGTGCGCAACCCGAGGCCGGTGCAGGAGGCGAATGTCCGCAAGCTCGCCGAGGCCACGCTCGCCAAGCTCGGCGTCGCAGGCCCCCTCGCGGCCGACGCCGTGCAGTGCAACTGCGACTATGTGGGCGCCGGCTACGGCATCCCCACGCCCGGCATGGTCGAGGCGGTGACCCTGCTCGCCCGGCACGAGGGTATCTTCCTCGACCCGGTCTATTCCGGCAAAGGCATGGCCGGCCTGATCGACCTGATCCGCAAGGGAGCGTTCAAGCGCGACGAAAACGTCGTGTTCCTCCACACCGGCGGCCAGGTCGGCCTGTTCGGCTACCGCCAGGCGCTCTCCACTGCCGCCTGAAGCAACCTCGCGGGCACCGGACGGCATGGCGCCCGGCGACAGGGGGGGCGGCGACATGGAGGGGGATGTCTTCGCCGACCTCTCCCGCCATGTCGACCGCGCCTTCTACGGCCACCTCTACAAGGACATCGTCCAGGCCACGCTCGACCCGGTGGAACACTGGCACAGCCATGGCTGGGCCGAGCGCCGCCATCCCAACGTCTGGTTCGACACCGGCTTCTATCTCGACGCATACCCCGACATAGAACGCGCGCGGATCGATCCGCTCCTGCACTATATCCGCCACGGCCGCGCCGAGGGCCGCCTGCCGCGCCCGCCGCGCGCCACGCGCCGCGCCATCCTCGCCGCCGCCCGCCCCGCGGCGGCGCGCCCGGCGGGCTACGACGCGCCCCCCGATGCCCCGATCCTCGACGCCACGGAACTCGCCGCCCGCCTGCTCCACGCCATGGCGCCGGCTGCCCTGGCGAAAGGCGGCGGCCGCGTCGGCCTTGTCGTCGCCGCCAGCCACGACCGCTACATCGACATCACCGGCGGCATCCAGCTCGTGCTCGCCGACGAAATGGCGGCCTGCGCCGCCGCCGGCACGACGCATCTGCACCTCGCCCCCGCCGTCGCGCGCATGCACCTCGCCGACGACATCGAGCCCGCCTGCCTGCTCCAGGCGACGATCGACGGCGTCTTCCAGGGCCTCGCGCCGGCCGACGCCGCCGTCGCCGCCATCGCCGAGGTCGCGCGCGCCCTGCCGCAGCGCCCGCGCCGCTTCGTCGTGCACTCTCCCCTCGGCCACCGCACGGCGACGCTCGCGGCACTCGCCGCCGCCTGCGGCCCAGATCCCGTGTTCTGGCTCCATGACCACACCTCGCTCTGCGAGGGCTACAACCTGCTGCGCAACGATCTCGACGCCTGCGGCGCCCCGCCGGCGGAGAGCATGGCCTGCCGCATCTGCGTGCACGGCGAGGGCAGGCAGGCGCACCGCGCCCGGCTGCGCGCCCTGTTCGAAGCCGTGCCGTTCCACGTCCTCGCCCCCTCGCGCGTCACCCTCGATCTCTGGCTCGCCCGCGCCGACCTGCCCTTCGCCTCCGCCCGCGTCGAGGAACCCGCGACCCTCGCGCCTCCCGCCGCGGATGTCCGTCCCGTGCCCGCAACGAACCCCGCCGCGCCGCTGCGCACGGCCTTCCTCGGCTTCCCGCTGCCCAACAAGGGCTGGCCGCTCTTCCTCGACCTCGTCACCGCCCTCGCTTTCGCGCCGCCCGACGATCACGCCTGCGCGCTCTACCAGTTCGCCACCGAGGCCGCGCTGCAGCCGATGGACCTCGTCGCCACCGTCCCGGTCCGCGTCGGCCGCGGCGCGCGTCACGCCGCCGTCGAAGCGCTCGCCCGCCACGACATCGAGGCGGTGATCCTCCCCTCGCCCTGGCCCGAGACCTTCAGCTTCGTCGCGCACGAGGCGGTGGCGGCCGGCGCCGCGGTGCTCACCATCGAGGCCGCCGGTAACATCGCCGCCATGGTCCGCCGCCACGACGCCGGGCGCGTGTTCGAGACCGGCGAGGCGCTGATCGAGTACCTTCTCTCCGGCCGCGCCCGCGACGAGATCCGCGCCCGCCCGCGCCCGGGCCCCCGCACCATGATCCCCGGCCAGGGCAGCCTGCCGCTCCTCGAATCGCTGCTCGACGCAAGCCGCCCATGACCATCGCCTGCTTCACCAGCTTCACCTGGGGCTACCTCGCGCGCGCCCGCGTCCTCTCGCGCACGTTGCGCGCCGCGCACCCGGACTGGCACCAGGTCGCCCTCATCGTCGACACCCCGGCCGCGGGCATGGAAGCGGCCCTCGCCGGCTTCGACGAGGTCGTCTTCGCGGCCGAACTCGGCGTGCCGGACTTCCCCGCCTTCCTGTTCCGCCACACGCTCGTCGAGGCCTGCACCGCGCTCAAGCCGCGCATGCTCGCCCGCCTGCTCGAAACCGGCGCCGAGGCCGTCGTCTACCTCGACCCCGATATCGCCGTGTTCCATCCCCTCGCCGCCGTCCTGCGCGCGCTCGAGAGCGCCTCGATCGTTCTCACCCCGCACCAGCATGCGCCCAACGACGAACCCCAGGCGATCCACGACGCGGAACGCACCGCCCAGCTCTACGGCGTCTTCAACCTCGGCTTCGCCGCGATCCGCAACGACGGGACCGGGCGCGGCTTCGCCCGCTGGTGGCAGTCCCGCTGCGAGACCGACTGCCGCGACGCGCCGGAGGAGGGCCTGTTCACCGACCAGCGCTATTGCGATCTCGTTCCGGCCCTGTTCCCGCGCGTAGCGGTGCTGCGCGACCCCGGCTGCAACGTCGCGAGCTGGAACCTCAGCCGCCGCCTTCCCGTCGTGACGGCGGAAGGCGCGCTCGATGTGGACGGCAGCCCGCTCGCCTTCTACCACTTCACCAAGATCGGAGACGTCGGAGACACCATGACGCGGCGCTACGCCCGTAACGAACTTCCGCTGGAGCTCGCCCACTGGTGGCAGCGCCAGGTCGCCGCCGCGGCCGTCCCCTCCATCTCCGACCGGCCCTGGGCCTGGCGGTATTTCGCCGACGGAACGCCCATCCCGCCCGGCCTGCGACGCGCCTGGCGCACCGAGCGCGACCTGCGCGCCCGCTTCGCCGATCCTTTCGCCACCGGACCTGATTCGTTCCTTGCGTGGATCGTGCACGAACGCCCGCACCTGCTCACGGCGGCGGAAACCTGACGATGGCGCGCCATCCCGCACCCCGTCATCTCGTCGTCGGCGGCGCCGGCTATGTCGGCTCGCATCTCGTGGCGGAGCTTCTGTCGCGCGGCGAGGACGTCACGGTCTTCGACGACCTTTCCACCGGCCACGCGGCCGCCATCCTGCCCGGCGCGCACTTCGTCCGCGCCAGCCTCGCCGACCAGGCAGCCGTCGACGCCGTCCTCGCCGACGGCCCGTGGCACGCCGTGTTCCATTTCGCCGCCCTCTCGCTGGTCGGCGATTCCATGCGCGAGCCCCTGCGCTACCTGCGCCGCAACATCGGCGAGGGCCTCACCCTCATCGATTCCTGCGTCCGCCATGGCGTGAAGCGCTTCGTCCTCTCCTCCACCGCCGCCCTGTTCGGCACCGCAGGCGACGGCCCGATCTCCGAATCCACCCCGATCGACCCCGGCTCGCCCTACGGCGAAAGCAAATGGGCGCTGGAACGCGCGCTGGCCTGGACGTCGCGCATCCACGGGTTACGCTACGCCGCGCTGCGCTACTTCAACGCCGCCGGCGCCGACGCGCAGGGAAGGCTCGGCGAGGACCACGCGCCGGAAACCCACCTCATCCCGCTGACCATCGACGCCGCGCTCGGCCGCCGCCCGCCGCTCACCGTCTTCGGCGCCGACTACGCGACGCCGGACGGCACCGCGATCCGCGACTACGTCCACGTCACCGACCTCGCCACGGCGCATCTCGCGGCGCTCGCGCTGCTCGAAAAGGACCGTGACGCCGTCTTCAACCTCGGTACCGGCTCCGGCAACTCGGTGCGCGAGGTCATCGCGGCGGTGGAACGTGTCTCGGGCCGGCCCGTGCCGCACACGCTCGGCCCCCGCCGCGCCGGCGACCCGCCCGTCCTCGTCGCCGCGTCCGACGCCATCGCCGCCGCCACCGGCTGGTCGCCCCGCTTCCGCACGCTGGACGAAATCGTCGCCACCGCGCTGGCCTGGCGCCAGGCGCATCCGCGCGGCTATGACGACGCCATGCCCGATTCCCGCGCTTCATGACCGGCGACGAACTCGCAACGATTCTCACCGCCGCGCCCGACGCCGGCTACCCGGCCTGGGCTCGTTTCGACGCCGACTTCTACCGCGTCACCAACCCCACGGTCGGCATCCGAGCCGGCGAGGCGCCGGAAGCCGCTCTGCTGCGCCACTACATCCAGGTCGGCCGCTTCCAGGGCGCCTCGCCCAACGCCTGGTTCGACGAGGCCTGGTATCTCGCCCGCCACGGGGAGGTCGCGGACCTCGTCGCCGACGGCCGCCCCATCGCCGGGAGCGGGGCCATCGAGAGCGGCTTCGAGCACTACCTCCTGCTCGGCCACGCCTCGCTCTCGCCGCACTGGCTGTTCGACGCCCCGCGCTACCGCGAGCAGGTGAGCGAGCGCGCGCTCGCCGCCGGCGGCTCTACGGATCTCTACGACCACTACCTGCGTTCCGGCGCCCGCCGCGGCATCACCGCCCACGCCCTGTTCGAGCCCGACTTCTACCGCGAAGCCAACGGCGTCACCCTCGCGGCACTGCCGGCGGAGGGCGCCTACGGCCACTACCTCACCCGGCTCTGGCGCGACGCGGAAGAGGGCTGGACGTCGCCCGATATCGACCTCGTCGCCACGCGTCGCGACGCGGCCTGCAACGACGCCATCGCCGAGGCAAGCGCGCGCGGCGCGCTGCATCACGGGCTCGCGGCCGGCGGGCTCGCCACCTTCCCGCCCGCCCTCGCCACGGGCCTGCGCAACCTCGCGGCCGAACCGTCCCTGGGCGGCATCGACATCGTTGGCGCACACGAGGCCGCCGGCGGCTGGTTCGTCGCCGGCTGGCTCGGCCGCGCCGGCATGGGGCGGGACGCCGTTCTCCTCGCGCCCGGCGAACCGGTCGTGATCGCGCTGCGCATGGCGCACGGCACGCTCGCGGCCCGGGCCACGATCGGCCTGTTCCCCCGTCAGGATCTCGAGGGTCGCGGCGACGGGTTTCTCGCCTTCATCCCCGCCGCGGAGGGCCTGGCCTCGGGCGAGATCCGGCGCATCCACGTGGTCGGCGAAGCCGCGTCCTGGTGCCTCCCGATGCCACCCGACCTGCGCCCGACGCCGGCATCCGGGCTCGCCCCCGCGCTGCGCCCCATCGCCGAGCGGCTGCTCTGCCCCGATGCCGCGAGCGCCATCGGCCGCCATCTCGCCCATCCCGTTCCCGACGGCGGCGACACGCTGGCGCAACTGCCGGAGCGCGTCCTCCTCGAGGTCGACGAGGCGATCGCGCTGCCGGGCGGCGACCTCCTCCTCGCCGGCTGGCACCTCGCCCGCCCGGGCGCCGTGCGCGCGATCCGCCTCCGCCGCGGCTGGCGCTCGCGCCCGATCCGCCTCGAGCAGGGCATCGTCATCGAGCGGCCCGACGTGCGCGATACCGTCGGGCGCGAAACCGGGCTCGCCAAACTCCGCTGCGGCTTCATGCTGCGCCTCTCGGGCGTGTTCCGCCCCGGCGAGGACGCGAGCGCGGGCGCACAGCCTTGTATCGAAATCGAACTGGAATCCGGCGCCATCGCGCATCGCCCCGTCACCGTCGGCTCGCGCGCGGGGCTCGCCGCCATCCGCTTCATCCTCGACCGCACCGACCCTCCCTTCGGCGACGCCGCCACCCCGTTCGACCGCGTCGCCGGCCCGGCCATCGCCGCCCTGCAGGCGAGCCGCATGGCTGAGCCCGCGCATGCGCGCCGCCTGGACTTCGGGCAGCCGCACCCCGCCCCGCGCGTCAGCGTCATCGTCACCCTCTACGGCCGCGTCGACTTCCTTGATTTCCAGCTCGGCATCGAGGCCGCGCAACTGGCGCAGAACCGCGGCCCGGCGCCCGCGATCGAACGCCTCTACGTGCTCGACGACCCGCCGCGCGCGCGCGAGACGGAAAACCTCGCCGCCGGCGCGCATCTGCGCTTCGCACTTCCGTTCTCGCTGCTCTCGCTCGGCGAGAACCGCGGTTTCGCGGGCGCCAACAACGCCGGCCTCGGCGAGGCGCGCGGCACCTATGTCTGCTTCCTCAACTCCGACGTCTTTCCCGGCACGCGGGACTGGGCGCTGCGCCTCGCCGACCGGCTCGACGCGGATCCCACGCTCGGCGCCATCGGCGCCCGCCTGCTCTACGAGGACGGCTCCATCCAGCACGACGGCATGACCTTCCGCCGCGTCCCCCGCGTCGGTCCCTGGCGCTTCCCGGACCACCCCGGCAAGGGCCTCCGCCCGGACGCGAGCCGCGGCGCGCACCGCGTCATCGCCGCGACCGGCGCCTGCCTGATGATGCGCCGCGACCTCGCCATCGCCCTCGGCGGCTTCGACGAAGCCTATCCCGTCGGCGACTTCGAGGATTCCGATCTCTGCATGAAGCTGCACGCCATGGGCCTCGGCATCGCGGTGGACCGCGACACCGTGCTCTACCATCTGGAACGCCAGTCCCAGGCCGGCTCGGCGGAGCATTGGCGCATGCAGCTCACGCTGTTCAACGCCTGGCAGCACGAACGGCGCTGGCAGCGCCTGCTCGACCGCCCTTTGCTCAACGGGGCGGAGCGCGCATGAGCGCCGGCGCGAAATCCCGCGTGCTCGTCGCCGCCCACTCCCATCCGGAGCTGACGAAGGGCGGCGCCGAAATCGCCGCCTGGCAGCTGCACCACGCCATCGCCGCCGGCGGCGCCTGGGAATCCACCTTCCTCGGCTGCGGCGGTACGCCTCGACCCGGCCCCTCGATCGGCCAGCCGATGGGGCCCGGCCAGTACCTCTACACCCCGGGCGAGTTCGACTGGTTTACGTTTACCAACCGTAACGAACGCTTCCCCGAGGACTTCGCTGGCCTGCTCGCCAAGCTGCGGCCGCGGGTCGTGCATTTCCACCACTACGCGCAGTTCGGGGTCGAGGCCTTCGCCATCGCGCGGCGCGCCGCGCCCGAGATCCGCCTCGTCCTCACGCTCCACGAGTTCCAAGCCATCTGCAACCATTTCGGCCAGATGGTCACCCGCCCGCAGCGCAGCCTGTGCACGCAGGCAACCCTGGTCGCCTGCCATCGCTGCTTCCCCGAGCGGGCCACGGTCGACCTCTTCCTGCGCGAGCACTGGCTCAGATCCTTCTTCGGCCTGATCGACGCCTTCGTCGCACCCAGCCGCTTCCTCGCCGAGCGCTACATCGCCTGGGGCCTGCCACGCGAGCGCATGCACGTCATCGGCAACGCCACCGCCGCCGCGGCGGAGCTTCCGCACCGCCCGCGCCGCTCGCGGCGCCTGCAGCTCGGTTTCTTCGGCCAGATGTCGCTGCTCAAGGGCATCGGCGTGCTGCTCGACGCCGCGGAGGACCTCGCCGACGAGCCGGACGTCGTCATCAACATCCACGGCGACGACCGCAACCAGCCGGAGGCGTTCCGCGAGGAGCTTGCCGCCCGGCTCGCCCGCGCGCCGCAGAACGTCCGCCTGCACGGCCCCTACGACAACGCCCGCGTCGACGCGCTGATGCGCGGCATGGATGCGATCGTCATGCCCTCGGTGTGGTGGGAGAACGCGCCGGTGGTGATCGAGGAGGCGCTGCGCAACCGCGTGCCCGTCCTCTGCTCGGACATCGGCGGCATGGCGGAGGCGGTGCGCGAGGGCCTCGACGGATTCCACTTCTCCGTCGGCAGCGGCACCGAACTCGCCGCCCTGATCCGCGAGCTCGCGGCGGAACCGCAGCGCCTCGCCGCCCTCGCCCAGACGATGCGCACGCCGCCGACGCCCGCCGAGGTCGCCGCGAGCCACATCGCCCTCTACGAGCGCCTGCTTCCCGCGGAGCCGCTCAGCCGAGCACGGCGCGCGCGATGATCAGCTTCTGCACCTCGCTCGCCCCCTCGTAGATCCTGAGCGCCCGCACCTCCCGGTACAGCATCTCCGGCACGCTGCCCGCCTCGACGCCGAGCCCGCCCCAGAGCTGTACCGCGGAATCCGCCGCCCGCTGCGCTGCCTCGGTGGCGAACAGCTTCGCCATCGCCGCCTCCCGCGTCGTGCGACTGCGCGCGGAATCAAGGTTGCCGCCTCGCGTCGTATCCGCCTGCCAGGCCGCGCGGTAGACCAGCAGCGCCGCGGCATCGATCTCCATCGCCGATTCCGCGATCCTCGCCTGCGTCATCTGCAGGTCGCCGAGCGCCCCCCCGAACATCCGCCGCGAGCGCGCCCGCTCCGCCATCGCCTCGAGCGCATGCCGTGCGAAGCCCAGGGCCGCGGCGCCCACGGTCGGGCGGAAGATGTCGAGGGTTGCCATCGCCACCTTGAACCCCTCGCCGGGATTGCCAAGCAGCGCCTCGTCGCCCACGAAACAATTGTCGAACCGCAACGTCGCCAGCGGGTGCGGCGCCACCACCTCAATCCGCCGCGCGATCGAAAGCCCCGGGTTACCCGCCTCGACCACGAATGCCGAAAGCCCGCGCGCCCCCGGCGCCTCGCCCGTCCGCGCCACCACCACGTAGTGCCCGGCGATGCCGCCGTTGGAGATCCAGGTCTTCTCGCCGTCGATCCGCCAGCCGCCCTCCACGCGCATCGCGGCACAGCTCATCGCCGCCACGTCGGACCCGGCCTCGGTCTCGGAAAGCGCGAAGGCCGCCAGATGCGTCCCCGCCCGCACGCCCGGGAGAATGCGCGCGCGCATCTCGGGCGAACCCGCGATCAGGATCGACCCGCTCCCCAGCCCCTGCATCGCGAAGGCGAAATCCGCGAGCCCGTCGTGCCGGGCCAGGATCTCCCGCGCCAGGCAAAGCGTGCGCACGTCGATCGCCTCGCGCCCGGCATCCGGGATCGCGTGCGCAAGCCAGCCCCCCTCGCCCAGGCGCCTGGCCAGGTCCCGGCACGTCGCGTCGGTGTCGCGATGCCCCCCGTGATGGACGCTGTGGTGCCCAAGCTCGCGCGCCGCCCACGCCTCCAGGCGTCCGGCAAAATCCCGATGCCGTTCCTCGAAGAACGGCCAGGCCAGATGCGCCAGATGCTCGACCGGCATGCGTGAGCCTCCTCAGTCGCCCTGGAACACCGGCTTCTGCCGCGCCGCGAACGCGTGGTAGGCGCGCGCGAAATCCTCGGTCTGCATGCAGATCGCCTGCGCCTGCGCCTCCGCCTCGATCGCGGCGTCGATACCCATGTCCCATTCCTGCTCCAGGCAGGTCTTGGTCATCGCGTGCGCGAAGCCAGGCCCCGCGGCGATCTCCGCCGCCAGCGCCCGCGCACTGGCGGCGAGTTCCTCCGGTGCGACGACCCGGTTCAGGAAACCCCAGGCGAGTGCCTCGTCCCCAGGCAGCGCGCGGCCGGTGAACAGCAACTCGCTTGCCCGCCCATGCCCCACGATGCGCGGCAGGATCGCGCACGCACCCATGTCCGCTCCCGCCAGCCCCACGCGCACGAACAGGAACGCCGTCCTGCTGCGCGCCGTCCCGATCCGCATGTCGGAGGCCATCGCCAGGATTGCCCCCGCGCCGGCGCATACGCCGTCGATCGCGGCGACGATCGGCTGCGGGCAGGCGCGCATCGCCTGCACCACCGCGCCGGTCATCCGCGTGAAGCGCAGCAGCGCGTCCATGTCGCCCGCCCGCTTCAGCGCCACCAGCGGCCCAATGATCTCGTGCACGTCGCCGCCGGAACAGAAATTCCCGCCCTCGCCCGCAATCACCACCGCCCGCACCGCGCGCCTCGCGGAACGCAGCGCGCGGAACAGGTCGCGCAGCTCCGCATAGCTCTCGAAAGTCAGCGGGTTCTTCCGCTCCGGCCGGTTCAGCGTGATGGTCCCGATCCCGTCCGCCACCTCCCACCTCACGTGCCGGGCGCGATAGGAAACGGGATCGCCGATCGGCTGCGGCGGCGGCGCCACGTCGGGCTGCGTGGTGCTGGCGCTGGTGGTGCTCGACATGGGGCGTCCTCCCGCTTCGACGCGGTCAGCCACCATGCCCCGGCGGTGCTGTCAACGCGGCTCCCCCGCGGCGCGCAACGCGAGCCGGCCCAGCCTGCCGAGCGCGCGCCGGACCAGCGGCCGCGGTGGTGGCGGCGGCGGTGGCGGCGGCGGTGGTGGAGGCGGCGGCGGGGGTTCAGGCTCGGGCAGCACCGCTTCCTCGACCGGCCGCCGCGCCGCCATCAGCGCCTCGATCCCCGTGAACGGCACGCCGTGATGGGCGAGATCCGGTACGTCGAGCAGCCGGACCTCATGCACCGGCCCCAGCCGGTCGAGCTTCAGGCAGGCCAGGACAGAGAAATCCTTGCGGTCGAGCAGCCACAGACTGCCATTGCTGTGCGCCCGCATCGCGCGCCCGCCGCGCTCGCTCTCGCCCACCAGTATGTGATCCGCGCTCGCCGCGAGCCCGCGCGTGTACCCGCCGGTCGGCGAGCGCCAAAGCGTCTCCCCGCTCAGGAGATTGACCAGCGACGCCGTTTCGCTCGCGCAGCCGATCAGCACGCCCGTCCCGGCCGGCCAGATATTGTGCCCGCCGCCGATGCCGCTGCACGCCACGCGCTCGACGAGTTCCAGCCGCGGCAGCGAATAGCGCGCCGCGTACGACTCCCGGCCGAAATTATGAGCGAGCACCCACATTTCCTCGCGCCCCACATGGACGGAGTTGAGGTGATCGCCAGCCCGGTCCTCGAGCGACAGCCGGTCCCAGTGCAGCGGCGACAGGCGCAGCTCGCGCACCCAGCCGCTCGCGGGGTCGATCACCGCAACGCAGTTGCGCCCGGTGTTGGTGGCATAGATCAGCCCGTCCAGCCCGCAGGCGATCTGGTGCGGCTGCGACAGCGCATAGGCGTCAAGCCGCCGCGGTCCCACGCGCACCGCCCCCACCTCGGAGAGCGCGTAGCTCGAGACATCGCGCAGGCCGTTGTTGTCGAGATGCGAATGCGACGTAACAAGCTGGGAATCACCGGGGAACCACGAAATCCCGTAATATTCCGGTTCGGAATTCTCCAGCAGACTCAGTTCGTTCCGAGTCAAATCAGCCAGAACGATACAATTGGATGTAGAAACGACCGCCAGCATCGCAGGGCCCTACTCGCAGTTTTCGCGCCCCGGCGCAATCCGCCGAACCCCGCCGCAACCAGGCCGCCGGGTTCCGGCGCGCATGGCGTGGGCGTTCATGGTGAGCCCGGTGGGAATCGAACCCACGACCCCAAGATTAAAAGTCTCGTGCTCTACCGACTGAGCTACGGGCTCATCCCATGCGTCGGGCGCCGCGCGGCGGCTCCGGCGCCTTCAACGCCAGAACCGCCCGCGATGCAAGGCCACTCTTCCCGCCCGGCCTCACTTCGGCGCGTTGGCCATCCGCATGGTGATGATGCGGTCCGGGTTGGTGACCATTCCGTTCGGCCCCGAGCCCTTCTTGATCTCGTCGACATACTGCATGCCCGAAATCACCTGGCCGAAGATCGTGTACTGCCCGTCGAGGAACGGCGCCGGCGCGAAGCAGATGAAGAACTGGCTGTCCGCGCTGTTCGGGTCGGAGGAGCGCGCCGCCCCGACCGTGCCGCGCAGGAACTTGCGCTGCGTCGTGAACTCCGCCGGCACGTGGCCGAGATTGCTGCCGCCCATGCCGGTCCCGGTCGGGTCGCCGCCCTGCGCCATGAACCCCGCGATCACGCGGTGGAACGGCGTGTTGTCGTAGAAGTGCTCCTTCACCAGCTCCTTGAAATGCGCCACCATCTTCGGCGCGATATCGGGCAGCAGCTGGATCACCACCTGCCCGTATTTCAGGTCCATGTAGACCTCGTTGGACAGGTCGGCGGCTTCGGCTTCGCTCATGTTGATTCCGTTCAGCGGTGTTGCAAGCAGGGGGGCGGCGAGCAGGGAACGCGAAAAAGTCCGGCGCTTCATGGGGCTACTCCTGGTCCTTGCGGCGAACGCGCGTATGCATGCGCGCCAGCGTCGAGGCCGGCACGAAGGAGGCGATGTCGCCGCCCAGCATCGCCACCTCCTTCACGAGCTTGGAGGAAATGAACTGATGCCGCTCGCTCGCCATCAGGAACACGGTCTGGATCTCGCGCGCGAGCCGGTAGTTCATGCCAGCCATCGCGAACTCGTAGTCGAAATCAGTCACCGCGCGCAGCCCGCGCACGATCATCTGCGCCCCCACCTCCTGCGCGAACTCGATCAGCAGCTTGTCGAACGGCTTCACCTCGATGCGCGCGCCGGTGTCCGCCGCGATCGGCAGGCATTCCATCTCCACCAGTTCCACCCGCTCCGCCAGCTCGAACAGCGGCCCCTTGCCGGCGTTCATCGCCACGCCCACCACCAGCCGGTCCACCAGCCTCGCCGCGCGGCCGATGATGTCGAGATGCCCGTTCGTCACCGGGTCGAACGTGCCGGGATACAGCGCCACGCGCTCACGCATCCGCATCCTCCCCATCCGGCGCCCCGCCCTCCGATGCCTCGGGCGCCTCCGCGTCCTCCTCGTCCGCCTCGCCGGCAACAATCGGGAACACGCTCGTCACCCGCTCGCCCTCGTCGAGCCTGAGCAGCGTCACCCCCGCCGCCATCCGCCCGGTCACGCGCACCTGGTCCGCCGGCAGCCGGATCAGCCGCCCGCCGTCCGTCACCAGCATCACGTCGTCGCCGGGCCGCACCGGGAACAGCGCCGCCACCGCGGAACCGGTGCGCGGCGACAGCCCGATCGCCCCGATCCCCTGCCCGCCGCGCCCGGACACGCGATACGCATAGGCGGAGCTGCGCTTGCCGAATCCCTGGTCCGTCACCGCCAGCAGCAACTCCTCCGCCTCCTCCAGCTCGCGGTAGCGCTCGGGCGAAAGATCGACCGTCTCGCCGCTCTCGTCCTCGGCCTCGCCAGCGCTCTCCGCCGCCCCCTCGGGCGCCCCCTCGGGCGCCCCCTCGGCCCCAGCGTCCTCGCTCCGCCGCCGCGCGCGCAGGAACGCCTCGCGCTCCGCCACGCTCGCCTCGACATGACGCAGCACCGAGAGGCTGATCACGGAATCGCCGGTCGCGAGCCGCATCCCCCGCACCCCCGTGCTGTCCCGCCCCGCGAACACCCGCAGCACGTCCTCGTTCGCCTGGAACCTTATCGCCCGCCCGAGCTTCGTCGCCAGCAGCACATCGTCGCCCTCATGGGCGGTGGCCACCCCGATCAGCCGCTCGTCGCCCTCCAGCTTCATCGCGATCAGCCCGTTGGCGCGGACGTTACGGAAGTCGGACAACCGGTTGCGCCGCACGTTCCCGCCGGACGTCGCGAACACGAGGTGCAGCTCGCTCCACAGCTCCTCGTCGATCGGCAGCGGCAGCACCGCCGTCACCTCGTCGCCCCCCAGCTCCGGCAGCAGGTTCACCAGCGCCCGCCCGCGCGCGCCCGGCGCCGCCTCCGGCAGCTTCCACACCTTCTCGCGGAACACCTTCCCGCCGGCGGAGAAGAACAGCACCCACTGGTGCGTGTGCGCGTGAAAGCTCCGCGTCACGATGTCGTCGCCGCGCGTGGAGGAAGCACTCCGCCCGCGCCCGCCACGGTTCTGCGAGCGGAACGCCTCCAGCGCCGTGCGCTTGATGAAGCCGCCGCGCGTCAGCGTCACCACCATCTGCCCCGGCTCCACCAGGCTTTCATCCGCCTGGTCCGCCGGCGCATCGAGAATCTCGCTCATCCGCGGCGACGCGATCTCCGCCCGCACCGCCAGCATCTCGTCCCTCATCACCTCGATCCGCCGCACCCGGCTGTCGAGGATTTCCAGCAGCGAGGCGATCTCCCCCGCCACCTCCCTCATCTCCGCCTCGATCTTCTCGCGCTCGAGCCCGGTCAGCCGCTGCAGCCGCAGGTCCAGGATCGCGCGCACCTGCTCCTCGGTGAGCTTCACCGTCTCCTCGGCGCTCACCACGTTGCGCGCGTCGTCGATCAGCCCCAGCAGCGGCCGCACGCCCGCGGCCGGCCAGGCCCGCGCCAGCAGCGCCGCCCGCGCCGCCGCCGCATCGGCCGATGCCCGGATCAGCGCGATCACCTCGTCGATCGAATCCACCGCGATCGCGAGCCCCACCAGCACGTGCGCCCGGTCCCGCGCCTTGCTGAGGTCGTGGCGCGTCCGCCGCAGCACCACCTCCTCGCGGAACTCCAGGAACAGCGACAGCGCCTCCTTCAGCCCCATCTGCTGCGGCTTGCCCTTCACCAGCGCCAGCATGTTCACGGCAAAGTTCGTCTGCAGCGCCGTGAACCGGTAGAGCTGGTTCAGCACCACCTCGGGCGTCGCGTCGCGCTTCAGCTCGATCACGATGCGCATGCCGGAGCGGTCGCTCTCGTCGCGCATCTCCGCGATGCCCTCGACCTGCTTCGCCCGCGCCAGTTCGCCGATGCGCTCCAGCAGCGTCGCCTTGTTCACCTGGTACGGAATCTCGGTGACGATGATCGCCATCCGGTCCTTCCGCACTTCCTCGATCTCGGCCCGCGCCCGCAGGGTGATGCTGCCCCGCCCGGTCTCGAACGCCGATCGTATCCCCGCCCGCCCGATGATCAGCCCCGCGGTCGGGAAATCCGGCCCCGGCACGATCTTCATCAGCTCCTCGAGCGTTATCTCCGGGTCCGCCAGCATCGCCAGCGCCGCGTCCATGATCTCGCTCGGGTTGTGCGTCGGGATGTTCGTCGCCATCCCCACCGCGATCCCGCCGGCGCCATTCACCAGCAGGTTCGGGAAGCGTGCCGGCAGCACCAGCGGCTCTTCCGCCGTCTCGTCGTAGTTCGGCTGGAAATCCACCGTGTCGCGGTCGATCTCGTCGAGCAGGAACCCCGCCGCCTGCGCAAGGCGCGATTCGGTGTAGCGCATCGCCGCCGGCGGATCGCCATCGACCGAGCCGAAATTCCCCTGCCCGTCGATCAGCATCAGCCGCATGGAGAACGGCTGCGCCATGCGCACCATGGCGTCGTAGATCGCGGCGTCGCCGTGCGGGTGGTACTTGCCCATCACCGCGCCCACGGTCTGCGCGGATTTCCGGTGCGGCTTGTCCGGCGTGTAGCCAAGCTCGCGCATCGCGAACAGGATGCGCCGGTGCACCGGCTTCAGCCCGTCGCGCACGTCCGGCAGCGCCCGGGACACGATGACGGACATCGCGTAGTCGAGGTAGCTCCGCCGCATCTCCTCTTCGAGGGTGACGGGGACAGAGTCCTGCGGCCCGCGCGGTTCGTGGGGCGTGTCGCTCACGAGTCTCTAGCCAATCCTGTTGTCTGGGGTTGGCGGGGACGTATCAGAACGGGATTTCGTCGTCGAGGTCGCGCCCGGACGGCGCGTCCCAGGACGGCTCGCCCTTCCCTTCGCCGCGTCCCGCGCCGCCACCGCGCGACTCGCCCTTGCCCCCGCCACTGGCCGCCCGTGCCGGCCGGTCCTCGCGCTCGAACCCGCCGGCGCGCTCGCCCCCGCCCTCGCCGCGGGCATCGAGCAGCGTCAGTTCGCCGCGGAACCGCCCGAGCACCACCTCGAACGCCTCGCGCTCGTTGCCGTCCTTGTCGGTGTACTTCCGGCTCTCATAGGCGCCTTCGAGGTAGATCTTGGAGCCCTTGCGCACGTATTTCTCGGCGATCTCGCCCAGCCGCTCGTTGAAGATCGCGATGCGGTGCCACTGCGTCTTTTCCTTCCGCTCGCTGGAGGCGCGGTCGGTCCACGTCTCGGACGTCGCGAGCGAAAAGCTCACCACCTTCCCCCCATTCTGCATCGTCCGAACCTCGGGATCCCGCCCGACATTCCCGATCAAAATCACCTTGTTGACGCTACCCGCCATAAACCAGTCTCCACATGCCGAACCGGGCCAGGCCCGGACGACCTTTCTACCCCAATCCCGCCGGCTTCCAAACCCTGCCCCAAGCGACAACGCCCCCCGTTTAGTTACTGGGATTAACCTCCATCCAGTCCCTCGAACACTCGCTCGGTTACCTTCGAACGGCGGTATGGGCTATCCTGCCACACGGGGCGCGAGTAGACGCCCCCGCTCCTGTGGCCAGAAATTTACAATGGAACGTCAGAACGTGGAGATCGAAAAGGTAAGACTAACCGGACCGGCTGCGGAAGCCGCCATCTTCAAGGACGCCAATATAGAGGGGATCCTAGCGACAGCCGCAAAGCTCCTTGTCAGGGCAAACGAATTGCTTGCGGCATCGCTTTTGGCGAACGCGTCGATCTCCATAACGCACTGGGAGCACGACAATTGGGAGGGCGGCCAAGACACGTGGCGCCTGTACCTAGCTGTACCAGCTGACACCTACCTGGCGCTGGAAAGCCGCGAGGAAATTGAAAAGATAATCGATCGGGCCATCGCAACACCGATGCGTGCGGTGTCGACTTCGGACTTTATCACGGTCGAAATCACGACAACCCTCGACCGCGATCCCGATTGGCGTCGAAAAACGCTTCAGGCGGTGACGGGGGAAGGCATCAACAACCAGGGCCGTGTCCACAGCCAAAATATCGCAGCCAGGGAATTTGATAACCTGAGGTTTCGGTCTAGCGCGGAGGTATGTTTTTACCGCGCACTGAAGGCCGCCGGTGTCGCATTCGCGCCGCTCTGCGTCGTAGTCGGGCACGGAGGAGCGGGGCAGGCGCCACGCCGGATCGAACCAGACTTCATCATCTTCAAAGATGGGCTGGTTACAGTTATCGAGATTGATGGAGATTTATTCCACACCGAGACGCCGTACGTTGCCCACCGCCGATTGAAGTTCTTGACTGACGAAGGCGCGCACCTCGATCGGCTCAATGCGAATGAGTGCGATACATACGAAAAAGCGAGGGAAGCCGTCCGCTTAGTGTTAATGCAAATTGAAAAGCGACGAAATTCAAAAATATAATTGCTATAATTGTTATTTTTTATGCGAATATGTTTATGTATTATATTTTTCCTGAAATCAGTCGGCGAAAAGGGGGGCGAAAGATGACGTTCTGGAGTATGAACGCGGTCGAATCAACGATTAGAAACATATACTTAGAAACCGCCACCTTCTACGATCAGATTCGCCCCCGCATGGGTGCACATGCGTTCGGATTCAAGATCCTCTACGGGCCGCCATTGGTCAACGCGCCGATCGCATTCGTCGGCATCAATCCGGGTGGAAGTCTGATTGATAAGATTAAGGGGGAACGAATAGGCGAATTTGGTGAACATGGCGGCTGGCCGCCCGAATGCGAATATGCAGATTCAAACTGGAAGTTGGCCCGCGCGCTCCAGAACGTCTTCAAACCCTCTTTCCTCAAGGAATGCACAGGATTGAATGCAAATTTCTTTAGGTCTCCAAGCGAGGATTCCTGGAAATCGTTACCCCACGACCTCCGAAGAATGGCTGAGAATTTTTCTGCCGTCCGAGCGCAGAAAATTCTTAGTGTTTTGGCACCCCGTTTGGTCGTTATAATTGGCTTTGGGCTAATGGATAAGCTTCGCGACAGATCTTCGACAATAACCAACGTTCTAGAAAATAGAGAGAGAATTTTGATTAGGTCCGGTACAGTTTTCGGTTTCCGTTCATTGGCTCTGAGGCACTTAAGCGCCAGCCGCATTACTGTCAGACCATCTCCCGACGAGATGATCATGATAAGGGACTACTTTATGCAATACAGAACCACGATAAAATTGGACTAGACGCCGTCGACGCAAGAAGTGCCCGACCCTATTGATCCGCTCCGCCGAATTTTCGCAGCAGACCCATTGCGAACCGTAGGTGTTCCGATGGAATTACGGAATTACGGTGACAGTGCACCAAACTCGTCACCCACGCCGCGCAATGCCAAACCCGCGGGCCGCCTGCCACCTCACCCCCAATCCTCGCACCGCAGCCCCCGCACCCGCCCAAACTCCCCCAGATTGCCCGTAACAACTACCAACCCCCGGCTACGCGCGTGCCCCGCGATCATCAGATCATACGGCCCAATCACGCGCCCCTGCCGTTCCAGGTCCGCCCGAATCTCCGCCGTATGCCCCGCCGCCTCGCTGTCGAACGGCAGCACCGCCAGCCGCCCCGCGAAATGCTCCACCTCCCGCCGCACGCGCGGTGGATCAGCGGAACGCTCCGCCCCATACAAAAGCTCGTAAAGCACCACGTCCGAAAGACACATCGCCTCCGCCTGCGCGTTGAACCGCTCCCGCAGCGCCACGGGCCGGTCGCGCAACACGCGTATGCACAGATTCGTATCGAGCAGATAACGAAGCATCAGAACCCTTCGCGCTCCTGCATCGGCGGCTGCCGCCGCTCGCCAAGATCGACACCAGGCGCGCTGAAAAAATCGTCCCATCCTCGGTCGGCCGGCGCGATGATCCGCCTCGGCCCATCCGGCACAATCACCACCTCGTGCACGTCCTCCGAGAACGCCACCGCCTTGGGCAACCGCACGGCCTGAGACCGGTTCGAGAGAAACAGGGAAGTTCGCGCCAGCATTGCCATCGTTCCTACATATATCCTAATTGGATATACAAACTGCCGCACGCCGTCGCAAGAGCGATCGCGCCGCCAACCGACGCACGCCCCCTTCCCAACTCCCCCAAATCCCGCCATATAATAAGAACATCCCGGGAACATTCATGCACGGCGAGATCACCGTGCGCGGCGCACGCGCGCACAACCTGAAAAATATCGATGTGTCCCTGCCGCGAGACTCGCTGGTGGTCATCACCGGCCTGTCCGGCTCCGGCAAATCCTCCCTCGCCTTCGACACCATCTACGCCGAGGGCCAGCGCCGCTACGTCGAGTCCCTCTCCGCCTACGCCCGCCAGTTCCTCGAACTCATGGGCAAGCCGGACGTCGACTCCATCGAGGGCCTCTCCCCCGCCATCTCCATCGAGCAGAAAACCACCTCCAAGAACCCGCGCAGCACCGTCGGCACCGTCACCGAAATCCACGACTACATGCGCCTGCTCTGGGCCCGCGCCGGCATCCCCTACTCGCCCGCCACCGGCCTGCCTATCGAGGCCCAGACCGTCTCCCAGATGGTGGACCGCGTCACGGCGATGAAGGAAGGCACCCGCCTCCTCCTCCTCGCCCCCGTCGTCCGCGACCGCAAGGGCGAATACCGCAAGGAACTGGCGGAGCTGCAGCGCCGCGGCTTCACCCGCGTCAAGGTGGACGGCAAGCTCCACGAAATCGCCGAGGTCCCCGCCCTCAACCGCAAGCTCAAGCACGAGATCGAGGCCGTCGTGGACCGCATCGTCGTCCGCCCCGGCATCGAGCAGCGCCTGGCGGAC
>JAJZUI010000199.1 GCA_021847175.1 Pseudomonadota bacterium
CCTCGCCGCCATGCCGCGCCGCGATGTGCTGCGCGAGATGCTTCAGCTTCCCCTTCAGCAGGCCGTGATAGTCGCGCCCGCGCGCATAGACGCTGATTGTCCCCCGCTCGCGCCGCGCAAGATTCTCGAGCGCATCGCCTGCCGGCGCATAGGAAAGCCCGACGCAGATCACGCTCCTCGCCGCCGGCCATAGCGCGCCTGGGTTCGCCCGCTCCGCCTCGCGGTCGGCCAGCCACGTCATCGTCCCCTGGTATCCGGCCGCGAGAAACTCCCGCAACCGCGCCGCGTCATGCGGTCCAGGTTCGGCGCTCGCGATGCCGACGGCATCGAACCCGAGCGCCCCCGCCTTCGCGCGGATCTCAGCCGCGGCCGCGATAGGGTGCGACGCCATGTTCGGGAATCCACACTCCCTCGGGCGGCGTGCCGGACTGCCAGAACACGTCGATCGGCATGCCTCCGCGCGGATACCAGTAGGCGCCGATGCGCAGCCACGCGGGCGCCAGCGTCGCCATCGCCCGCTCGGCGATCGCCATCGTGCAGGCCTCGTGGAACGCCCCGTGGTTGCGGAAGCTCGCGAGATACAGCTTGAGCGACTTGCTCTCCACGATCCACGCGTCGGGGATGTAGTCGAGGACGATATGCGCGAAATCCGGCTGCCCCGTGAGCGGACACAGCGAGGTGAACTCCGGGCAGGTGAAGCGCACCACATACGCCCGCCCCGGCGACGGGTTCGCCACGCGCTCCAGCACCGCCTCATCCGGCGAAGCGGGAATGCGGCTCGGGTGCCCAAGTTGCGTCAGTCCGGAATAAGTCTCACTCATGGCCGCGAGATGGGGCAGGGGCGGTGCTCTGTCAAACGCAACGCCGCCATCCCTCGCGGCAGACCTCGGCGTACTCGGCGAACCGCCCCACCGAAATCGCCTCGCGCATGCCGCGCATCAGGTCCTGGTAATAGGACAGGTTGTGCCAGGTCAGCAGCATCGGCCCCAGCATTTCGCCGGCGCGGAACAGGTGGTGCAGATAGGCCCGCGAATGCCGCGCGCAGGCCGGGCACGCGCATCCGGCGTCCAGCGGCGCCGCGTCATCCGCGAAGCGTGCGTTGCGCAGGTTCATCATCCCCTCGCGCGTATAGGCCCGCGCCGTGCGCCCGGCCCGCGTCGGGATCACGCAGTCGAACATATCCACCCCGCGCGCCACCGCGCCGAGCAGGTCATCCGGCGTGCCCACCCCCATCAGGTAGCGCGGCTTGCCGTCCGGCAGCGCCGGTATGACGAGATCGAGAACCTCGAACATCGCCGCTTGACCCTCGCCCACGGCGAGCCCGCCGATCGCGATCCCCTCGAATCCCAGCGCCGGGATCGCCTCGGCCGAGGCCAGTCGCAGCGCCGGGTAGACGCTGCCCTGCACAATGCCGAACTGACCATACCCCGCCCGCGCCACGAAAGCCGCGCGCGACCGCTCGGCCCAGCGATGCGTGAGCTCCATGCTTGCCCGCGCCTGCTCCTCGGTGGCGGGGAAGGGGGTGCACTCGTCGAACGCCATGGTGATCGTGGCATCCAGCAGATACTGGATCTCGGTCGAACGTTCCGGCGTCAGCCGGTGCGCCGAGCCGTCGAGATGGGAGCGGAACGTAACCCCGTCCGCATCCACCTTGCGCAGTTTCGCCAGCGACATGACCTGGAACCCGCCGGAATCCGTAAGGATCGGGCCCTTCCAGTCGGCGAATTTGTGCAACCCACCGAGCCGCGCCACGCGCTCGGCGGTCGGCCGCAGCATAAGATGATACGTGTTGCCAAGGATGATCGCGGTCCCCGTCGCGCGCACCGCGTCCGCCGTCATCGCCTTCACTGTCCCCGCGGTACCCACGGCCATGAAGCTGGGCGTCGCCGCCTCGCCATGCGCGGTCATCAGCACCCCCGCGCGCGCCGCCCCGTCGCGCGACGTCTGCCGCCAGGCGAGCGTCATGCTGCGAAAATCAAGGGGCGCGCTCCAGGAACGTCGCGTCGCCATAGGAATAGAACCGGTAGCCGGAAGCGATCGCGTGCGCATAGGCCGCGCGCATCCGCGCCGTCCCCGCGAAGGCGCAGACCAGGACGAACAACGAGCTTCGTGGCAGATGGAAATTGGTCATCAGCACGTCCGCGGAACGGAACACGTGGCCCGGCGCCAGCATGATGTCGGTCTCGCCGGCGAAGGGAAGGATGCGCCCCGCCGCGTCCACCGCGCTCTCCAGCAGCCGCAGCGTCGTCGTTCCCAGCGCCACGATCCGCCCGCCCGCCGCTCGCGCCGCGTTGATCGCCGCCGCCGCCTCCGCCGTGATCACGCCGCGCTCCGGATGCAGCCGCCGCGCCGCCAGGCTGCCCTCGCGCAGCGGCAGGAACGTGCCCGCGCCGACATGCAGCGTGAGCCGTGCCAGCCCGACGCCGCGCGCCGCCAGCGCCGCCATCAGCTCGGGCGTCATGTGCAGCCCCGCCGTCGGCGCCGCGACCGCCCCCTCGTGCTCGGCAAACATGGTCTGATAGTCGCTCGCATCCTGCGCCGTGGGCCCTTCCGGGCGCGGAATATAGGGCGGCAACGCCAGTCGCCCGGCCGCCCGCAGCGCCGCATCCAGCGCTTCTCCTGCGCGGTCGAAATCCAGCACCACGCTGCCATCCGCATGCCGCGCCCGGACTGTGGCGCCGAGTGGTACCGGCCCGTCGATCTCCACCCTGTCGCCCGCCCGAAGCCGCCGGGCGTTGCGCGCCAGCGCCTCCCAGCCGCCGTCCGCCAGCGGCCGGTCCAGAGTCAGTCCTACCCGGGCCTGGCCGCGCCTGGCCGCGAACTGTGCCGGGATCACCCGGGTGTCGTTTACCACGAGCAGGTCGCCCTGATGCAGCAGCAAGGCGAGGTCGCGCACGGCGCGGTCGGCGAGGCCCCCCGCGGCCACGTGCAGCAGCCGCGCGGCGTCGCGCGGCCGCGCGGGCTCGCTGGCGATCCGGTCGGGGGGCAGGTCGAAATCGAACGCGGCGAGGTCGGTCATCGGCAACTTGTATTCATGGCGGTGATGGTCGGTCCGGCGTGAGGGTGCAACAGGGGCTGGATGGTTGCGCCATATTTGCAAAATGGGACGCAGAATGCTCATTGCGGCGGCATGTCCATCGAACCTTGCGTCAAGTTTTGACGAGAGGCGCGATACAGGCCGCTCCCGCCTTGCAAGACATGCTAGGGACCCGACGTTACGCAATGTGTTCCTCCGCCGTATCGGAAGGAGTGAGGCTTGACGCTACGCCGGACATTGTTCCTCGGTCTGACCGCCGCCGCTGCCTTGATGGCAGCGGCGACGGCCGTGCGCGCGGATCCGGTCAAGTTCGGTTCGGTCGTCGGCTTCAACGATTTCTCCTCGATCGGCGGGCTCATCAACCTGCAGGGAAGCGCCACGACCGTCGCGACCACCAACGGCACCGCGCTCAGCCTGACTCAGGGGACCACGCAGAATCAGGCCGGTTCCGCCATCCTTGCGTCCCCGTTCACGCTGGGGCCCGACGGGGCGTTCAATGCGAGCTTCCGGTTCCAGATCACCCCAGGACCCTCCGGTCCGGCCGACGGCTTCACCTTCGTGCTGCAGCAGGGGGCCGCTTCCTGGCCCCAGCCTGGTGGCAACCTCGGTTATTATGGCACCCCTAACTCGGTTGCGATCGAGTTCGATACCTATAACAACCTTTCGCCGACGACGGGTGGCGGGCCGATCAGCCAGGGTGGCGCCGGCGACGTCAACGACAACCACGTCGCTGTTGACGTGAACGGGCTGCTTAACGACTTTGCGTCCGCCTCTCCCTACGGCGTGGGCACCAACAGCCCTTGGGCCTGCAGCGGCGTCACCAACGGCGCCGGCTGCCTGGCCAATGGCGACATCTGGTCGGCCATGGTGAGCTATGCCCACGGCAAGCTCGACGTCACCGTGCAGGACGGCAGCGCGTTGCCCGATACCGTGATCAACGGCTACGCCATCGACATTCCCAACGTCCTCGGCACGAACACGCCCTATATCGGCTTCACCGGCGGCGACGGCGGCCTCACCTCGTCGCAGCAGATCCTGAGCCTCAACGTCACCGCGGCTATTCACGACCCGCCGCCACCGGCACCTGTACCGGAGCCCGGCTCGCTCGCCCTTTTCGCCTCGGGCGTGGTGGCGCTGGTCTTCTGGCGCCACCGCCGCGCTCGCGCCTGATCGCCGTTCGCACCTAGCCGTCGAGATAGGTCGAGATCTCGATCAGGTTGCCGTCCGGATCGCGGCAATAGACGGAGCTCATCGGCCCCAGCGCCCCGGTGCGCGACACCGGCCCCGCCTCCACTGCGACGCCGCACACATGCAGATGCGCCACGATGTCGCGCGCCCGCACCGCTGTCACGAAGCACAAATCCTGCGTCCCCGGCGCCGGTGCCGCCGCGTGCGGCTCGAACTCCGCGCGGAACTGGTGCAGGTTGATCTTCTGCCCGCCGAATTTCAGTGCCGTGCGCGCCGGCTTGCCGAAGCTCTCCCGCTCCATCCCCAGCACGCGCTGGTACCAATTGGCCGTCGTCTCCAGGTCGGCGCAGGTGATGACGAGATGATCGAGCCGGTCGACGACGAAGCGCATGCCCTGCCGCCCCGCCTCAGCCCAGGTCTTCGTAGAAATCGTTGCCCTTGTCGTCGATGACGACGAAGGCCGGAAAATCCTCGACCTCGATGCGCCACACGGCCTCCATGCCGAGCTCCGGATACTCCAGCACCTCGACCTTGCGGATGCAGTCCTGCGCCAGTCGCGCGGCCGGGCCCCCGACGCTGCCGAGATAGAACCCGCCGAATTTCCGGCACGCGTCGCGCACCGCCTTGGACCGGTTGCCCTTCGCCAGCATCACCATGGAGCCGCCGGCGGCCTGGAACTCCGCGACATAGGAATCCATCCGCCCTGCCGTGGTCGGCCCGAAACTCCCCGTCGCATACCCCTCGGGCGTCTTCGCCGGCCCCGCGTAATAGACGGGATGGTCGCGGAAATAGCCCGGCAGCCCCTCGCCGCGGTCGAGCCGCTCCTTCAGCTTGGCATGCGCGATGTCGCGTGCCACCACCATCGTGCCGTTGAGCGCCAGCCGCGTCTTCACTGGGCACTTCGTCAGCTGCGCCAGGATCTCGTTCATCGGCCGGTCGAGGTCGATGCGCGCCACCTCGCCGCCAAGGATCGCCTCCGTGGCCTCGGGCAGGTACTTCGCGGGATCGGTCTCGAGCTGCTCGAGGAAAACCCCATCCGGCGTAATCTTCGCCTTGGCCTGCCGGTCTGCCGAGCACGACACCCCGATCCCGATCGGCAGGCTCGCCCCGTGCCGCGGCAGCCGCACCACGCGCACATCGTGGCAGAAATACTTCCCGCCGAACTGCGCCCCGATGCCCAGATGCCGGGTGATCTCGAGCACCTTCGCCTCCATCGCGAGATCTCGGAACGCATGCCCGCTCCGGTCGCCCGAGGTCGGCAGCGCATCGAGCCACTTGGTCGATGCCAGCTTCACCGTCTTCATCGTCGTCTCGGCCGAGGTGCCGCCGATGACAATGGCCAGGTGATAGGGCGGGCAGGCCGAGGTGCCGAGCGTCTTGACCTGCGTGGTCAGGAACTCCGCGAGCTTCGCCTCGTTCAGCACCGCGCGGGTCTGTTGATAGAGAAAGCTCTTGTTCGCCGAGCCGCCGCCCTTGGCGACGAACATCAGATTGAATTCCTCGGCATGGTGTTCGCCAGCGGCCGCCAGGATGTCGAACTGCACCGGCAGGTTGTTGCCGGTGTTGACCTCGTCGTACATCGAGAGCGGCGCGTTCTGCGAATAGCGCAGGTTCGTTTCGGTGTACGTGCGATGCACGCCCCAGCTCAGCGCCTCCTCCTCGTCGCCATCCACCCAGACGCGCTGGCCCTTCTTGCCGAAGACAATCGCGGTGCCCGTGTCCTGGCACATCGGCAGCACGCCGCCCGCGGCGATGTTGGCGTTCTTGAGCAGGTCGAGCGCCACGAACCGGTCGTTCGCCGAGGCCTCGGGGTCGTCGAGGATCGCGCGCAACTGCTCCAGGTGCGCCGGCCGCAGCAGGTGCGAGATCTCGTGGAACGCGGTGAACGCGAGTTCCGACAGCGCCTCGGGCGCGACATGCACCACTGTCTTGCCGTCGCAGGATGAGGTCCGCACGCCCTCGATCGCCAGCTTGCGATACGGCGTCGTGTCAGGGCCCAGCGGGAACATGGTCGAAAAGTGGAAATTGGGCGGGCGCTTGAGGGGGGCGTTCATGCGGGAGTGTCCTCGTCTGCGTCACCCGCCGGCGTTTTGGGCGGCGGGCTCGTGTCGCGCACGCCGGCGCGGCGGCGGAACGCGTCGAGCGAGACCACCTGCGAGGTGGCCTTCTCCTCGTGCTCGGCGGGCGCCGGCAGCGTCGGTGCCGGGGCCTCCTTCGTCTCCACCTCGCCCGCTTCGTCCATCGTCTCGTCGGCTTCGAATTGCAGCATGAAGCGGATGGCGGGGTCGGCGAATTGCGTGACCGCGGCGAGCGGGATCTGGAGCTTTGCCGGCACGCCGCCGAACGAAAGCCCGACCTGTATCAGCCCGGTCTCGGCGTCGTAGGCGAGTCCATGGAACTGGTGCTGCAGCACGATTGTCATCTCGTTCGGGTACTGCGCACGCAGCCGCTCCGGCAGCAGCGTTCCGGGATGGTCGGTGCGGAAGGTGATGTAGAAATGGTGCTCGCCCGGCAGCCCCTCTCGGGCGACGTGCTCGATCGCCTTGGCGACCACCTGGCGCAGTGCGTCGCGCGTCCAGGAAGCGTAGGGCAGCAGGCTGTCGGGAGGGGCGGGCGTGTCGTCTTCCATTGCGCCCTGTTAGCTTGTCAGGCTTTCGGGGCCAAGCGGGCGTCCAACGACGAACCGAGCCATGGCGGCCGCGCCGCGCGCACGCGCTTCTGTACCGGACAGTCCTCCACATGCGCCCCGGGCAGGTAGCCGAGCGACATCAGGAACTCGCCCACGATCTCGCCCCCGGTGAACAGGAAGGTCTTGCGAAACAATTTTACCCAGTCTGGCTTGCCGCGCGGATGGTGCGCATCCAGCCATTGCGCGAACCCGCCATGGCTCGCGCGCATGGTCCGGATCCGCCGCGCGTTCTCGAGGATCGCCGCCACCTTCAGCCGGTTGCGGATGATCCGCGCATCTCCCAGCAGCCGCGCCGCATCCTCGTCGGCCCAGGCCGACACGGTATCGATGTCATAGCCCGCGAACGCCTCGCGCATCCCGGCGCGCCGCTTGAGGACGGTCTCCCAGGACAGCCCCGCCTGCATGATCTCGAGCACCAGCCGTTCGAACAGCACAGGCTCGTCGCGCGCCGGAAACCCGTATTCCGTCGCATGGTAGGCATGATGCACGGGATGGCCCGGC
>JAJZUI010000200.1 GCA_021847175.1 Pseudomonadota bacterium
TCGAGCGCGGGGACATACTCCTCCCACTGCTCCATCGTCCGCGGCCCGGCGATCACGCCGGCGACGAACTTGTTGCGCAGCACCCAGGCTAGCGCCCACTGCCCCGGCGTGATGCCGAGCGCGCGTGCGCGCGCCGCGAACTCGGCAGCGATGGCGAGGCTTTCCGGCCGCCACTCCGTCTCCATCATCCGCTTGTCGCGCCGGGCCGCGCGCGTGCCCTCCTCGGGCGCGACGTTGGGCTGATACTTGCCGGTCAGCACCCCGCGCGCGAGCGGCGAATAGGGGAACACGCCGAGCCCGTACGCGTCGCACGCCGGCAGGTGCTCCACCTCCACCATACGGTTCATCGCGTTGTACAGCGGCTGGCTCACCACCGGCCGGTCGATCCCCGCCTCGTCGCACAGCCGGCAGATCTCCACGATCCGCCAGGCGCGGTGGTTGGAGACGCCGAAGTGCCGGATCTTGCCGGCGCGCACCAGATCCTCCATCGCGCGCACGCTCTCGCCGAGCGGTGTCGCGTGGTCCTCCTTGTGCCAGTAGAGGACGTCGATCGTGTCGATCCCCAAACGTCGCAGCGAGGCCTCCGCCGCGCGCATCGCATGCCGGCGCGAAAGCCCGGTGCCGTTGGGCCCGGCCGCGGCGTCCGTCGGGTTGGCGAGCTTGGTCGCCACCACCCACCAGCCGCGGTCGGCGGCGATCGCACGTCCCACCACCTCCTCGGACGCGCCGCCGTTATAGGCGTCCGCGGTGTCGATGAAGTTTACCCCCTGCTCGCGCGCCCGCGCCACGATGGCACGCGAGTCGGCTTCGTTCGTCGCGCCGCCGAACATCATCGCGCCCAGGCAGAGCGGGGAAACCTTGAGGCCGGATCGGCCGAGATTGCGATATTCCATCGTCGTGTCCTCCCCCGGGCGTCGCGGCGTCAGTCGCGCCATCCGCCCATGCGGCAAAGCTTTTTCCACAGCTGCGGCGGCACCGGCATGACCGACAGCCGCGATTGGCGCACCAGCGCAAAATCCGCGAAATCCGGGTCCGCCTTGATCGCCGCCAGCGGCACCGGGTTGGGCATCGGCCCCACCGCGCGCATATCGACGGCGACCCAGTCGCCCGTCTCAGCCGTGGGGTCGGGATAGGCCGCGCGCACCACCTCGACGACGCCGACGATCTCGCGGCCGACGTTGGAATGGTAGAAGAACGCCCGGTCGCCCGGCTGCATGGCGCGCAGGTTGTTGCGCGCCATAGCGTTGCGCACGCCGGTCCACGGCTCGACGCCGTTCGCCACCTGCTGCTCCCAGGAAAACGCGTCGGGCTCGGACTTGACCAGCCAGAACGCCATCACGCGGCTTCCCACGCGGCCTGCCGGAGCGGCCGGCGCATCGTCACGCGACGCGTTCGCCGTCGCGGAAGACGGGGCGGTAGGCGCGGATGATGGTGCTCTCGAACAGGCCGGCCTTGGCATATGGGTCGGCGGCGGCGAACCCCTCGGCGGCCGCGCGGTCCTCCACGTCGACGAGGAGAAGGCTGCCGCATGGCCGTCCCTCGGTGTCGAGCAGCGGGCCCGCCTGCACCAGTTTCGCGGCGTACTGCTCGAGATAGGCGAGATGCTCGGGTCGGGTCGCCATGCGCAGCTCGAGGCTCGCGGGGCGGTCGATGCAGATCAGCGCGAACAGCATGGCAACTCCCGGACGATCGTTTGCGCCCGTTTGCTGGGGCGTCGTAGCGGATAAACAGGGGCTTGATTAGCGGTAATGCTGCCATGCTTCAAACCCTTCGGGCTTCAAACCACGGGGTCGCTCCTCTATAGGACGGCCGTGGACGCCACTGTTTCACCACCCAGGCCACGGGGTTGGCATCGCTTTGCCAATCCCGGTCAGTTTTTACGCCTGGCTGCGCGGGTAACGCCGCCTGTCGCCTGGGCGGGCGGCATCCTGACCGCCGTCGGCCTGTTCTGGGGCCTGTTCATCGCCCCAGCCGACTGGCAGCAGGGCAACGCGGTCCGCATCATGTACCTGCACGTGCCAAGTGCCTGGCTCGCCTCCGCCGGGTACATGGCGCTGGCCGCCTGCGCGGTCGCCTCGCTGGTCTGGCGCCATCCGCTGGCGGACCTCGCCGCGGTGGAGATCGGGCCCGTCGGTGCCGCCTTCGCGGCGCTGTGTCTCGTCACCGGGAGCCTCTGGGGCCGGCCCACCTGGGGCACTTACTGGGTCTGGGACGCGCGGCTGACCTCGATGCTGGTGCTGTTCTTCCTCTATCTCGGCCACATCGCGCTGATCCGCGCCTTCGACGATCCGCAACGCGGCTACCGCGCCGCCTCGATTCTCGCGCTGATAGGTGTGGTCGATCTGCCGATCATCCATTTTTCGGTGCAGTGGTGGAACACGCTGCACCAGGGCAACAGCATCAGCCTGACCAGCGCGCCGAAGATGTACATCGGCATGCTCGCGCCGCTGATGGTCTCAGCCCTCGGCTTCACGCTGCTGTTCGCCGCCCTGGTGCTGGCGCGGCTCTCCGCGGCGGTGATGGAGCGGCGCACCCGCGCGGTGCTGCTGGCAGAGGTGCGCTCGGCGTGAACGCGCTCCCGTTTATCGTTGCCTCCTACACGGTGGCGGCGGTCGTCGTCGGCTGGCTTTGCGTCGACACGCTGCTGCGCCTGCGCAAGGCCCGCCGGCGTCTCGCCGCAGCGGAGAGCGGGCGCGCCCGCCGATGAATTCGATAAGCCGATGAAGCGCAAGCACCGCCGCCTGTTGATCCTCGTTGCCTGTCTCGCGGGGCTGGGTGTCGCCACCGGGCTCACGCTGGCCGCGCTGCGCAACACGCTGGTCTTCTTCCTCTCGCCCGCGCAGGTCGCCGCCAAGCCGCCGCCGCCCGGCCAGATGTTCCGCCTCGGCGGCCTGGTCCTGAAAGGCAGCGTGCGCCACCTGCTGAAGAACGGCCATCCGGTGAACGACTTCACCATCACCGACGGCAAGGGTTCGGTGCCCGTCGTCTTCGGCGGCGTGCTGCCGGACCTGTTCCGCGAGGGGCAGGGCATCGTCGCACTTGGATCGCTGCAACCGGATGGGCGGTTCGTCGCCACCGAGGTGCTGGCCAAGCACGACGCCAACTACATGCCCCCAGACGTGGTGGCGGCGCTCAAGAAATCCGGTGAATGGCGCCCGAGCCAAGGCGAGCCGCCGCCGGCCGCAAGCTGGGATTTCGGTGTCAAAACGAAGGCCGGGCCGGCCACGCGAGGAGGCTAGGCATGCTCAGTCCCGAACTCGGAAACTTCGCGCTGGCGCTGGCGGTCGTGCTCGCCGGAGCCCAGGGCGTGGTCGGCCTGTGGGGCGCGCACCGGCGCGACGCCTCGCTGATGGCCGCGGCCCCGGCGCTCGCGGTCGGCCAGGCGATCGCGCTCATCATCGCCTTCGCCGTGCTGGTGCACGCGAATGTGGTCAACGATTTCTCGGTGAAGGTCGTCGCCGAGAACAGTTCGAGTCTGAAACCACTCTTTTACCGCATCACCGGCACCTGGGGTAACCACCCGGGCTCGGTGCTGTTGTGGTGCCTGGTGCTCGGCCTGTGCGGCGGCGCGGTCGCGATCTTCGGCAGCAACCTGCCCTCGGCGGCGCGCGCGCGCGTGGTCGGCGTGCAGGGACTGTCCTCGGTCGGCTTCACCCTGTTCGCGCTCCTCTCGTCCAACCCGTTCACGCGCCTCTGGCCGCCGCCGATGCAGGGCATGGACATGAACCCGCTGCTGCAGGATCCCGGCCTCGCGATCCATCCGCCGATGCTATACCTCGGCTATGTCGGCTTCTCGGTGCCCTTCGCCTTCGCGGTCGCGGCGCTGATCGAGGGCCGCGTGGATGCCGCCTGGGGCCGCTGGGTGCGACCGTGGACACTGGCGGCCTGGTGCGCGCTCACCTGCGGCATCACGCTCGGTTCCTGGTGGGCCTATTACGATCTCGGCTGGGGCGGGTTCTGGTACTGGGATCCGGTGGAAAACGCCTCGCTGCTGCCGTGGCTGACCGGCACCGCCCTGCTGCACTCCGCGATCGTGGTGGAGAAGCGCGAGGCGCTGAAGACCTGGACAGTGCTGCTCGCCATCGGCACGTTCTCGCTCTCGCTGCTGGGCACGTTCCTGGTGCGCTCGGGCATCCTGAACTCGGTGCATTCCTTCGCCGCGGCGCCCAATCGCGGAGTGTTCATCCTGGTGCTGCTCGGCATCCTGATCGTGGGCTCGCTGCTGCTGTTCGCGCTGCGGGCGCCGGCGCTGGCGCCGGTCGGCATCTTCGCGCCGCTGTCGCGCGAGGGCGGGTTGATCCTGAACAACATCCTCATCTGCTCGATCGCCGCCGTGGTGCTCACCGGCACCGCTTATCCGCCCTTCGCGGACCTGCTGGCGGGCACCAAGATTTCGGTTGGGCCGCCCTTCTATGCCGCGACCGTCTTCCCGCTCGCCTTCCCGTTGTTCCTGGCGATGAGCCTCGGCACGGCGCTGTCGTGGAAGCGCGCGGCGCTGGCGCCGGTGTTCCGCCAGGTGTGGTGGGCGGCGGTGATCTCCGTCGTCATCGGCCTGTTCGCGGTGATGCGCATGAAGGCCCTGCCGGCCCTGGGCATGGTGGCGGCGGCGTGGCTGGTGTTCGGCGCGCTCGCAGACATCGCGTCGCGCATCTCGTTGTTCAGCCAGCCGCCGAGACGCTCGCTGGCGCGCCTGATGGGCTTGCGCCGCGCCGCGATCGGCGCCGCGGTCGCGCATGCCGGGCTCGGTGTAACCGTCGCGGGCATCGCCGGCATGTCGCTAGCCGCCAGCGCCGTGGTCTTCCTCAGGCCCGGGCAGAGCACCAACATCGGCGGCTACACCTGGACGCTGAAGAGCATCGAAGATCGCAACGGCAGCAACTACAAGGCCGCCGTCGCAACCGTGCTGGTCAGCCACGACGGCCACCTCGTCACCACGCTGACGCCGGAGCGGCGCCAATTCCCAATCCAGGGCATCACGACGGACGAGGCGAAGATCGAGACCAACGGCTTGCGCGACCTCTATGCCGTGTTCGGCGAGGAGCGTAACGGCGGCGCGGTGCTGCGCCTGCACGACAACCGCTTCGCGCCCTGGATCTGGTTCGGCGGCGCTTTCATGGCGCTTGGCGGGTTGCTGTCGCTGTCCGACCGGCGCCTCAGGGTCGGGGCGCCCCGGCCCGCGGCGGCGGCCCTGGCCGCGACGGCGCGATGAAGAACCCGCCCAACCGCGTGACGCGTCCGGTGCCGGCGCGTGCGGTTCCGGCCCGTCCGGGGCCGGGTCGCCCGGGGTCCGGTCGCGCGGTGCCTGGTGCCACGGCATCAGGGCGCTCGCCCCTGCGCCGCACGCTGCTGTATGGCATTCCGGTCGTCGCCGCGCTGGCCGCGGGCACCGGCTTCTACTTCATGCTGCGCGGCCTACGCAGCGGCACGTTCAACCCACACGGCGTGCCCTCGCCGCTGATCGGGCATCGCGTCCCGCCGTTCAGCCTGCCCGGGATCAACGCCGGCGGCTTCAGCTCCACCGAGATCTTCGCCGCCCACCGGCCCCTGTTGGTCAACTTCTTCGCCTCCTGGTGCATCCCCTGCCGTGAGGAGGAACCGGTGCTGATGGCGCTGCGGTCGCAAGGCATCCCGATCTGGGGCGTCGCCTACAAGGACACCGTTTCCGCTGCTTCGCGCTACCTCGCCGCATACGGCAACCCCTATGCCCGCACGGCGAGCGACGAGCCGGGCCGGGCCTCGATCGACTGGGGCCTTACCGGCGTGCCGGAGACCTTCATCATCAACAGCCAGGGCATCGTGGTCTGGCACATGGCCGGCCCGCTGACGCCGCGGCTCGCCACTCAGGTGGTCGAGCCGCTGATGCGGAAGCTCAGCCAGTGACGGGCCGCCCGAACCATGGCGGGGTCGCGATGAGGCGCGCCGTCCTGCCGCTTCTGCTCGCCTGCCTGTTGCTGGCACCGGTCGCCGCGCACGCGATCGAGGACCCGTCGGAGATGCTGAAGAACCCGAAACTCGAAGCGCGGGCGGAGGCGCTGGGCCGCCAGCTGCGCTGCCTCGTCTGCCAGAACGAGAGCATCGAGGCGAGCAGCGCGGGCCTCGCGCGCGACATCCGCGCACTGGTGCGCCGGCACATCATGCGCGGCGAGACCGACAAGCAGATCATCGCCTTCCTGGTCGCGCGCTACGGCAATTTCATCCGCCTCGACCCACCGATCGATCCCGCGACATGGCTGCTCTGGGGCTCGCCGCTGCTAGCCGTCGCCGCCGGTGCCGGCGTGGTGGGTGTCCGCATCGCCCGCCGCCAGCCGCCGCCGCCGCCCGAGCCGCTCGACAAGGCCGAGCGGGACCGCCTGGCGATGCTTCTCGCCGATCACGCCGGGGGCTGAACGCCGAATGCTGTTTGTCGCATCGCTGGTCGTGGTGGCCGCCATCGCCATGGCGCCTTTGCTGATCGTGCTCGGGCGTGGCGCCGCGCGCGGACGGCGCGACAGCGCGATGCCGCTGTATCGCGCGCAGCTTCGAGAGATCGAGCGCGACGCCGCCGAGGGCCGGCTCGTGGATCGCGAGCGCGCTGCCGCCAAGCTCGAGATCGAGCGCCGCCTGCTCGCCGAGGCGGAATCACAGGAGGCGCCGGTGCGCCAGGGCCGCGCCAGCCTCGCGCTGATCCTGCTGCTCGCGATCCCGGTTGCCGGCGGCCTGCTCTACCTCGTGCGCGGCCAGCCGCAACTGCCGCCCGAGCCATACGCGAAGCTCGCCGCCGCGGAGAAGAAGGCGGCGGCGCGGGAGGACGCGCTGATCGCGCAACTGCGCGCGCGTCTGGTCGCCCTCGATCCCAACAGCCCGCAGGCGCGCACCGGCTACGTGCTGCTCGGCAACGCCGAGGCCACGCGCGGAGACTTCGCCGCCGCCGCCGCCGCATGGCGGACCGCGCTCGCGGCGCGCTTCGATCCCAATCTCGCCGTGGAGATCGTGGCGGCCATCCAGCGCACGGGCCAGAAGCTGGAGCCGGGCGACGTGACCGCCCTGCGCCGCGCGCTCGCCGAGGCGCCGCAGAACGTGCCCTGGCGCGCCGCCGCCACCGCCGCGCTCAAGGCCGCCGGCGGCTGAACCGGCGGCGTACCTGTCCGGTGGAGACGGATCGCGCCGTGATTGACTCGCGCGCCAACCGTGCCATGTGGCTGCCATGACCACGCCACACCAGCCTGCGGAAGCCGGAAAGCCTGGGGAAGCCGGCAAGGCTCCCGGCATCGCGAAGCACGAACCCGCGCCCGCGAAGCCCGCCACGCCCGCGCGGCCCAAGGAGATCGGCGGCGCGCCCGGCCCGGAGCCGACGCGCTACGGCGACTGGCAGCACAAGGGCCGCGTGACGGACTTTTAG
>JAJZUI010000201.1 GCA_021847175.1 Pseudomonadota bacterium
CTCGGAGGCGCTCAGCGCCCGCCCGTCGAGCAGCGCCGAAAGCATGTTGGCGCGGGCGGGGTCGCCGACGAGCGCGCCGATCTCGGAGAGTGCGAGGCCCTGGGACATGCGCCCACTCTACGACACCCCGCCCCAGGCCGCACGCGGCGACGCTTCGTCCACGACCGAAGCGTTCGCGCGTGACCGGCGCCGCGCGCCGCTCCACGCTCGGCGCGCGAAAACCATCAGGGGAGCGGGCTATGATGACGTTGTGCATCCGTTACACAATCGATCCGCGCAAGTTTGCCGACTTCGAGGCCTACGCGCGCGCCCTGCACCAGCCGATCGAGCGCTGCGGCGGCCGGCTCGTCGCCTACTACCTGCCGACCAGGATCGCGGGGCCGACCAACGCGGCGCTCGGCCTGATCGATTTCCCCGATCTCGCGAGCTACGAGCGCTACCGCGAAAAACTCGCGTCCGATCCCGACGCCATCGCCTGCCTGAACCGGGTGGAGGCCGCCGGCTGCATCCTGAACGAGGACCGCTCCTTCATCCGGCGGATCCCGGACGAGGCATAGGCGAGCCCCTTCCTAGTCCATCCCTCCGAACATCGTCGCCACCAGCCCCAGCACCAGGTTCAGCATGATCAGCCAGCGTATCGCGTTGATTGCCGCCGCCGCCTCGGCGGTGTCGGTCGTCGCGCGCAGCCGCTTGTACGGCCCGAACCAGATGGCGACGAACACCGCCCCCATCACCACGCCCAGCGCCGCCATCGCCTGCACCGGCCACGGCGCCCAGCCGAACTTGCCGTAGCCGGTGAAGATCATCCGTGCGCCGGAGAGCAGCATGAACGGCATCGCCACCCACACCACCGGCAGGAACCGCCGCAGCACCCCCCGGTGCAGCGCCACACGCGCCGCGGGGTCGAGCCCGCCCATTGCCGGGCGCAGGATCAGGAGCGCGAAGAACATGCCGCCCACCCAGACGGCCCCGGCGATGGCGTGCAATCCCAGCAGCATGAATATTTCGCCTCCGAACTGATAGACCAGCCACCCGTGCAGCGCGTGCAGCGGCCGCAGCACCGGGTCCAGCAGGTGATGCGCGACGGAGCGCGCGAAATAATAGTACGGCCGCAGCAGGTTCTTTAGTTCTTCCACAGCCGTCTTGTCTCTTCCAGCACCGCCAGGAGTTCCGCCGCCGCCGGGGATCGCGGCGCCGTCTCCGTCACCCCGGCCCCGCGCGCAAAGGCCGTCGCGAACGCCACGCGATTACCCAGCACCGCGCCGAGCCGCGCCCATCCCGCCTCCGCTATGGCCGCCTCCGCCGCGGCGCGCAAGGCGCCCGCCGCCGGCGCGCGGTTCATCAGCAGCACCGCGCGCCGCCCTTCCTCCGCCGCCAGCTTCAGCGTCCCCGCCGCTGCCCACAGATCCGGCGGCGAGGGCTGCACCGGCACCAGCACCAGGTCCGCCGCCCGCACCGCGCGCCGCGCGTCCTCGTCCACCACCGGCGGCGAATCCACCACCACCGCCCCATGCGCACGCCGCAGCCGCTCGAGTTCCGCGTCCATCCGCCAGCCCGAAACCTGGGAGAGCGTGATCGCCGGCTCCCGCGCGCCGCGCAGCGCATGCCAGCGCGCCAGCGACCGCTGCGGGTCGATATCCAGCACCGCCACCGCCATCGACGTCGCCAGCGCCGCCGCCAGGTTGGCGGCGATTGTCGTCTTGCCCGCGCCCCCCTTCTGCTGCGCGACCGCGATCACCACCGCCATGACACAACTCCCACCCCGACTCCGCAGCCGCGAACAAGGCTACAATGCGCGCATGACGATGCGAGAAATTCTCACCCCCGCCCAGCACGGTATCGCCGACGCCCATGCCGGCCTCCCGTTCGCGACCCTCGTCGCCGCCGCCGGCCGCGCCGTCGCCCGCGCCATCCGCCGCCGCTACCGCCCCTGCCGCGTCGCCGTCCTGTGCGGCCCCGGCAACAACGGTGCGGACGGACGCAGCGCCGCCCGTCACCTCGCCGCCTGGGGCTGGCCCGTCTCCTTCAACCCGCAGGACGCATCCCGCGCCGACCTCGTCATCGACGCCTTCCTCGGTGCCGGGCTCAACCGCGACCTGCCGGAATCCATGGCCGCTCCCCTCCGCGTGGCCGGGCGCGTCGTCGCGATCGACGTCCCGAGCGGCCTCGACGGCGCAACCGGCCAGCCCCGCGGCGAGGTCCGCGCCGCCGAACTCACCGTCACCTTCCTCCGCCTCAAGCCCGGCCACGTCCTGCTCCCCGGCCGCGCCCTGTGCGGGGAAATCCACCTCGCCGACATCGGCCACGCCCCGGGGTCCGTTGCGGCCGCTAACGCCACGACCTTCCTCAACACTCTCGACCCCGCCGACCTGCCCAGCCCCACCGCCGCCAGCCACAAATACACGCGCGGCACCGTCACCGTCCTCGCTGGCCCGCTCCCCGGCGCCGCCCAGCTTGCCGCGATGGCCGCCCGCCGCGCTGGCGCCGGCCTCGTCGGCCTCCTCGGCGCCCCGCTGCCGGAGCCGGGCATCCTGCTGGACCAAAACCTCGACGCCATCCTCGCCGACCCCCGCCGCCGTGTCGTCGTCTGCGGCGCCGGCGGGGCAGGGGAGCTCACCCCGCGCCTCATCGCCGCCGGCCGCCAGGTCGTCGCCGACGCCGACGCCCTCGCCCACGACATCACGGGCGCGGCGATCATCACCCCCCACGAAGCCGAGTTCACCCGCGCCTTCGGCAAACTGGGCCCCGACAAGCTCGCGGCCACCCGGGTGGTCGCCCAGCGCACCGGCGCCGTCGTCATCCTCAAGGGTCACGCCACCATCGTCGCCGCCCCGGACGGGCGCGTGGCCATCAACGCCAACGCCCCCGCCTGGCTCGCGACGGCCGGCACCGGCGACGTGCTCGCGGGCATGGCCGCCGGCCTGCTCGCCCAAGGCATGCCCCCGTGGGACGCCGCGCGCGCCGCCGTCTTCCTCCATGGCCGGGCGGCGCAACTCGCCGGCCCCCGCCTCATCGCCGAGGACCTCCTCGCCCAGATCCGCCCCTCCTGCCTCGACCCCGGCGCCCCGATGTGACACACGCCCCGCCTCGCACCGAGGCAGGGAAGGGGGCCACCACATGGCACCGGCACGCTACCGCAAGGACCACATCGGCAATCACGCGCTGCATCCGGAAACCCTGATGCTCGGCTACGGCTACGACCCCGCGCTGTCGGAGGGCGCGGTCAAGCCACCTGTCTTCCTCACCTCCACCTTCGTCTTCCGCAGCGCCGAGGAGGGCCGCGACTTCTTCGACTACACGGCCGGCCGCAGGGCACCTCCCGCCGGCGACGAGGGCGGCCTCGTCTATTCGCGCTTCAACCACCCCAACAGCGAGATCGTCGAGGACCGCCTCGCCGTCTTCGAGGGTGCGGAGACCGCCATCATCTTCTCGAGCGGCATGTCCGCCATCGCCACGACCCTGCTCACCTACGTCCGCCCCGGCGACGTGGTGCTGCACTCCCAGCCCCTCTACGGCGGCACGGAAACCCTGCTCTCCCGCACCCTCGCCCCGTTCGGCGTCGCCGCCGCGGGCTTCGCCGATGGCATTTCCCCCGCCGCCGTCCGCACCGCCGCCGAGGTCGCCATGCGGGCCGGCCGCGTCAGCGTCATCCTGGTGGAATCCCCCTCCAACCCCCTCAACACGCTCGTGGACCTCGCCCTCATGCGCGATGTCGCGGACGAGATCGGCGCCCGCCAGGGTGGCCACCGCCCCACCATCCTCTGCGACAACACGCTGCTCGGCCCGATCTTCCAGAAGCCGCTCGCCCATGGCGCGGACATCGTCCTCTACTCGCTCACCAAGTATGTCGGCGGCCACTCCGACCTCGTGGCCGGCGCGGCGCTGGGCAGCAAGGCGCGGCTCACGCCCATCCGCCTGCTGCGCGGCGCCATCGGCACCCAGCTCGACCCGCATTCCGCCTGGATGCTCTCGCGCTCGCTGGAAACCCTCTCGTTGCGCATGAACGCCGCCTGCCGCAACGCGGAGGCCGTCACGCGCTTCCTCGCCGCCCACCCCAGCGTGGCCCGCGTCTACTACCCGGCCCTCCTGCCGGAATCCGACCCAGCCCGCGCCGTCTTCGAGCGCCAGTGCACCGGCGCCGGCACCACCTTCTCCTTCGACGTCAGGGGCGGCGAGGCGGAGGCCTTCACCGTCCTCAACGCGCTGCAGGTTTTCAAGCTGGCCGTCAGCCTCGGCGGCACGGAATCCCTCGTCTGCCACCCCGCCACCACCGTCCACTCCGGCGTCCCCCGCGAGGTCCGCGAGCGCCTCGGCATCACCGAGGCCACCATCCGCGTCTCCATCGGCATCGAGCACGTGGACGACATCCTCGCCGACCTCACCCAGGCCCTCGCCCGCATCGGCTGAAACAGCTTCGGACGGTCGCCCAGGGCGGATTTCCTGTATAAAGCCTAACCCGATCCCGGAGTGCGCCGTGCCAGACACCGCCTTGCCCACGAACAACGCCGCCCCCGCGCCGGCCCCGAAGCCGGAGCCGGCAGCGACTTCCTTCCTGGCCGCCCGCCTGTTCGACCGCGCGCTCACCCGCATCGCCAGCGTCTGGCGCGAGATGGCGGCCTCGGTCGGCGGCGAGGACGAGGGGATCGAGGCGCAGATGAAGGCGTGCCTCGAAGGCCGCGGCGGCGAGGTCTCCGCCCGCAACCGCGCCGCCCGCCTCGCCCAGTCCTACCTCGCCCGCGACGCCGCCGGCCGCCGCGAGTTCTTGTCCACTCTCGCCACCTTCGACACCGACACCGCCGCCATCCGCAAGCAGGCCGCCGACCTCCCCGAGGACGACCCGCTCGCGCTCGCAAAACTCCGCCGCGCGCTCGAACCCCCGCGCCGCCGCCTGCTTACCCAGCTCACCTCCATCCCCGATGGCATGCGCTTCCTCGTTGACCTGCGCGCCGCCCTCCTGGCCCTGGGCCGTGAGGACAAGGCGCTCGCCGCGCTGGAGGACGACCTGAAAACCCTCCTCGCCGGCTGGTTCGACGTCGGCTTTCTCGAACTGCGCCAGATCGACTGGTCGAGCCCCGCGTCCCTCCTCGAAAAACTCGTCGGCTACGAGGCCGTGCACGAAATCCGCGGCTGGCGCGACCTCAAGAACCGGCTCGATTCAGACCGCCGCTGCTACGCTTTCTTCCACCCGCGCATGCCCACCGAGCCGCTGATCTTCGTCGAAGTGGCCCTCGTCACCGGCATGGCGGGCAGCGTCCAGCGCCTGCTCGACACCCGCGCCCCCGCCTCCGACCCCGCTCGCGCCGACACCGCCATCTTCTACTCCATCAGCAACTGCCAGCGCGGCCTGGACGGCATCAGCTTCGGCAACTTCCTCATCAAGCGCGTCGTCGACCTGCTGTCGCAGGAGCTGCCCAACATCCGCCAGTTCGCCACCCTCTCGCCGATGCCGGGCTTCCGCACCTGGCTCGACAAGGTTCTCGCCACGGAGCCGGAAAAGCTCTTTTCCACCGAGGAATCCGTGGCCCTCGCCGGCCCCGACGGCCTCAAGGCCACGCTCGACCGCCGCACCTGGCCGCGCGAGACGCAAACCGTGCGCCTGCTGGAGCCGATCCTGCCGCGGCTCGCCGCGCGCTACCTGCTGGTCGAAAGCCGCGGCAAGCGCGCGCTGGACCCCGTCGCCAATTTCCACCTCTCGAACGGTGCCAGAGTGGAACGAATAAACTTCCTCGCCGACACCTCGGACAAGGGCCTGCGCGAAAGCGCCGGCCTCATGGTCAACTACCTCTACGACCCCGACCGCATCGACCAGAACCACGAGGACTATGCCGGCGAGGGCAAGCGCAACGCCAGCACCGCCGTCCGCCGCCTCGCCCGCGGGTGGAGCGCCTCGTGAACGCCCCCGCGCGCCCGCGCCCGCAGCCGCCCCGCGCCGCCGCCGCCACGTCCGACGACGCGCTCCTCGCCCGCCTGCGCGTGGTGGAAAAAAAGCTGCTCTGGCTAAGCGCCTGGATGATCCACCACGCCAACCACGTCCGCCCCAACCGCGACGGGCTCAAGGTCGGCGGCCACCAGGCTTCCTGCGCCTCGGTCGCCGCGATCATGACGGCGCTCTACTTCGCCATCCTCCGCCCGCAGGACCGCGTCGCGATCAAGCCGCACGCCGGCCCCGTCTTCCACGCCATCAACCTCCTCCTCGGCCGCCAGAACGTGGAGAAAATGGCGGGCCTGCGCGCATTGGGCGGCGCCCAGCCCTACCCCTCGCGCGTCAAGGACGGGCCGGAGGTCGACTTCTCCACCGGCTCCGTCGGCCTCGGCGTGGCGCTGACCAGCTTCTCCGCCCTCATCGCGGACTACGCCCGCCTGCACGCGCTCGCCCCCGAATGGCTCCCCCACGGCCGCCACATCGCGGTGGCCGGCGACGCGGAACTCGACGAGGGCAACATCTACGAAGCCCTGCTGGAGGGCTGGAAACACGACATCCGCGACGTCTGGTGGGTCATCGACTACAACCGCCAGAGCCTCGATTCCGTCGTCCCGGACCGCCTTTTCGGCCGCATCGAAGGCCTGTTCCGCGACATGGGCTGGAACGTCGTCACCCTCAAGTATGGCCGCATGCTGGAGGCCGCCTTCGCCCGTCCCGGTGGCGAAACGTTGCGCTCTTGGATCGACGACTGCCCCAACTCTCTCTACTCGGCGCTCACCTTCCAGGGCGGCGCCGCCTGGCGCGCGGCCCTGCTCGCGGACCACGGCCGCGACCCCCAGCTGCGCGCCATCATCGACCCGCTCACGGACGACGAACTCGCCGCCCTCATGACCAATCTCGGCGGCCACGACCTCGGCACATTGCTGGAGGCGTTCCGCGCCGCGGACGCCGCCGGCGACCAGCCGACCTGCTTCATCGCCTACACGATCAAGGGCATGGGCCTGCCCTTCGCCGGCCACAAGGACAACCACGCCGGCCTGATGTCGCCGGAACAGATGCACGGGTTCCGCGCGCAGATGGGCGTGCGCGAGGGTCACGAATGGGATGTCGCCGAGGGCGTCGAGAACCCGGATTCGTTCCTCTCCTTCATCAATTCCGTCCCCTTCGCGAAGCCGCTCTCGCCCGGGGGCCGCGCCCTCTCGGCACCGGAAGTCCTCGTCCCCGCCGCACTTCCGGCCCCCCGCTTCCCCGGCCGCAAGCTCAGCACCCAGGCCGCGTTCGGCGAGATCCTCGCCGAGATCGGCCGCGGCCAGGGCGATGCGAAGGACCTTGCCGCCCACATCCTCACGACCAGCCCGGACGTCACCGTCTCCACCAATCTCGGCCCCTGGGTGAACCGCCGCGGC
>JAJZUI010000202.1 GCA_021847175.1 Pseudomonadota bacterium
AATCGACGCCACACCACCAATCACCTGCCCGCCGCTCGGCAGAACCGTCGGCGCCACGCTCTGCGCGCGCGCCGGGCGCGCCAGAAGCACCACGGTGAGCATGCCGGCCTGCAGCGCCGTCGCGGTGAGCAGGGCGGCGCGCGGCCGGCGCAGCCGCGCGATCGGGACGGCGACCGGCGCTACGCCGCGCGCGTCCGCCATGCTGCCCCGTCCGGGGCTGGCTCGCCTGGTCATGCGGGTGCCCCTCGCCTCAGAACCGCATCAGCACGCGCCAGTAGACGGCATCCGCGTGCAGCGGCGCCACCGCGGCCGCGGCACCCTGGGGCTGGCGCGTGGCGCGCATCACTCCCTCGAGGTCGAACTCGAAGTTCGAGTTCAGCGCCGTCCGGACGCCGATGCCTTCGGACTGCAGGCGGTGGTTGGGGTCGATGCGCTGGCTCTCCCAGGTCTCGCCCCAATCGGCGAAGATGTAGAACTGGTTCGCGACGCGCATCACCCTGCCGAACAAGGTGGTGCTGAAGCCGGTGTTGAGCTGCAGTTCCGCCGTCGCGGCCAGGCCGGAATCCCCGGACACCTCGCCGGAATAGAAGCCGCGCGTGTATTGCGAGCCGCCGAGATAGAACGTCTCCGACGGCGGCAGCACGCTCGGGGAATACTGGCCGGTGACCAGGCCCATCACGGCCACGCTTGCCCCCTGCCAGGGCGAGAACAGCGTCTGCGTGCGGCTTAGTTCGGCGTTGACCTTGGTGAAGTCCGGCACCTCGCCGATGCGTTCGGCCATTGGGTCGCCGCGGCGCGAGGCGCCGAGGATGGGCAGGCCGCGCGAGAGCCGCAACCGGGCGAAATCCGTGGCCGGGAAGGCGTCGCCGAGCCAGACGTCGTGGCGCACGTATTCCGCGCCCACCCGCAGCGCGCGCACGGCATCGTGGTTGGCCAGCGTCGAGACCGGCGCGCCGGTGTTGATCGAGCCGTCCGTGACGTCGAAGTAGAGGCCGAGCGAGAGCGTCTGCACGCGCGCGCGGATCAGCGGATAGGTGAGGGCGAACCCGCCGACCTCCGTGACGCCCGCATAGCCCGAGGCGCGCAGTTGGCCGGAGGGATCGGTGTGGCCGGCGCCGCCATAGACATTCAGCCGCAGCCCCGAGCCGCCGAGGAACATCGAGATCGAGGCCTGCCCGAAATTCTCGGTGTTGTTGAGGGTGTGGAACAGCGCCACCTGGGTCTGCTCGCCGAAGGAGGTAAAGCTGTTGGCGTCGATCACCGCGAGCGCCTCCTCCGGCCCGGTGAACGGCGCGCCGCGGTTATCAGCCGTGAGCAACGCCGAGAAAGGCTTGCGCTTGAGCTGCGCGATAAGCTCCAGCGCGCCGGGTGTGGTGGTCGATGGGCGCAGCACCGCGTGCACCGTTACGCCGGGAATATCCTGCGCCAGCAGCAGCCAGCGTTCCAGGCTGGCATTGCTGATCGGCCGCACGCGGGTGAGGTGGTTGAGGAAGCGCAGCACCTGCGTGCCCGCCGGACCGATATCGCCGGCGAGCTTCACGTCGGCGATGCGGCCCTCGACGACTGAGAAGGTCAGGTGCTCCGCCGCGTCCAGCCGCGCGTTGACGGCGGTGAGCAGATAGCCGTCGCGCCGGTACGTGTTGAGGATCGCGAGCCGCGCCGCCTCGATGCGCGAGAGCAGCACGCGGCCCACCAGCCCCTGGGTCAGCTTGGCGAGTTCGGCATGGGAATAGACCGTGGAGCCGATGACGCTCACGGATTTGACGGTGACGAGCCGCGCGGGGGTCGGTGCCGGGGCAGCGGGCGGCTGCGACGTGGCCGGGCCAACCGAAGGCTGCGATGGTGGAATGATCCGGGGCAGCGGCGATCCCTGCGGCACCGCCTGCGCCGCAGCCGGAAGGCCCTGCGCGTGCGCCATGGCTGGTGAAAGCAGGGCGACAGCGAGCATGAATGCGCCAAGCCACCCGCTTTGCCGGGCCGGTACGGCGACAGGCAGACACGACGCCGCAATCTCCTGCCCCGCCATCTCGCCCCCTGTTCTCCCTGATCAGGGAAAGTTAACGGACCTTCAGGGAAGGCGCAACGTCGTTTCCTCGCCGGCGCGCGGCCCCCCTGCCCACGCGTTCGCGATATGCTATGATGCAGTGCACAAGATGCGTTGCCGCGGAACCTGCTGCGTCACCACGAGGCGGGAGGAGCCGTGGTGATGTCCGGGCAGTGCCGCACGGAGGGTCGGGAATGGACTACGAAGCCTTCTTCCAGAGCGAGCTTGATGGCCTGAAGCGCGAGGGACGCTATCGCGTCTTCATCGACATCGAGCGACGCGCCGGACGGTTCCCGAAGGCGACCCTGCACGGGCGCGGCGGCGGTCGCGAGGTGACGGTCTGGTGCTCCAACGACTATCTCGGCATGGGCCAGCACCCCGCGGTGCTCGCCGCGATGCACGAGGCGATCGATGCCTGCGGCGCGGGATCGGGCGGAACGCGCAACATCTCCGGCACCAACCACTATCACGTGATCCTGGAGCGCGAGCTGGCCGGCCTGCACGGCAAGGAGGCGGCGCTGATGTTCACCTCCGGCTATTCCAGCAACTGGGCAACGCTGTGCACCATCGCGGCGAAGCTGCCTGGCTGCGTCGTGCTCTCCGACGAAGGCAACCACGCCTCGATGATCGAGGGCATCCGCCACAGCCGCGCCGAGCGGCAGATCTTCGCGCATAACGACGTCGCCGACCTCGAGCGCCGGCTCGCGGCGCTGCCCGCCGGGCAGCCGAAGCTGGTCGCCTTCGAGAGCGTTTATTCGATGGACGGGGACGTGGCGCCGGTCGGCGCCATCTGCGACGTCGCCGACCGCTATGGCGCGATGACCTATCTCGACGAAGTGCATGCCGTGGGGCTCTACGGGCCGCATGGCGGCGGCATCTCCGAGCGCGACGCGGTGGCGCACCGGCTCACCGTGATCGAGGGAACGCTGGCCAAGGCGTTCGGTGTGGTCGGCGGCTATATCGCGGGGTCGGCTGCGATGTGCGACTTCGTGCGCAGCTTCGCCTCGGGCTTCATCTTCTCCTCCTCGCCGCCGCCCGCAGTTGCGGCCGGCGCCATCGCCTCCATCCGCCACCTGCGCGGCTCTTCCGCCGAGCGCGCGCGGATGCACGCGCGCGTGGCGCAGGTGCGCGCGGGGTTGGACGCGCGTGGCATTCCGCACCTGGCGAACCCCAGCCACATCGTGCCGGTGATGGTGCGCGAAGCGGTGCTGTGCCGGCAGATCAGCGACCGTCTGCTCGACGAGTTCGGCATCTACGTCCAGCCGATCAACTACCCGACCGTGCCGCGCGGCACCGAGCGGCTGCGCGTGACCCCCTGCCCGCTGCACACCGACGCCGACGTGGCGCATCTGCTCGACTCCCTCTCCACCGTCTGGAGCGATCTCCGGCTTTCCCGCGCCGCCTGACAGCGGCGCCGTTGTGCGCCATGCTCCCGGGCGGGAACGGTCCGGGACGATGGCAATGGCGACACGGGATTGGGCGGCGTTGGCCGCGGAGCTGGAGCAGCTACTGCGGCTGCGCAGCCTGCCCTTCGGGATGAAGCTGTTCGAGGATCGCGCGGCGATGGAAGCGATCCCACGCGTCCGCCGGCCCAATGCGACCAGTCCCGGCGCTGTCCATACGCTCGATCAGATCGTGGCGCAGGCGGCGCGGCTCGGCTGGACCGTGGGCGTCACCGCGGAGGACCTCGTGGGCGCGCAATGCCGCGCGGTGGTGGGGCTCGGGCGCGCGAAGGACGAATCGTGGCGCTCCGGCGAACACATGAAGGGCGTGTGGTTCTCGACGCTCGCGGACGCGACGGCGCACCAGGCGGCGATGCATTGCGTGGAGGACGGGCGCTACGCGGCGCTCGCGGTCTCGCCGCTCGCCTCGGGACGGCTCGACCCGCCGGATATCGCGCTGTTCTACGCGACGCCGGGCGCGATGATGTATTTCATCAACGGACTGCAATGGTCGGGGTATCGGAAATTCGACTGGAGCGTGGTGGGTGAGTCCGCCTGCGCCGATTCCTGGGGCCGCGCGCTGGTGCGGCGCGAGCCGAGCCTCTCCATTCCCTGTTTCGCGGAGCGCCGTTATGGCGGGGTGCTGGACGACGAGATGCTGATGGCGCTGCCGCCAGAGCAGCTCGACCAGGCGATCGCGGGGATGCGGGCGCTGGCGAAGAACGGGTTCCGCTACCCGTTCCCGCAATACGGCATCCAGCAGGACGTGCGCGCGGGGATGAGCGTCAGCTATCCTTCGCGTGCCGGTTGAGTCATGCTGAGGGCAACCACGGGTTCAACGAGAACGGGAAAGGAAACGCCATGAACGTGATGGCCAAGCCGCAGCCCGAAGGCGCCAAGGGCAGGATCGCCGCGCTGCGCGGGATCGTGCCGCCGGTCGCCATGCCCTTCGACGATGGCGGGCACATCGTGCATGGCGCGATCGGCGAACAGCTCGACATGATGGTTGCCTCGGGCGTGCATGGCGTGGTCGTCGGCGGCAGCACCGGCGAGGGGCACACACTGACGCGCGACGAGTTCGCCGCCGTGGCGGAGACCGCGCACAAGGCCGTGGCCGGGCGTGTTCCGCTGCTGGCCGGGCTGATCGTGAACTCGACGCAGGAGGCGATCGAGCGGGCGACGCTGTTGCGGGGCATGACCATCGCGGCGCTTCAGATCACGCCCGTGCATTACCTGTTCAAACCGGACGCCGAGCACACGATCGAGCATTTCCGCGCCATCCACGCCGCATGCAACCTGCCGATTCTGATCTACAACGTCGTTCCGTGGAATTATCTCGATGTCACACTGATGCTTCGCATCATGCGCGAGGTGCCGGGCGTGATCGGCATGAAGCAGAGCGCGGGGGATCTCAAATCCGTCTCTGACCTGGTGGCGGGCGTGGCGCCCGGTAATGTCGTGTTCACCGGCACGGATGCGCTGCTCTACCCTGCCTTCGCGCTCGGTGTGCACGGCGCGATCAGCGCGCTGACCACCGCGGTGCCCGGGGTGTGCGTGAAGCTGTGGAACGCGGTGGCGGGGGGCGATCACAAGACGGCGCTCGACCTGCACCGTCGCCTCGCGGTGCTGTGGAACGCGATGCCGCACGACAACCTGCCGGCCTGCGTGAAATACGCGCAGCACCGGCAGGGCCTGGTCCTCTATCCGCCTCGCGCGCCGATGATGCGGGTCAGCGACGCGCAGCGGGCGGCGATCGATGCCGCGCTGAAGCAGTTGCCGCTTTAGGTCGCGCGGCGGGCTTGGGCGACGCCTCGCGCGGCGCCGTCTCGGTCCCGGTGATTTCCGCGATGAGCGCCTGGTAGGCGTCGAGATACGACTCCATGCGCAGGTGCTTCTCCGCCCAGGCGCGCGCGGCGTGGCGCAGCGCCTCGGCGCGCTGCCGGTCCTCGAGCAGACCGAGCACATTGTCGGCGAGTTTGCCGGGGTCGAGCGGTGGCGTCATCACCCCGGTCTCGCCGTCCGCGATGAACTCGCCTACCGGCTCTACGTCCGCGGCGACAATGGCGCAGCCGGCCGCCATCGCCTCCCTGAGCGACCAGGACACGACGAACGGGTAGGTCAGGTAGACATGCGCGTCCGAGCGCCTGAGCAAGTCGCGATAGACCTCATAGGGAACCTGGCCGGGCAGCAGCACGCGGCTCGCGTCGTATTTGCCCTCCATCTCCTTGAGAAAATGGTCACGCCAGGAGCCGTTGGCGAGCCGTGGACCGTAGCTGACGTCGTCGCCGCCCACCAGCACCACCTTGACGTCCTTGCGCTTCAGCAACGACGGCAGGGCACGCACCACGACGTGGTAGCCGCGATAGGGCTCGAGGTTGCGCGCGACATAGGTCACCAGCCGGTCGCGCGGTTCCACCACAAAGTCGCCGATCGCGAACCGCCGGCGCCGCGCGGCAGGATCCGGCGCCAGGTCGTCGACGCGCACGCCCTCCTCGAGCAGCCGGATGCCGCCGCGCGCCCATCGCGGGTAGCGCGTGAGCTGCCAGACAGTCGGGCTCTGGCCATGCTCGCCGAGCGCGATCGCGGCGTGGTTGACCTGGTTCATGCTCGGGATGCGCGCGCGCGTCGCCTCGTCGGAGGGGAATTCGGGATCGAAGCCGACATCCGCGTCCGTGAGGCTGTAGTAGAATTCGAAATACCCGAGGATCGGCACACCGGGGAAAACCGGCTTGAGGTCGAGCAGTTCGCCCCAGCCATGGTGGCCGATGATGATGTCCGGCTCGAAGCCGAGGGATTTCAAGTTGCGCGCGACGCCGGCCACCGCCTCCGCGCGCCGCACCGCGCGATCCCAGTCGCGCGCGTGCGGGTGGACCGCCTCCTGTGCGTACTCCGGCATGCGGTAGACAACGCGGCGCACGCCTGGGATCTGGCTGGTGCTGGGCTCCGAGATGAACACGATGTCGTGCCCGCCCTCTTCCAGCAGCCTGCGGACGAGGTGCAGGAACTGGCCGGGGAAATTCTGATGGACGAAGAGGTAGCGCAACGGCGCGACGGATCAGGCCCTGCGGCGGGCCAGGCGCCCTGGCCGCCCGCCCTCCGTGGCCTCTCCGCGCGGCACCATCTCGATGCGGAACGCCTCGAGCGGCGCGAGCGCCGGGCTCTCGCAGACTTCCCCGTCGCCGACCGGACCCGCGATGGTGCCGTCCACGAAGCTCGCCTCGATGCGCAGCGCGCGGGTCTTGGCGAGTTCGTTGCGCAGCCGGACCCGCAGCCCCAGCACCGGCAGCGCCATGCCGCGGCTGCCGCAGTACTGCGCCCCCTCCACCCAGGGCGACAGCCAGCCCTTGCCGAGCACCGCCTGGTACTCGATGTCGCCGGGCGCGATCCCCTCCGGGGCGATTGCGAACCCCTCGATCCAACGGCCGGAGCCCTTGTCACCCATCCATTCGCCAAGCGGAACGGCGATGTCGCCGCGCACCTGCACATGCGCCAGCACCTCGGGCTTGCGCGGCGCGGCGGGGGGAACGGGAGCAGCGGCAGGAGCGGGAACGGGTGCAGCGGCGGCGGCCGGCGCCGCGGCCGCGGTGGCCTCGGAAAGGCGCATCACCTGCAGGCTGGGGGCCGCATCCTGGGCGCCCTGCGCCTGATAGACCGTCACCAGGACCTGCGCCGGCCCGCCCGACACGCGCACCAGCGCGGCGTCACCCGCGCCGGAGAGCAGGCCGTCGTCGCGGAAGGTGCGCACCGTCACTGCCTCCGGCCGGCCGATCGGGCCCGGCGAGGGTGTGATGCGCACCGCCGGCAGGCCCGTGGGGCCTCCCGCG
>JAJZUI010000203.1 GCA_021847175.1 Pseudomonadota bacterium
GCAGTGTCGCGCCCGGATTATGCGTGCCGCGGGCAGGCGACGGCTCGCCAAGATCCCCCGCACGAACCCCCTGCAGGAGACGGCCGCGCACCTTCTGGGCATCCTCGCCGAGGTCGGCGATGCGCCGCGCCTCCAGCACGTCAAGTTCTTCCAGCATCAGCGCCCTCTCACGGTTGCCGATCGCGCCCGGGTGAGGCCCTGTTGCCGGCGCCGGGTGCCGGCCTCTCCCATCGGCGATCGCCGCGTAGCGCGCATTGATGTGGGTCAAGTTGCGCCTCCAACAGCCTGGCGTGGCGACACGACCGATAGGTCCGCGGTCCGGTTGCATCGCTGGACGCCAAGGGTGAAAAAGAGGCACGGGCGATGAAACAGGCGAAGCCGTCGGCCGCTCGGGGGGCGTCAGCGTCAATCCCGGGGGTGGATGGGCGTGGGCGCCGAGATTGGGTCGCCGCGAAATCGGAGCAAGGGATGAGTATGAAGGGGCTGGACTGCGACGTCCTCGTCATCGGCGCGGGGCATAACGGCCTCGTCTGCGCCTTCTATCTGGCGCGGGCCGGGTTCAAGGTGACAGTGCTCGAGCGGCGCGGCGTCGTCGGCGGGGCGGCGGTGACTGAGGAGTTCCATCCGGGCTTCCGCAACTCGACCGCGAGCTACACGGTGTCGCTGCTCAACCCCACGGTCATCGCCGACATGGACCTCGCGGCGCAAGGGCTGCGCGTGGTGGACCGCAAGCTGCAGAATTTCCTGCCGCTGGACGACCGACGCTATCTCGCAACCGGCGCCGGGCGCACCAAGGCGGAAGTGGCGAAATTCTCAGCGCGAGATGCCGAGCGCCTCGATGCCTATGACGCGCGCCTCGGCGTGCTCGCGGACCTGGTGCGCACGACATTGCTGGAGACCCCGCCCGGCGCCGCCCCCGCCGGCTGGGCCGCGGGGCTGCGCGAGGCGCTGCGCGTGCTGCCGCTCGGCCGGCGCCTCGCCGGGCTTGACATCACGGCGCGACGCGACCTGCTGGCGCTGTTCGGCCAGTCGGCGGGCGACATGCTCGACGGTTGGTTCGAGAGCGATCCGATCAAGGCGGTGCTGGGGTTCGACGGCATCGTCGGCACCTACGCGAGCCCGTATTCGCCCGGAACGGCCTACGTGCTGCTGCACCACTGCTTCGGCGAAACGAACGGACGCAAGGGTGTGTGGGGGCACGCGATCGGCGGCATGGGCGCAATCACGCAGGCAATGGCGAAGGCCTGCGCGGCCCGCGGCGTCGAGATCGTGCTGGGCGATGCGGCCCGCGAGGTGATCGTGGAGCGGGGCCGTGCCGTTGGCGTTGCCAGCGAGAGCGGGCGGATGTTGCGTGCCCGCGCAGTCGCCTCCAACCTCAACCCGAAGCTGCTGTTCACCCGGCTGGTCGCGGCCGATTCCCTGCCCGCGGATTTCCGCGAGCGCATGGCGCATTATCGTTGTGGTTCCGGGACGTTCCGCATGAACGTGGCGCTTTCGGAACTGCCGCGCTTCACCTGCCTGCCGGAGCCGGGCGACCATCTCACGGCCGGCATGATCATCGGGCCCTCGCTCGGCTATTTCGACCGCGCGTACCAGGACGCGCGCCGGCTCGGCTGGTCGCGCGAGCCGATCGTGGAGATGCTGATCCCCTCGACGCTCGACAACACGCTGGCACCGGAAGGCCGCCACGTTGCGAGCCTGTTCTGCCAGCACGTGGCGCCGGAACTGCCCGACGGGCGAAGCTGGGACGAACATCGCGAGGAAGTCGCCGACCTCATGATCGAGACGGTCGACCGCGCGGCACCGGGCTTCAAGGCCTCCGTGCTGGGGCGCGTCGCCTATTCGCCTCTGGACCTCGAACGAACGTTCGGGCTCGTGGGCGGCGACATCATGCACGGCGCGCTTGCGCTCGACCAGGTTTTCTCGGCGCGGCCGGTTCTGGGGCATGCCGATTACCGCGGCCCGCTGCCGGGGCTCTACATGTGCGGCTCCGGCACGCATCCGGGCGGCGGCGTCACCGGTGCGCCGGGGCACAACGCCACGCGGGAGATCCTGCGCGACCTGCGGCGCCGGCGGGCTTAGGCCAGGGCCGCGAGGATGGCGCGGCGAACCAGGGTTTCGAACAGCGCCAGCTTGTAGGCGTTGAGGCTGAGGGGCGTCGCGCCACGAAGCGCGGCGCGTGCGGCGTCCCCCGCCGCCGCTTCGCCGGGATGCCGGCCTTGCAGCGCCTGCTCCGCGGCGCGCGCGCGGTGGGGCACGGGGGCGGCGGCACCCAGCACCACGGAAGCCTCGCGGCAGACGCCATCCGGGCCGATCGCAAGCACCACTGCGACGTCGGCGAGCGGCCAGTCGAAGCCGGCCTTTTCGCCCTGTCGCAGATGCGCCATGCGCGTGCCGGAAGCGGGCTTGCGGAGATGGATCGCGGTCAGCACCTCGCGCGGGCGCAGCGCATTTTCCCGCTGAATGTCGTCGTCGGGGCCGACGAAGAAGTCCTCGAGCGGCAGGCGGCGCGTAGCCCCCTCCGCATCGTGCAGCTCCACCTCGGCGTTCAGCGCCACCAGCGCCGTCGCGGCTGTGGAGGGATGCACGATGGCACACGCGTGGTTGTCGAAGATCGCGTGGTACTGGTTCTCGCCGTGGATGGCGAAGCAGTGGCCGCCCCCCTTGCGCAGGCAATGATGCGCGGGCGAACGCAGGTACCAGCAATGCGGGCGTTGCAGCAGGTTGCCGCCCAAAGTCGCAACGTTGCGCAGCTGCGGGCCGGCGGCACCCGCGATCGCCGTGGCGAGCGCGGGGTAGGACCCGCGTACCAGCGGATGCTCCGCGACCTGGCTGAGCGTTGCCATGGCACCAATGGCGACGTTGCCCGCCGCGTCCTGCGTGATGGCGTCAAGTCCCTTGATGGCGCGCAGGTTGACCACGACGGAAGGCGTCAGCAACTCCAACTTCAGCAGATCGAGCAAATCGATGCCACCGGCCTTCAGCACGGCGCTCTCGTCGAACGTGACCATCGCCTCGGCAACCAGGCCGGTCGCGGCGGCGGCCTCGGTGACCGTTGCGGGGCTGGCATACGCGAAACGGTTCATGGCCTCAGCTCCGCCCTGTCTTTCCGAGTGCCGCGAGCACCACGTCCGGCGTCATCGGGAGCGAGGTGAGGCGCACGCCGATCGCGTTGTAGACGGCGTTCGCGATCGCGGGCGCGGTGGCGATGTTCGCGGGCTCGGCGATACCGTATGCGTCGGTGGCGCTGTTGCCCTGGAGGTTTTCCAGGATCACGACCTCGATCTCCGGCGTGTCGTGGACACCGGCGAGCTTGTAATGTTCCAGATCCGCATTGACCATCAGTCCGGTGCGGCGGTCCATCACGCGGCGTTCCAGCAGCGCGTAGGAGACGCCCATAAGCACGCCGCCCTGCACCTGGCTTTCCAGCAGCAGCCTGTTGATCGGCCGGCCGCAATCGTGCACCGCGACGACGCGCTCGACACGGATAGCCCCGGTCTCGGTATCGACCGCGACCTCCGCGAATTGCACGCCGCCGAGGTCCTCGTGCGCCATCGCCGCGTCCGGCATCCGTCGGCGGAACCCTGGGTAGTCGTCGGCGCGGGATTCGACGGCGCTGATGCGGTCCGTGCGCAGCAGTGCCGCGGCGTCGCGGAACGCAAGGGAGCGGCCGGGGTCGCTCTTCACGCGGATGCGGCCCTCGCGCGCCTCCAGCTCTTCTGGCGCGGCGTTGAGCATGCGCGCCGCCTCGCGCCCGAGTTCGGCGAGCACACGCGTGGCCGCGGTGCGCAGCGGCGGGGTGATCGAGGCCGTGGTGCGACTGCCATACGACGGGCCGCCGGGAGGAAACTCAGTGTCGCCGATGCGCACCGTGATGTCGCCTGGCCGCAGCCCCAGCACCTCGGCCACGACCTGCGCCATCACGGTGCCGATGCCGGTGCCGATATCCTGCACGCTGGACAACGCCTCCACCGAGCCGTCGCGCAGAACGCGGACCTCGCAGGCGACGTTGGTCTGCACGTTGGACATCCACAACGACTGCGCGACGCCCATGCCGCGCTTGACCGCACCGGGGTCGGCACCGGGCTTGTGGCGGCGGCTCCAGCCGATACGCTCGGCGCCGATCCGCCGTTCCTCGCGGCGCGCCTTGCTCGGATCGATGCGGTCGCGCAGCGCCAGCGGGTCGAGCCCGAGACGTTCGGACAGCGTATCGATTGCCTGTTCCAGCCCGTATGCGCCCGGCGTGTTGCCGGGGCCGCGCATGGCGCAGCCGGGACCAGCGTTGACGAACACGTCGTGCTGCAGGGTCTCGAAGTTCGGGCAGGTGTAGATGCGTTCGGCAAAGAACCCAATACCGGCGCCGAGCGCCACGCCCGCGGTGCCGTGGCTTTCGATCGCGAGCGCGGTGAGCGTGCCGTCGCGTTTCGCGCCGAGGCGCATGCGCTGGAACGTGCCGGGGCGGTTGCCGGCGTCGATCTGCTCCTCGTGGCGGTCGAGCGCGAGGCGGACCGGCAAGCCGGCCAGGCGCGAGAGTTCCACCGCGGTCCGGCCATAGACGCCGAGCTGGGATTTGGAGCCGAAGCCGCCGCCCATGCCGTCCACGACGACGCGCACGCGGTTGAGCGGCAGGCCGAACAGCGCCGCGAGTTCCTGCCGCACGCCGGAGGTGAATTGCGTGGACATGTAGACGGTGAGACCGTCCGCGCGCCAATCGGCGACGATGGCGTGCGGCTCGAGGCAGGAATGCGTCTGGACCTGGGTGCGGTACTCGCCCTCCACGACGATATCCGCGGCGGCGAAGCCCTGCGCCGGGTCGCCGCGCCGCACCACGGCGGGGCCGCGCACATTGCCCACGACCGGCAGACCGGGGGCGGCGGGGAAGCCCGAGGGATTGCCCTTGGGCGCCGAGGCCTCGTCATAAACCAGCGGGGCGTCCGGCGCGCGCGCCTCGTCCATGTCGACGACGAAGGGCAGCGGACGGAACTCGGCGTCGATCGCGGCCAGCGCCTCTGCCGCGACGCCGGGCGAGAGGGCGGCAACGGCCGCGACGGGCTGGCCCGCGTAGCGGAGTCTGTCGCCGGGCCGCGCGAGGGCGATGACGGCGCGTGCGCCGTCGAGCGCGGTGGCGGCGGCGGTGTCGAGCTTGCGCAGTTCCGCGCTCGGCAACGGGCAGCGCAGGAAACGGGCGTGCAGCATGCCTGGCAGGCGCACATCCACCGTGTAGCGCGTGGCGCCGGTCACCTTGTCGCGCCCGTTGAGCCGCGGCACGTCCTTGCCGATCCAGGTGAGCTCGGCGTTGGGCGGCCAGGGCGGCGGCTCGCCCGCCGGGATCTCGCGCGTGACCGTGCCCAGCCCCGCCTCGACGATGCCGGCGGAGAAGATCTCCGTGCGGGTCGCGGTCATGGCTTGCGCTCCGCGGCGGCGAGGGTGGCCGCAACGACGTGCGGGTAGGTACCGCAGCGGCAGTAGTGGCCGGCGATGGCGTCGCGCACCGCCTCGGCGTCCGGGTGCGGGTTGCGCTCCAGCAGGGCGGCGCAGCTCATCACCATGCCTGGGGTGCAGAAGCCGCACTGCATCGCGTCGTGCTCGATGAAGGCGTCCTGGACCGGGTGCAGCGCCTCGCCATGGGCGAGACCCTCAATGGTGGTGATTTCCTGCCCCGCCGCGTCGATCGCAAGCGTCATGCAGGAGAGCACGGGCTGGCCGTTGAGCCAGACGGTGCAGGCGGAACAGGCGCCGCGGTTGCAGGCGATCTTGGTGCCGGTGAGACCGAGCGTGTTGCGCAGCGCCTCGGCGAGCGTGGTGCGGGGCTCCAGCTCCAGCTGGCGGCTGGTGCCGTTGACGGCGAGGGTGATCGCCGTCTTGCCGGGACCGGCCATTTCGGGGCGTGTCATGGCGACACCACCAGGCTTGGGTCGCGGTCGTCGCGACAATGGGTCTCCCGCATCCTGCCCTCCAATCCCGCGCGTGGGCGGCAAGGACGCACATGGGGCGGCCTCGGTCGATGATCTAGATCAGGCCGGGAACGGTGTCGCAGGAGTCCATTCTTCGGACCCGCGGTTCAAATCAGGGTTGTCAGCGTCGCCTTCAGTCCCTAGCCTGTCCGGCGAGGTAGGCGCACGGGGCCGTTTGTGCCGGGGGGCGCGGCGCGGTCCTGGTCGGCGCCATTGTTGCGCGCGCTGGTTACCGGGGGTGATGAGGCGCTCCCAAGGGCCGCCAGCGCCTGCCGCGCCAAGCTGTCCGCCTGCCAGGCACGGCCGCGGGCCGCCTGGGACTGAGACACGGGGTACGAAACGCGGGGAATGAAACGCGAATGATGGACGAGAAGCTGCTGCAGGATGTCGACGCGCGCCGCGCCAGGGCCGCGCGGATGGGCGGGCCGGAGAAGCTGGAGAGCCGGCGCAAGCGCGGCGGCACGAATGCCATCGAACGGCTCGGCTTCCTGGTCGACCCCGGCAGCTTCATCGAGACAGGGCTGCTCGGCGCCTCCTCGCTCAAGGCGGACGAGGCGGCCACGCCGCGCGACGGCAAGGTGTGCGGCTTCGCGAAGATCGACGGACGCGACGTCGCGGTCTGCGTCAACGACTTCACCGTGAAGGGCGCCTCGACCGGGGCGACCAACGGCCGCAAGCTCGCGCATCTGCGCCGCACCGCGACCGAGAAGGGCATGGCCTTCGTCCATATCGGCGAGTCGACCGGCGCGCGCCTGCCGGACGCGATGGGCTCTCGCGGCATGGGCACGATGCTGGGCAACGACCCGACGCAGTTCCGCCGCGCGCGGGACACGCCCTGGGCCTCGGCGGCGCTCGACACGTCCTTCGGCTCCTCCGCCTGGCTCTGCTGCTGCTCGGATTTCGCGGTGATGCGCAAGGGCTCGGTGATGGCCGTCTCCAGTCCGCGGCTGGTTTCCATGGCGATCGGCGAGAAGGTGGACCTCGAAGAGCTCGGCGGCTGGCGCGTGCATGCGGAACTGACGGGACTGATCGACCGCTTCGTCGACACCGACGAAGAGGCGATGGCGGAGATCCGCCGATTCCTCGGCTACATGCCGAGCCATAACGGCGCGCCGCCGCCGGAATATCCCGTGGCCGAGGACGCGGCGCAGGACCAGGACGCGATCCTCGAGATCCTGCCGGCGAAGCGCACGCAGGTCTATGACATGCGCAAGATCATCGCGGTGATCTTCGACCGCGGCAGCGTGTTCGAGCTCAAGGCGCGGTTCGGCCG
>JAJZUI010000204.1 GCA_021847175.1 Pseudomonadota bacterium
CGCGGGGGCGATGAAGATGATCGCGGCGGAGGGCAGGGGAGCGGTGGTGATCCTGCGTGACGGAAGCCCCGCCGCGCTGTCCGAGCGCGTGCGCCTGCTCGACGGCGCCGAGCGCCCGCCGCGGCATCTGCGCAGCTACGGCATCGGCGCGCAGATCCTGCTCGATCTCGGGGTGAAGGAAATGGTGCTCCTCACCAGCACGCCGCGCACCATCGTGGGGCTCGAGGGCTACGGCCTCAAGGTCGTGGACCAGCGCCCGATCGAGGCGGCGTGAGACTCGGGCGATGAGCACGAAGGACGCGGCGCTGCCGCGAGCGCCCAGGGTGGCCGGTGCGCTGCCGCGCGTGCTGGTGGTGCGCGCGCCCTACTACAAGACCGTGGTCGACGGGCTGCGCGACGGCGCGTTGCGTATCCTTGCCGAGGCGGGTGCCGCGAGCGAGGTGATGGATGTCGCCGGCGCCCTGGAACTCGCGGCGGCCATCGGCTTCGCGGTGCGCGGGCGGCAGCGCTTCGACGCCTATGTGGCGCTCGGCTGCGTGGTGAAGGGCGAGACGGATCATTACGAGCACGTCTGCCGCGAGGCGATGGCCGGGCTCACTTGGGTGGCGCTGCATCAGTCGTTGTGCCTCGGCAACGGCCTGCTGACCGTGGCCACTGAGGCGCAGGCGCTCGCGCGCTCCGGTGCCGACGGCCACAACAAGGGTGCCGAGGCGGCGGTCGCCGCGCTGCAGCAGCTCGCGACCGCGCGCCTGCTGGGGTCCGCATGAGCGGCGAGACAGAAGCCAAGGCCGCGCGCCCGCGGCGGCGCACCGCGGCGCGCGCGGCGGCGGTGCAGGCGCTCTACCAGAGCGAGCAGGCCGGCATTTCCGCTGAGACCGTGATCGACGAGTTCGTCCGCCACCGCCTCGGCTCGCCGCCGGGTGCCGGCGGGTTCGAGGAGGGGCGCGTGCCGGACGCGGACGTGCCGCTGTTCGCGCGCATCGTCCGCTCCGCGGCGCTGCATAGCGAGACGCTGGACAGGATGATCGCGGAAACACTCGCCGCCGACTGGCCGCTGGCCAGGCTCGATCCGGTTCTGCGCGCGGTGCTGCGCGCCGGGGCGGCCGAGCTGCACGACGGCACCGGCGCCCCCGCCAAGGTGGTGATCAACGAGTATCTCGACGTCGCGCACGGCTTCCTCTCGGGCGACGAGCCGGGTATGGCCAACGCGGTGCTGGAGAAGCTCGCGCGCCTGCTGCGGTCCGACGAGTTCGCCGCCGGCGCATAGCGTGGAACTGCCGCTCGAGTTCCAGCGCATTGCGCGCCATTTCGCTCCGCTTGCCGGCGAGGGCGCGCTCGGCCTCACCGACGACGCGGCGGTGCTCGCCTCCATCCCGGGCCAGCTCGTGCTCTCCGCCGACGCGATGGTGGAGGGCGTGCATTTCCCCGCGGGGGAGGCGCCGGACCTGGTCGCGCGCAAGCTGTTGCGCACCAACCTCTCGGACCTCGCTGCGATGGGCGCGCGCCCGCTCGGCTACCTGCTCACCATCGCCGTTCCACGCACGACGGACGAGGCTTGGTTTGCCGGCTTCGCGGCGGGGCTCGCGGCGGACCAGGCGGAGTTTGGCCTCAAGCTGCTCGGCGGCGATTCCACCTCCACGCCGGGGCCGGTCACCGTGTCGCTCACCATCCTCGGCACCGCGCATGCCGTGCTGCGCCGCGTGGGCGCGCGCGAGGGCGACGATGTGTGGGTTTCCGGCACCATCGGCGACGCGGCGCTCGGGCTGCTCGCGTTGGGTGGCGAGGTGGCGGACCCGGACGGGTTCCTGGTCGATCGCTACCGCCTGCCGCAGCCGCGGCTCGAGCTCGGGCGGCGGCTCGTCGGGATCGCGCACGCGGCGATGGATGTCTCGGATGGGCTGGTGCAGGACCTCGGCCATCTCTGCCGTGCGGCAGGGCTGGGCGCGGTGGTCGAGGCGGCGCGGGTGCCGGCCTCGCCGGCGGCGCGCGCGGCGGGGCCGGGGCATCTCGTGCGCCGGCTCACCGGGGGGGACGACTACGAGCTGCTGTTTGCGGCCGCGCCCGCGGCGCGCGATGCGGTGGAGCGGGCGGCTTCGGCCTGCGGCACACCGGTCATGCGCGTCGGGCGCTTCCGCGCCGCACCCGCGTGTGTGACGGTGCTCGACGAACGGGGCGCCGAGATCGCGCTCGCGCGGGGAGGGTGGAGCCATTTCGACGCGGCTGAACCGTAACGTCTGGCTGCTGTTCTGCTGCCAGGCCCTGATCCAGTCGACGTCGGTCGGCCAGGTGGCGATGAGCGTGCTGATCGGGCACGCGCTGGCCGGCGACAAGCGGCTCGCGACCTTGCCCTACGCGATCCAGATGCTGTCGAGCATGCTCGCCGCGCTGCCGGCCGGCTACATCTTCTCGCGTTTCGGGCGCAAGGCGGGGTTTCGCGCCGGGGCCGTGGCGTCGCTGGTGGCGGCGCTGGTCTTCGCCGATGGCGTGTGGCGGCACAGCTTCCTGATTTACTGCCTCGGCAGCGTGCCGATGGGCGTGGGTACGGGCATCGGACAGCAATACCGGTTCGCGGCGGCGGAGGTGGCGGCGAAGGACGCGCATGCCCGCGCGATCGCGCTGGTGATGGCGGGCGGCGTGGTCGCGGCGCTGATCGGCCCCGAAATCGTCATCAACACGAAGTTGCTGCTGCCGCAGGCGATGTTCCTTGGCACCTATCTCCTGCTGCTGCTGCCGCCGCTGTTCGTCCTCTGGGTGCTCGCGGTGGTGGATCTGCCGCCGGCGCCGCCGCGCACGGCCAGCCCCGCCTCGCTCGGCGCCATCGTCGCGCGGCCCATCTTCGTCACCGCGGTGATCGCCGGTCTCGTCGCCTACGGCTCGATGAACATCGTGATGGCGGCGGTACCGCTGCAGATGCAGTTCTGCGGCTTCACCGTCGCGGCCAGCGTGCACATCATCCAGCTGCACGCGATCGCGATGTACGCGCCTGGCTTCTACACCGGCCGCGTGATCCAGCGGCTCGGCCACCATCTCTGCATCCTGATGGGCGGGCTGCTGACCATCGCCTGCGCCGCGCTCGCGCTCGCCTCGCCCACCTTCCCGCATTTCGCCATCGCGCTGATACTGCTGGGCCTCGGCTGGAACCTGATGTTCACCTCCGCCTCGGCGCTGCTGGCCACGGGCTTCGCGGCGGGCGAACGCGTGCGGGCGCAGCTCGCCAACGACGTGGTGGTGTTCGGCACCGTGGCGATGACCAGCCTCTCCTCCGGCGCGCTGTTCGCGGGGCTGGGCTGGGGGGCCATCAACGCCGCGGTGGTGCCGCCGGTGCTGGCGGCCATCGCCCTCGTCCTCTGGCACCGGGCGCGGGTGCGGCGCGTGGCGCTGGCCTAGACGTTACGCTCCCGCATTCAGGCGAGCGCCCTTCGTGCCGGGGCGCGATGGCGGTAGGCCAGCGCTTCGGCCACGTGGTGGCGGCGGATGGCGGCCTCGCCCGCGAGGTCGGCGATGCTGCGCGCGACGCGGAGCGTGCGCGTGTAGCCGCGCGCGGAGAGGCGCAACCGGTCCGCGGCCTGCTCGGCCAGCGAGCGCGCGTCCGGCTCCGCCTCCAGGTCCCCGAGCTCCGCGACCGCGTTGCTCGCCGGCCCCTCCGCGCCCCAGCGTGCCTGCTGCGCCGCGTGCGCCGCGGCCACGCGCGCCGCGACCGCGGCAGAGGGCTCGCCCGCCGGTGCGCGCGACAGCTCCGCGGGCGGCACCGGGTCGACGTCGATCGCGATATCGATACGATCAAGCAGCGGACCGCTGATCCGCCCCTGGTATTCCTCGCCGCACCGTGGCGCCTTGCTGCACGCGCGCGCGGCATCCGAGAGATAGCCGCAGCGGCACGGGTTCATCGCGGCGACGAGCTGGAACCGCGCGGGGTAGGTGACGTGGGCGGCGGCGCGCGCCACCGTGGTCCGCCCGGCCTCCAGCGGCTGGCGTAGCGCCTCCAGCGCCGCGCGGGGAAACTCCGGCAGTTCGTCGAGGAACAGCACGCCGCGATGCGCGAGCGAGATCTCGCCCGGCCGGGCCCGCGCGCCGCCACCCACGAGCGCGGCCTGGCTCGCGCCGTGATGCGGGTCGCGATAGGGCGGGCGGACGACGAGGCGGCCTTCCTCCAGCATGCCCGCGAGGGAATGGATCATGCTCACCTCCAGCGCCTCGCGCGAGGTGAGGTCGGGCAGCAGGCCCGGGAGGCGCGAGGCAAGCATCGACTTGCCCGCGCCGGGCGGCCCGACGAGCAGCATGTTGTGCCGCCCCGCCGCCGCGATCTCGAGCGCGCGGCGCGCGGTCTCGAGGCCGCGGATCTCGGACATGTCGCGCACCGCCTCGGCCGCCGCCGCCTCGCCCGGCGTCGGCGGGTCGAGCACCTGCAGGCCGCGGAAATGATTCACCAGCGAAAGGAGCGCGGGTGCGGCCAGCACCTCGATGCGCCCGGCCCAGGCCGCCTCCGCCCCCTGCCGCGCCGGGCAGACCAGGCCGAGGTCGCGCGCCGAGGCCGCGATTGCCGCCGGCAGCACGCCGGCCACGGGGTTGATCGCGCCGTCGAGTGAAAGCTCGCCCAGCGCCGCGAACCCGGAGACTTCCTCCGCCGGGATCACGTCCATCGCCGCCAGCACCGCGAGCGCGATGGGCAGGTCGTAGTGGCTGCCTTCCTTCACCAGGTCGGCGGGAGCAAGGTTGATGAGCACGCGCTTGGGCGGCAGCGCGAGCCCCATCGCGATCAGCGCCGCGCGTACCCGCTCGCGCGCCTCCGTCACCGCCTTGTCGGCGAGGCCCACGATGAGGAAGGCAGGCAGGCCCGGCGCGATCTGCACCTGGATTTCCACCGGCACCGCCTCGATTCCGGCAAAGGCGAAGGTCCGGACTCTTGCAATGGTCATGGGGCGATGGTCATGGCGCGATGCTCATCCCATCGCCCCGAGGAAGCGCGCGAGCAGCATGCCGATGGTTTCGGTGTTGTAACCACCCTCCTGGACCAGCGCCGCCGGCATACCGAGGGCGCCGATGCGCTCGCCCGCGCGTGCGAAACCCTCCGCGGTGACGGCGAGGAAGCCGAGCGGCTCGGTCTCGCTCGCGTCGAAGCCTAGGCTGACCACCAGCGCGTCCGGCCGGAAGGCGCGGATCGCATCCAGCCCCGCGTCGATGGCGGCGAGCCAGGCGGCATCGCCGCTGCCGCGTGCGAGCGGCATATTGAGGTTCGCACCCTCGCCCGCGCCGGCGCCGCGCTCCTGCGCGCGGCCGACGTACCAGGGGTAGTAGAAATCCGGGTCGCCGTGGACGGAGGCGAAAAAGACGTCGCCACGTTCCCAGAAGATGCCCTGCGAGCCGTTGCCGTGGTGTGAGTCGATATCCAGCATCGCGACCCGCGCGGCGCCCTGCCTGCGCAGGTGCTCGGCCGCGAGCGCGGCGTTGTTGATGTAGCAATGCCCGCCGGCGCGCGCGGCATAGGCGTGGTGGCCGGGTGGGCGGCACAGCGCGTAGGCGTGCCGCCCCGCGGCGACTTCCTCCACCGCCGCGAGCGCGCAACCAGCGGACGCGATCGCCGCCTCCCACGTGCCCGCGCCGATCGGACAGGCGGTGTCGGCGGTGAACCAGCCTGCGCGCGCGACGATGCCGGCGCCGGGGCGTCCGCCTTGCGCGAGCATCTCGGCGGAGGGATGGATGTTGGCGACGATCTCCGGTCCCGGCTCTGGCTGCTCGGACCAGGCGCGGTGCCCGTCGCAGAGGAACTCCAGGTACGGGTGGGTGTGCACCGCGGCGAGGGACGCGACCGTCGCCGGCGGCGGCACGATTGCCTCGAGTCCGGCTTCGCGGGCCGCCTCCAGCAGGACCTCGGCGCGTCTGGGTATCTCGAAGTTCGGCCGCACCGTGCCGCGCTGGAGGAAGAACCGCGGCGCGTGGCGCGCGTGGTCGGGAGAATGGAAGAGTTTCACGCCCGCAACGCTAGGCGGGGGGGGCGCCCGATGTCCATGGGCGCTTCCGGGGGCGCTTGCCGGGCCGGCGAGGTGGGGCCAAGCTCGCGCCGACAACGGGGGTACGACACGCATGCGTCTGGCACTGGGCGGGTTCCTGCACGAAAGCCATTCCTTCGCACCGCTGCCGACGCGGTACGACGATTTCCTGCATCCGGGGGGCTTCCCGCCGCTCTCCGATGGCGGCGCCCTGTTCGGCGCGGTGCGTTCCGCCTCGGTTCCCATCGCCGGCGCGCTTGCGGTGGCGGAGGCCGCGGGTGCGGAATGCGTGCCGCTTGCCTGGGGCTTTGCCAGCCCCGCCGGGCCGGTGCAGGACGAGGCGTTCGAGCGCATCGCGGCGCTGATCGGTGCGCGGCTTTCCGAGGCGCTGGACAAGGGGCCGGTCGACGGCATCTACCTCGACCTGCACGGCGCCGCCGTGGCCGTGAGCTTCCCCGACGCGGAAGGCGAGTTGCTGCGTCGCGTGCGCGCCATCGCCGGCGACGTGCCGCTCACCATCAGCCTCGATCCGCACTGCAACCTCACGCGCGCGATGGTGGATCGCGTCGACGCGCTGGTGCCGTTCCGCACCTATCCGCACGTGGACATGCGCGATGCCGGCGCGCAGGCCATGCGCCTGCTGCTCGCGCGCATCGAGCGTGGGCGGCCGTGGGCACGCGCCTTCCGCCAGAGCGACTACTGGATCCCGCTCACCAGCCAGTGCACGCTCGTCCCGCCGATGGCGCCGGTGATGGAGGTCCGCGCGGCGCTGGCATCGAAGCCCGGTGTGGCGGAACTCGCCTTCTGCTTCGGCTTCCCCTACGCGGACTTCGCCGATTGCGGCACCGCGCTTGCCGCCTATGCCGACACCGAGGCCGAGGCGGACGCGGCGGCGGACGCACTGCTCGCGGAACTCGTGGCACGCGAGCCGAGCTTCGCCTCGGAGGTGCTGCCGGCGGCGGAGGCGGTGCGCCAGGCAATCGGCATCGCGCGCACGGCGACGAAGCCCGTGGTCATCGCCGACACCCAGGACAATCCCGGCGGCGGCGGCCATGGCGACACCACGGGCCTGCTCGCCGAGCTGATCCGCCAGAATGCCGAGGGCGCGGTGATGGTGCTGATCAACGACGCCGAGAGTGCGACGGCCTGCCACAACGCCGGCGTGGGTGCGTCGCTCACGCTCGATCTCGGCGGCAAGTCGGATGGCGCGCCG
>JAJZUI010000205.1 GCA_021847175.1 Pseudomonadota bacterium
GCCGGGGATGGTGGCGAGCATCGAGGGCGTGCTGCTGAACGGCGGCACCGCGGACATCGTTCCGGGGCCGACGGGCGTGGTGAAGATCGCGGGTGGCGCCGCGGGCATCGTGATTTCCTGACGGGGCACGGTCATGGCGACAGGCGATCAGGCGGACATGGCGGGCCGCATCCGCGCGGTGCTGCCGGCCTCGTGGTTTCCGCTGCCGGCGGCGGACGGAACATCCGCCACGCCGGTGCTGGACGCGGTGCTGGCGGGCGCGGGGGCGGCGGGGGCGTGGCTGCATGGGCTGCTGGGCAGTGTCGCGAGCCAGGCGCGGATCGGCACCGCGAGCGGCGTGTTCCTCGACGGGATCGCGGCGGATTTCTTCGGCAACAATCTGCAACGGCTGGTGGCCGAGGGCGACACGGCGTTCCGCGCGCGCATCAAGGCGGCGCTGCTGCTGCCGCTGGGCACGCGCGCGGGGATGGCCGAGGCGCTGCGGATCCTGACCGGGCGGACGCCGCGCATCGTCGAGCCGTGGAACACCGCCGACACCAGCGGCTATGGCCAGGCGACGCTGGGCTACGGAGCGGCCGGCGCCTATGGATCCCTGCTGTTGCCGTTTCAGGTTTTTGTGACCGCCTACCGGCCGGACGGGTCCGGCATTGCGCAGGTGGCGGGGTATGGCACGCCGCCCGGCGGGTATGGCGCGGGTGCCATCGAGTACGGCACCGGGGCGATGATCGAGGGCCAGGTCACGGACGCGGCGATCCTCGCCACGGTGGCCAACGCGACGGCCGCGGGCGTTACCGCCTGGACCGCTATTTCCAACTGAACAGGGGCTGCGATGAACCGCATCATCGTCTATCCGGGCGCGATCCCGCTCGACACCGACCTGCTGTCCACCAACCGCGACACCATGGTCGCACTCGGCGCGCTGGCGCAGGCGGTGCTGGGCAGCGCCACCGCGGTGAGCGGGCTCGCCGTGGGGCCGAACGCGCCGGCGGCAATGAACGTGGTGGTGGGGCCAGGCGCCATCACCGCGATGGCGACGGTGGACGCGACGGCCTATGGCTCGCTGGCCGCGGATACGTCCGACCCGCTGGTGAAGATGGGCGTGAACCTGGCGGCCACGACGCTCGCGATCGCGGCACCCACGACCAGCGGTTATGCGCAGAACTACCTGATCGAGGCTGCGTTCCTTGAGCAGGACGCAGCACCCGTCGTGCTGCCGTACTACAACGCGGCGAACCCCTCCGCGCCCTATCTCGGGCCCGGCAACGGCGGCACGGCGCAGAACACGCTGCGCGCGCAGACGGTGCAGCTGCAGGCCAAGGCCGGCGTGCCGGCAACGGCGGGCACGCAGGCCACACCGGCGGTTGACGCCGGGTGGGTGCCGCTCGCGGTCGTTACGGTATCGTATGGGCAGAGCGCGATCACGGCGGCGAACATCGCCGTGGCGCCGGGGGCGCCGCTGCTCGATCCGCTCGGGCTCGGGCGCGGCGTGCAGCCGGGGAGGCTGCTCAACGTCCAGCGGTTCCCGACGGCGGGAAGCTACACCTACAGCCCGACGCCGGGCACGAACACGGTCGTTGCCGAGGTGCAGGCCGGCGGCGGCGCGGGCGGCGGCTGCCCGGCGACGGCGGCGGGCCAGGTCGCCGCATCGGGCGGGGGCGCGGGCGGCGGATGGGCGCGCAAGCGCATCACCGCGGGCTTCGCCGGCCAGACCGTGACGGTGGGTGGCGGTGGCGCGGCGGCGGCGGGCGCGGCGGGGGGCAATGGCGGGGCCTCGTCCTTCGGCGCGTTCGTCAGCGCCAGCGGTGGCGACGGGGCGCCGGTGACGCAGGTCCAGGCCAGCGGCAGTGCCACGACGTATGGCGGCAGCGCCATCGTGGGCAGCGGCAGCGGTGGCGATGAGAACCGCAACGGCGGCTATGGGATGGCGGGGATCACGGCGGCGAACGGCGCGCTTTCCGGCTTTGGCGGCATGGCCGGCGACGGGCATGCGGGCGCGGTTCCGGTGAGCACGACCTCGGCGGGGAACGCGGCGACGAACCCAGGGAGCGGCGGCAGCGGGGCGGTGCTGATCGGCGCCAACGGCGCCGCGGCGGGCGGCAGCGGGGCTGGCGGGTACGTCGCGATCTACGAATACACCTGACGGAGACGACACGATGAGCGATGTGCCGGCGCGGAACGACGGGACGTTCCGCTTCGTTTTCGATGGCGCGATGATCCTGGCTCTCATGATGCAGATCGGCGCGGGGCTCTACTGGGCGGGCATCATCCACCAGCAGATGCAGGACGTGACCGCGCGGGTAGATGCGATGCAGAAACAGAACCAGGAACGCGCGGCGACGGTGACCTCGGTCGCGGTGCGGCTCGGGCGGATCGAGCAGAAGCTCACGGATATCGGGCAGAAGGTGGGCGTGCCGTGAGTGCCGCGAACTGGCCCGCCTGCATCGCCTTCACGCTCGGGGAGGAGGGCGGGCTCGTGGACGCGCCTGGCGACCCGGGCGGGCTCACCAATTTCGGGATCTCGCAGGCGGCGTATCCGGCACTCGACATAGGCGGGCTCACGCGCGCGGGGGCGGAGGCGATCTATCGCGGCGATTACTGGGGCGCGGTGCGCGGGGACGAGCTGGCCTCCGGCGTGGACCTGATGGTGTTCGACATGGCGGTGAACGCGGGAGTCGCGCGCTCCGCCGAGATTTTGCAGCGCTGCCTCGGCGTGGAGGCGGACGGGGTGATCGGCGAGGCGGTGACGATCCCCGCGGCGCGGGCGGCGGACGCGGGACGGCTGGTGGCGGCCCTGGGGGCGGCGCAGCTCGCGTTCTATGAGTCGTTGAGAGGATGGAACGAGTTCGGGCGCGGCTGGGGCGGGCGCGTGGGGCGCCGGCTCGCGCGGGCGAAGGCGATGATCGCAACAACAACGGAGGCGTGACGATGAGCGATGTGGTGAAGCAGGTGGCGGCGGACGCGGCGGCGGCGGTGAAGGCGGCCGGCGAGGCGACGGCGGCGGCGCGCGCGGAGGTGGGTGCGCAGGTGGGTGCCGGCGTGGGCCAGGCGCGGGGCTGGCTGCGGCGCAACGTGTGGGGCCTGCTGGGAGCCGCGGTGGCGCTGGGGCTGGTCGCGGCCTGGCTGCTGCTGCGATGAGGCCGCTCCTGGCCGCCGCGTTCCGCGGGCCGGAGGGCAAGACGGCGCTGGTGGCGGCACAGGCGAGTGCGGGGGTGGCGACATTCCTCGGGCTCGCCGTGTGGTCGTTCGTGCGCGGGCCGCAGCCGTTCGACATGGCGGGGTTCGCGGCGGCGTTCGGCATCGTGCTCGCGGCCTCCGCGGGCGCGATCGCCGGGCACGCCTGGGGGCTCGCGAAGGCGCAGGCGATTCCGGCGGCACCCGGGCCGCCGGTGCCCGGGCCGCCGGCGGCGGGAGGGGCGCCATGATCGGCGCCGTTCTCGGGGTTCTCACCGGCGGGCGGATCACGCGGCTGGAGCTGTACGCCCTCGGCGCCGTGGTGGTGCTGGCTGCCGCGTGGCTGTGGCTGCGCGGGCACGACGCGAAGGTGCTCGCCGAGCAGGCCGCGCGGCGCCAGGCGGCGGTGGCCGCGCAGCAGGTGGCCGATGCCAGGGCCGCCACCGCAGCCGAGGCCGCCGTCGCGGCGGAGGCCATCAAGCGCGCGGATGTGCTCGCGCGCGCCCGAATGGAGATTGCCCATGCCCCGCCGCCCGCGCCGAGTTGCGCTGCTCCTGCCGCTGTTGTGCGTGCCCTTGGCGCGCTGCGCGCCGGCCCCTGAGCCGACGCTGGTGCGCCCGGCGGTGCCACCGGCGCTGCTCGCCTGCGCCCCGGCGCCGGCGGCCCCGGACCTGAACGTGCCGCGGTGGGACCAGGTGCTGGGGAGGTATTTGCTGGACCTGGGGGCGGCGGGGGCGGATTGCCGGGGGAAGTTGCGGGCGGTGGGGAGGTTGCTGGCGGGGATGGCGCCTGGAGGGCCATGAGGGGCGCCGCGCTCCGGTTCGCGGGAACGGGGGGCGCCACGCCGCCGGTATCGCTGCTTGCCCCTTCGGCCTGGCCCCGGAGTCGTCGCGGCTTACGCGGTGGCGAACCTGGAGTTCACGAAAAGTGCGTCGAATTCCACAATCGTCGTTCCGTTTTTCATATTTAGAACATTGAAACTGGATGGCAAAAAGCCTCTTTCGTGCAGAAATACCATTGTTTCAATATAATTCGGCATTTTTTCGTATAAGGGGATGACGCTCATTTCCGTCTGAACGAGCGGAATTTGGCCGAGCAGATCACCCGCGCCCTTCAGAACCTCCAGGTCGAAGCCCTGTGTGTCGATCTTCAGGAAGGTGGGAACCTCCGCGATCCTGACCGGCAGTTCGTTCGCGACGTCCGCCAGACGCCGTACCGGCACTTCGACGACACGCGCCGTCTTGTTCTGTTGGTGGAATCGAGCCTCGTCCTCCCTCGGCGCGAGAAAGGAACTGAAGTCGGAACTCGATGCGACGTTCAAGGGAAGGCTCCCGCCCTCGGAGCCGAGGGCGAATGGAAAGACGGTCCAGTTCGGGTCGTGCCTGCTCTGGCGATCGAGATCCGCCGCAAGCTCTGGAATTGGTTCAAACGTCAGGATTCGTCCGGCATACAAAACATCCTCCCGAAGGAATTCCCTGAACTGCCCTTTGTTTCCCCCGATATCCAACACCAGGCCGATATCAAATTTCCGAAAAAGCTCGGTCAGGGATTTGTTCTTCGATTTTGTCAGTTCGGAGAGCCGCCACGACGAAAGGACCTCGTAGCCAAGACCTCTCACGGCTCTCTGGACGAAATGCGCGACGTTCTTCTTCATGTTCTCGCGCTCTACCCCTGATAGCGTCTTGCGATGGGACCGTGAGCCCCGGAAAGCGCAACTTGGCCACGAGAGCCCAAAAAAAACAACCGGAACCGGACGAAACAAGGCCGGCGGTTCACGCGCCCTGGGCGCGGGCCAAACCGAGACGGGCCCAAACCGACAAGGGGCCAAACCGACAAGGGCGCGGACGGTCCGATCGCGCGTACCGCGGTTCCGGAATCCGAAGAGGGCCATGAGCCCGCGCTGGTGCTGCTGGACAGGATTGAACTGTCGACCTCTCCCTTACCAAGGGAGTGCTCTACCACTGAGCTACAGCAGCGCGCGGCGGGGCTACGTAGCCAATCGGACTCCAACGCGCAACCGCCGCGCCCGGGTGCCGGGTCGGGGCGCCCGGGGCGCGGCGCCGGGTTGGGGCGCCCTGGGAGGCGTCGTCCGGGCGCGCCATCCGAAACCGCGCGGCCTTCTGATCAGGATCAGAGCGGAGGCTGGTTGTTGCGGCTATAAAGCCTGTGTCGCCGCCGTTCATGGGCGCCGTCACGAGGGGACGAGGTTGAATCTGCTATCCGACGCCGCGCCGCTCGCCACCCCCCCGGTTTCGAGCGACGTGGCCGACGAACGGGGATTTGCCCTCCAGGTGCCGGCGGGCCTCGGGCCAGGCGATGCGCACGTGCCGCACCGGGGCTTCGGCCCCGGTGTTGGCGCGGGTGTTGGCGCGGGTGTTGGCGCCAGGCTGGACACGGGTTTTTCCGAGCTTCGTCAAGGTTCCCAAGAGCGTTCGGGATGGGCCGCCCCCTTCCCCCGAACCTTGTCTCCCCCCGAACCTTGACGCAGGGCGCGGGGCGGGGCTTCTGCTGGCCATGGCCGAAGACCCCGCCCCGCTTACCGCCCCAGACGCCGGCAGCGACACCGACAGCGCCGACGCCTCCTCCCGCCGGCAGCCGGCCGCGGACGAGCGCGCCGGGCGGCTCGCGGCGGCGCTGCGCGAGAACCTGCGCCGGCGCAAGGCGCAGGCCCGCGCGCGGGCGGCCGAGACCCAGGCCCCCTGCCCCGCCGAACCCTCGCCCGAGGAGCCAGCCGCATGCCGGTGATGCCCGACCACTGGATCCGCCGCATGGCGACGGAGCACGGGATGATCGAGCCCTTCGTCGAGGCGCAGAAGCGCGACGGGGTGATCTCCTACGGGCTTTCCTCTTACGGGTACGACGCGCGGGTGGCGGACCGGTTCAAGGTGTTCACCAACGTCGATAGCGCCGTCATCGACCCCAAGGATTTCGCGCCGACGAGCTTTGTCGATCGGCAGGGGCCGGCCTGCATCATCCCGCCCAACTCCTTCGCGCTGGCGCACACGGTGGAATATTTCCGCATCCCGCGCGACATCCTGGTGATCTGCCTCGGCAAGAGCACGTATGCGCGGTGCGGCATCATCGTGAACGTGACGCCGCTGGAGCCGGAATGGGAGGGGCAGGTGACGATCGAGATCAGCAACACCACGCCGCTGCCGGCCAGGGTCTATGCGTTCGAGGGGATCTGCCAGTTCCTGTTCCTGCAGGGCGCGGCGCCGCCGGAGATCAGCTACAAGGACAAGGCGGGGAAATACATGAAGCAGACCGGCGTATCCCTGCCCCGCATGGGGTGAGGGGCGGCGGCCTCGCGTAACCGGCGCGGTTGTGGCAGATCGCGCGCCATGGATACCCTAGTTCTCCGCAATTCGCCCTCGCGCGTGGCCACCGAGGCGGCGCGGCGGCGCAGCTTCGCCATCATCGCGCACCCGGACGCGGGCAAGACCACGCTGACCGAGAAGCTGCTGCTCAAGGGCGGCGCGATCCAGCTTGCCGGCGCGGTGCGCGCCAAGGGCAACCGGCGGCGCACGCGCAGCGACTGGATGGCGATCGAGCAGGACCGCGGCATCTCCGTCGCGACCTCCGTCATGACGTTCGAGTGGCAGGACCTGGTGTTCAACCTGCTGGACACGCCGGGCCACGAGGATTTCTCCGAGGACACATACCGCACGCTGACGGCGGTGGACGCGGCGGTGATGGTGCTGGACGCGGCCAAGGGCATCGAGAGCCAGACGCGGAAGCTGTTCGAGGTGTGCCGGCTGCGCGACATCCCGATCGTGACG
>JAJZUI010000206.1 GCA_021847175.1 Pseudomonadota bacterium
CCAGGCTGACTGCCCATCCCCACCCCCCCCCACACGTCACACAGCCCACCACGTCACACAGCCCGCCACGTCACACAGAGAGAATCACCAAACGCGCCGCGCCGCCAGTTCCCGGAGGTGTCCAGCTTGATCGAAAAACGCTCTAAGAAGGCTGGAACCGTAAGCGTAGAGTCGTTTTGACCCCCTGAAGAACGGGTCTGCATCTGAACGAAAGCAGACCCGGTCAAAGATGCCGCGATGAAGTTTTGACCCCCTGAAGAACGGGTCTGCATCTGAACTACGTCGAGGAGTGGACCGCGATCGGGCTCTGCACGTTTTGACCCCCTGAAGAACGGGTCTGCATCTGAACGCCGACCCCGGCAATCAGATCGTCCGGCACGCCGCAGTTTTGACCCCCTGAAGAACGGGTCTGCATCTGAACCGATCGGATGTTTATCATTCAACCAGGACTCTATTGTTTTGACCCCCTGAAGAACGGGTCTGCATCTGAACGCATGGATTTGGAGATGCTGCCGCATTTCAATAATGGGTTTTGACCCCCTGAAGAACGGGTCTGCATCTGAACGCCTCGAAGGCAAATTCAGCGGAGCCTGCCAAGCCGGTTTTGACCCCCTGAAGAACGGGTCTGCATCTGAACGCACGCCGCCCGTCTAACGTTTGAACGCACGCAAGGTTTTGACCCCCTTAAGAACGGGTCTGCATCTGAACACCGGGGTTTCTGCAGTAGATTCCAAATTGAAGCAGTTTTGACCCCCTGAAGAACGGGTCTGCATCTGAACCTTGGACTCTGGCGTTTCTTGACTATCAGCACACGTTTTGACCCCCTGAAGAACGGGTCTGCATCTGAACACACGGAGGGCGAGACAGAATTTTGGGCGGATGTTTTGACCCCCTGAAGAACGGGTCTGCATCTGAACTGTGGTGTCACGCTTCTAGTGCTTTGACGCATTCTGCCGATTCACAGGCGGTCGCAGGCGTGCGAATCTGGGCGGATGGCAGAGACAGTATGCGTGCTTGTAAGCACGGCGGACAGACAGCGGCTGGAAGCGATCACATCGGAGCGCAACCGGCAGCGCAAGCACGTGGAGCGGGCGCGGGTCGTTCTCGCCTCTGTCGGCGCCCGGCCCGTTCAGCAGATTGCGATGCAGGTCGGCGTCAGCCGGCCGATGGTCTGGCGCTGGCAGCAGCGCTTTGCCGAAGCGGGCGTGGACGGCCTGCTGCGCGACAAAACGCGCAAGCCCGGCAAGCCACCGATCGCGGCCGAGACGGTGGCGCGCGTGGTGGCGCTGACCTGCGCCGCGCCGCCGCACGAAGCCACGCACTGGACCGGACGCGCCATGGCGAAGGCCGCCGGCATCTCGCTGCGCTCGGTGCAGCGCATCTGGGCCGCGCACGATCTGCAGCCGCACCGCGTCCGCACCTTCAAACGGTCGCGTGACCCGCGGTTCGCCGACAAACTCGTCGACATCGTCGGCCTCTATGTCGATCCGCCGGCGCATGCGGTGGTGTTGTCGATCGACGAGAAAAGCCAGATCCAGGCGCTCGACCGCACCCAGCCGGGGTTGCCGCTGAAACCCGGCCGCTGCGGCACCATGACGCATGACTACATCCGCCACGGCACGACGACGCTGTTCGCCGCCCTCAACGTGCTCGACGGCACCGTGATCGGACGCTGCATGCAGCGCCACCGGCATGACGAGTTCATCCGCTTCCTCAACGCCGTCGAGCGCGATGTTCCGGCCGGCAAGCTGATCGAGGCGGTGGTCGACAACTACGCCACTCACAAGCACCCGAAGGTCAAGCAGTGGCTCGCGCGGCATCCGCGCTGGACCTTCCATTTCACCCCGACCTCGGGGTCGTGGCTGAACGCGGTCGAGAACTTCTTCTCGACGCTGACTCGTAAGCGCATTCGTCGCAGCAGTTTTCATTCGATCGTCGATCTGCAGGCGGCCATCAACCGCTACCTCGCCGAACACAACGCCAACCCCAAGCCCTTCGTCTGGAAGGCATCGGCCGCCTCGATCCTGGCCAAGCTCGACAGATTGCCCGCATCATCCGAATGAGTCAGAGCACTAGCCATTATGGTTTCTAGAGCACGACCGTCCGACCAGATGATTCCATCAGGTCGGACCGTGCTCTAGAGGGGCGATATCTGCATTCACAATACAAGCCTCAGCCGTGATTGTCAAACGAAAGCAGCGTCTTAAATAATCCGGGTGGCGGCAGCGGCAATGCAGGCTTATCCGGATATTCACCCCACTTGGAGGGCCGCATGTTACTGATATGAAGACCGTTTCGCGACACGCTTGCCGTGTCTGCAAAACAGTATGGATAGAAACCCTGCTCAACGAGCCCATGGAAACGCTGGTACCAACCAGCGTAGGCGTAGTCCCAGCCATGACCCTGTTCTGCCAGTACCGGGAATCGCTGCAAGAATTTATGAGCCAGCTCGCGCGTTCCATCCTGTTTCGCGTCGTCCCAGCCGAAGAATGTGCCGTCGGAAGCTTCCGCCGAGCTGTAGTTGGCACTGGCGTGGGCCATGGCTTGCAGTTTTGGTTGACGCAAGTGTTCGAGGTCGAACTCGGACACCATCATCGCGCCGTGATTGCGATGGAACAGCGCAGCAGGGCCGATTTTAAGCCGCCAGGCCGTGCCGCTCGGCGACATATACGGCATCACTCGCAGCAGTTGGAAGCCAGCCTTATGGAGTTCGCTCAGCATTGCAACAACGCGAGCAGACCGGCGGGCGTACTGGTTCGGATTCGGACGCAGGGCGATGAACTGTGACGGCCAATCTGATTGCCCAGCCCCGGCCATCCTCGCCCTCCATATCCCTCACCCGTCAAGTAGTTGGCGCCGCCACTGCAAGCCGCGACTTCATCATCCAAACGCAGATTCCCATAGGGGCTTCAGCCAACCACCTGCTCCACAAACCGTAGCCTCCCATGTAACGAAGCTGAACCCTACATGTCGAGCCGGGCCGATACGAGGCGACGGCGCCGTGCTACGCGTTGAGCACCGCTGTCTGCCATCCCGCCTCACATGCCCATCCCCGCCGCCGGTGGCTCCGGCTCCGTGCCGGACGGGCGCATCTGGCGCCGGGCCCGGGCGATGAGCGTGTCGAGGTGGCTGTGCGCCAGCGCCTCGACCTGCCCGGCCAGGCCGGGGGCCTGGGCGTGCAGTGCGGCAAGGGACGCCGGGTCTGCAGCGATGGCCCGCGCGGCGGTGGCGGCGCGGGTGACGAGGGTGGCGAGGTCGGCCTCGTCCTCGTCGCTGCCCCGCCAGGCGGCAGCGAGCTTCCTCCGGGCAAGGGCGCTGTCCGTGATGGCGGCGCAGTGCCGGGACACGGCTGCCGTCACGCCCGGCGCCGGCGTTCCGGTCTTCCGGTCCGGCGGCGCCTGCGGCTGGGCCGGTGGCTTCGGTTGCCGCCTGGCCATCGGCTGCCGCGGTGACGGTGGCCAGGCCTGTGCGTCGGGAACGACGATGGCGCTGTCGGGCACCAGGCCCCTGCGCACGGCGAAGCAGGCTTCCGGGGTGGTGACGGGCATGTCGGCCTCGCCGTAGTCGAGCGTGCTGTCGTTGCGGCGCTGGCGCGAGAGGGCGGCGCGCAGGACGGCCTCGCTGCCCATCTCGTCGGCGCTCCAGTGCAGGCTGAGCCGGTCGCGATGGCGGCTGAGGGCGACATAGGCGAGGTGGCGGTCCATCTGGCGGCTGGCCAGCACATGAGCGCAGTCGACGGTGACGCCCTGGCTCCGGTGCACTGTGGCGGCGTAGCCGTGGTCGATGTCGGCGTAGTCCTTGAGGTCGAACGCCACCTCCCGTCCGTCGTCGAGCCGCACCGCGAGCCTGGCCCCTGGGCCCGCCCCGATGCGCTCGGCGAGGACCCGGAACGGGGCCCCGGCGGCGATGGGCTGCAGCTGCTCCGGGTCGCCGACCAGCACCAGCTTCGCTCCCGCCGCCCGCACCGCCGCCACCAGTGCGGCCATCTGCTCCGCCCCGACCATCCCCGCCTCGTCGACCACCAGCACATCGCGCGCCGTCAGCCGCTCGCGTCCCCGCCCCCACTGGTGCAGCAGCGAGGCGATGGTCCGGCTGGCGATGCCCGCCCCCTACTCCAGCCCCTCGGCGGCGATGCCCGACAGCGCCGCGCCGCGCACCCGGTAGCCCGCCGCCTCCCACACCTGCCGGGCGACGCCGAGCAGCGTGCTCTTGCCGGTGCCGGCATGGCCGACGACCGCAGCCAGGCCCGCCGGCGCGGTGATGTGGGCCAGCGCCAGCGCCTGCTCCTCGCCCAGCCCGGCCGCCGCCGCCAGCGCCCGCACCCGCTCCGGGGCGAGCGCCGGATGGGTCCGCCGCCCTGCCAGCCCGAGCCCGGCCTGCGCCAGCCTCTGCTCGAGGTCCAGCATCGCCCTTGTGGTCCAGCGCACCTCGCCCTGGCCATCGCGGCCCAGCGTCACCAGCTCCGGCGCCGCCTCGACCCGGGCCAGGGCGTTCCGGAACTGCGCCGCACCCAGGGTGTGGTCATGGAGGAAGCGGGCGACGTCGCGGCGGGTGAAGGTCGCCTGCTGGCGGGTGACGGCGGCCAGCGCCACGGCCGGGCTGGCGATGATTTTTTCCCCGTTCTCCTGCGCGATGGCGTCGTGCCGGGCCACCTGGCCGGGGATGGGCCGCTCGGGGATGGGGTGCTCAGCACCAGGCGGCCCGGGAGCCCGCCGGGCGGCCATGCGCAGGGCGGCGGCGCCAATCTTGGTCTGCGGGGTGAGGGCGAGGCCCTGGTCGGCGTAGGAGCGGTGGTCGACGCGGACATCCTGGCCGGCCTCGGCGAGGCGGGCGTTGACCAGCCCGGCCCAGCGCTCGCGCCAGTGCCGCAGCAGGGCGGTCTCGTTCCACTCGCGCGCCTTGGGCCCGAACCCGGCCGGCCCGGCCCGGCGCAGGGTGAGCAGGACATGGGCGTGCGGCTGCGGCTGGCCGTCGCGCCCGCGCGAGCAGTGCACGGCGAGGTCGGCGACCATGCCGTGGCGGACGAACTCGGTGCTGACGAAGTCCCGCGCCAGACGGATGGCCTCGGCCTGGGACAGCTCGCGCGGCAGAGCGAGTTCGACCTCGCGGGCGACCTGGGCATCGCGGCGGCGCTCCGCCGCCTCGACCGCGTTCCACAGCACCGCGCGGTCGCCCCAGGCTTCGGGGGCGCCCTCGGGCAGCAGCACCTCGGCATGGACGACGTGCTGCTTGCGGCGGTAGTCGTGCACCCGGCCGGTCCGGGCATCGCGCAGCCGCGCCGCAGCCCGATAGGCCGCCGCCGCCACGGCACTGCGGCCGGCGGAACGGGAGAGAAGCTTCACGTTGAGATGATAGATGGCCATGCCGCAAGCGTGACCGCTCCGCTGGCAAGGGAGACGATAAAAATATCGGGCCATCTACAAATTCAGGCTATCCGGAATACCATGCCATCCTGGAGACCAAGGACGTCGCGCAGCGACGTATAAGCGGGCCTGTTCGAACTTTTGCTCTCCCTGACCCCCTACCCGTCTTGGCCCTCCATGGCGGCAAGGTCACCAACACCTGGGCAGGACGCCCGAACCGAACCGGAGCATACCTTATATACTATGCGTGCTCCATCTCCCGTCGGCGCCCCAAATCGTGTTGGGAACCTGCCGCACCGCACGCCGTCCGGAGAGCCGGCCCAGGCCTCGTCCCGCCCGAGGGCGTCAGCCGGGCCAGAGTTGCAAACGCCGATAATCTGACGACATCTCCTCTCGCCCCCATCGCTGGGGCGACCCGGAGGAGCAAAGCCATGAAGCGGAGTCCGTATTCTTCCAGGATGACGCACACGGCCGCCGCCGTTGTGCTGGCCGCCTGCGTCGCCGGCGGCGGCCTCCTTGCGCCACCGGCCTGGGCCAAAGGCGGCGCGGGCGGCGGAGCCGGCGCAGGAGGCGCCGGTGGGGCCGGAGCCGGTGCAGGGGGAGCCGGTGCAGGAGGCGCCGGCGCAGGAGGCGCGGGTGCGGCCAGCGGCGCCACGGGAACCGCCGCCGCCGGGCATGGGCTCGGGCCGGGGCGGGTCAACGTCGGCATCGTCGCCCCCGTCTCCAACCGGCCCGCGCAGATCTCCTCACCCCGGCCGGTGGCCATCGGTCACACATCGCCAGCGTTCCGCACCCAGCCCGCCAGCCGCGGCCAGTTGACCGCCGCGCTGGGGCCACTCAACGCCGCTCACGCCGCGCCGGAAGCCCTCGCCCATGCCTCGCCGCGTTCCATGGTTGGCAAGATTGCCACCTATGACCGTGCCATGCTGACGGCCCTGTCGATGCCCGCCCAAACCCCGGAGCAGATTGCGCTCCGCGAGCAGGCCATCACCGATGCCCGGGTCACCCTCGCCGAAGAGACCGGGCGCACGCTGAGCCCGCCCGTCGTCGGCCGGGTGGACCGGCTGCTCGGCCTGCCGCCGGTGAATCCGACGCTCGGCGCCATCTCGCCGATGCCAAGCCTGGGGCCGCCCGCTCCCATCCAGCAGGCAGCCCTTCCACCCCCGGGGCCAGCCCCCGCGCCGCGCGGACCCAGCCCCGTCGCCGGGCCGGCTCCGGCACCGCCTGGGCCCACCGTGGGACCGGCCCTGGCACCCGCCCCGGCGCCGCCGGGTCCGGCAAGTCTGTAGGTACTCGCAGCGCGGCGCCGCCCTGAGGGCACGGCGCCGCGTCACCATCTCAGGATAAACGCCCTCTCCTGCGAACTTTTTCCGCCCCCCTGCTGGTCTTGGCAGACCATACGCATGCAGCCGCCAACACATGGGCAGGACAGCCGAACCGACCCGGTGCGTGCTCTAGAGCAATTTCAGTCTGACTGGAAATATCCGGCATGACGGAAGTAGTTGCTGCATTCGGCGGGGCTGAAGGTGTCGGCGGCCGGGCCGAGCGCCTTCCACAACTCGTCCATCGTTCGCA
>JAJZUI010000207.1 GCA_021847175.1 Pseudomonadota bacterium
TGATGCTCACCAACCCGCGCCAGGAAGCAACACGGGTCTTCCTGCAGGATCTGATCGAGACGTGACGCCACACGGACCTCCGCTGGCGCGGCGTTTTAGTTCAGCCGCGGGCGGTCATGGGCTTGCGGCGTCGCGGCAACCCCACGAGCGGCCAAAGAGCCGTGTCCCCGGCGGCTTCGCGCAGAACTTGCTCCGCGGCCAGCCGCGTCTGCTGCAGGTAATCCTCGACGAGCCGGGCGTTGCGGGTCTCGCGACTGCGGCAGAGTTGGAAGTCGAACGAAATCTCGGGCTCGAAGCGCCGTACGATCAGCCGCTTCTGAAAGCCGCTGATCATCAGCGGATGTACCAAGGAGACACCCAGCCCGGCCGCCACGAACTCGCACAACGTCGGCGCGACGGTCGCGACGAGAGCGATGTTCGACCGGGTCTGATGGGTCGCAACGAGGGCATCGACCCTTTGGCCCGTGAAGCTTTCGCGGTCGAAGGAAACGAAGGGCGTATCGTCCAGGTCCGCCAGACCGATCACGCGTTTGCTCGCCAACGCGTGACCCAGCGGCATGATACATACCAGCGGATGTTTGAGCAGGGACTCACTAACGACGTAAGGGTTGTCAACGCGCGAGCTGACCAGGGCTACGTCGAGTTTGCGCGTCACCAGTTGTTCGGCAAGCCATTGCGAGCTGCGGGACTCAATCGAGCAGAAGACATTTGGATGGCGCTTCAGGAAGCCCATGGTGACCTCCTGGATAAATCGCCCAGACAGTGCCGGCAGCACGCCGACGGCAAGCCTTCCCTGTTCCTCCCGGCGGATCGCCTCGACGGCGTTCTCAACCTGCTGCACGCCGCTGAAGATGCGGTCGATCTCGTGGTAGAAACGCATGCCTCGCTCGGTCGGCACCAACCTGCCCTTGACCCGATCGAACAATCTCAGCTCTGCGTCAGTCTCGAGATTGGCAACGAGCTTACTCAGCGCCGGCTGCGAAACGTTCAGGATGCTTGCCGCACGACTCACCGTACCGTGTTCGATCACGGCCTTAAATGCCTCGATCTGCCGCAGATTGAGCCGCCGTCGCACTCACATCTCCAGGAATCCAGGATCACGAGGAACGCCCTTGATGGATAGAACGCCCGCTCGCGGCCTCCGCGTCAATGCATGGCGGTGCACAGGCGCGCGGCGGGACGGAACCGGCCGATCCGGATTCCGCGCATCGGCCGCCTCGCATGCCTCCCAGAAACGGAAAATCTGATGTTCCGCAGATCACACACCCCCTCCGCCGGCGTCGTCATTTATGTCGATGGCAAGCCGGTCCACGCCGCGGCGGAGGAAAGCGTGGCCGCGGCGATGCTGGTCGCCGGATTCACGAGCTTCCGTGCATCCGCCGTGAGCGCGGCGCCGCGCGCGCCGCATTGCATGATCGGCAACTGCTTCGAGTGTCTCGTTGAGATCAATGGTCAGCCAGACCGCCAGGCCTGCCTGACCATTGTCAGTGATGGCATGCATGTCCGCCGACAGGCGGAGGAACCGGGCCCATGAGCAACGAACACCACGACCTCGCGATCGTGGGTGCGGGCCCTGCCGGCATGGCGGCCGCCGTCACCGCGGCTGAACTCGGGCTCGACACCGTGGTGCTGGACGAGCAGCAGGCCCCCGGCGGACAAATCTACCGCAACATCGAGGCCCTCGAACGCGGCGGTCACATCGAGAAACTGGGCGACGATTACCGGCGCGGTGCCGAGCTGGCCGGCGCCCTGCGCGCCAGCACAGCAACCTACTGTCCGGGCAGCGTTGTCTGGCAGACCTCGCCGGACGGACGGATCGGCCTAACCGGACCGGATGGGGCGAGGATGGTGCATGCGCGTCGCATCCTCTTGGCGACTGGCGCCATGGAGCGCCCCGTGCCGATACCGGGCTGGACACTTCCCGGCGTGATGGGGGTGGGCGCGGCTCAGACCTTGTTCAAGGCCTCTGATATCGTCCCGAACGTGCCGGTCGTGATCGCCGGTTCTGGTCCCCTCATCTACCTGGTCGCACTGCAACTCGCGCGTGCCGGCTGCACCATCGCGGCCCTTCTTGTTACCACGCCCGCCAGCCGCATCGCCAGCGCACTGAAGGAGCTGCCACGCGCGCTGCTCGCCGGGCGAAATCTCCTCAAGGGAGTCGGCTGGGTGCAAGAGGTCCGGCGCCTCGGCATCCCGCTCGCCAACGGCGTCTCTGGCCTGCGCATCGACGGCAAGGATCGCGCGGAAGGAATCTCTTACGAGGCCGATGGCAGCCGCCACCGCCTCGCCGCCGGCCTCGTGCTGCTGCACGAAGGTGTGATCCCCGACAACCAGCTCAGCCTTTCGACCCGGTGCCAGCAGATTTGGGACGCGGCACAGCTCTGCTGGCGGCCGGCAACCGACGAATGGGGCGCAACGTCAGAGGAACGCATTGCGATCGCGGGGGATGGCGCGGGTATTCTTGGCGCGCTGGCCGCGGAAAACCTCGGCCGGCTTGCCGCGCTGGATACCGCGTTCCGTCTCGACTGCATTGACCAGGCGGAGCGGGATCGACGCGCCCGCCCCGAGCGCGCCGCGCTAGCGCGCCACAAGCGCATTCGCCCCCTGCTGGATCGACTGTTCCAACCGGCCGCGGAGAGCCTTTTGCCAACCGACCCCGACACGATCATTTGCCGTTGCGAGGAAGTAACGGTCGCACAGATGCGCGAGGCCGTGCACTTGGGCGGCGAGGACCCCAATCGCGCCAAGATCTTCACCCGTTGCGGCATGGGTCCCTGCCAAGGGCGCATGTGCGGCCCCACCGTCGCCTCGCTGATCGCACACGAGACCGGCCGGACGATGGCGGCAGTCGGCACCTATCGCATCCGGGTTCCGGTGCGGCCGATTCCGCTGATGACGCTCGCGGGCCTAATCGGCGAGGAAGAAGGCCTGCCGCCGGGGGAGAGCACGCTGTGAGCATCACGGACACCGACGCGATCGTCATCGGTGGCGGGCTGCACGGCACGTCCACGGCAATGCACTTGGCTCTGAAGGGCATGCGCCCGATCGTCATCGAAAAGAACTCCGTTGGGCGTCACGCCTCGGGGGTAAACGCCGGCGGCGTGCGTCAGCTGCTGCGCGATCCCGCCGAGATACCGCTCTCCATGGCCGCCATGGATCGGTGGCTCGACCTGGAGAGCCTGCTCGGTCGCTACGCGGCGATGTGCGAATTCGTTGGCCATATCGGTCAAGTCGCGGTGGCTGAAACCGAGGCGGACATGCGCAAGCTCGAGGCCCGCGCGGCGGAGATCCGCGCGCTGGGCTGGAATCACGAGGAACTGGTCGACCGACAGGAGCTCCGCCGCCTGCTCCCCGCCGTTGCGGATCATTGCATCGGCGGCCTGGTTTCCCGTCGCGATGGCCAGGCCACGCCCTACCTCACCAGCCAGGCTTTCCGGCTGCGCGCGATCGAGCTTGGCGTGCGCTTCGTGGAGGGCGTACGAGTGACCGGGCTCGAGCATGGCACGCGTTGGCGCGTGCTGACCACCGACAGCATCTTCACCAGCGAGATTCTGATCAACTGCGGCGGCGCCTGGGCGTGGCAGACGGCTTCACTCGTGGGCGAAACGCTGCCGCGCGGATATTTCGCGGCGACCATGATGGTGACTGGCCGCATGCCTTCCTTCGTGGATCCCGTCGTCATCGGTACCGGGCGCCAGCTCTCCTTCAAGCAGACGTCGACCGGCACGGTGGTCATCGGTGGCGGCATTCTTGGCATCGCCGACCTGACCAAGGAGACGGCCGATCCCGTAGCGGAACGGATGCGCGTAAGTGCCGAGACCTGCTCCATCCTGTTCCCGATAATGCGTCGTGCCACAATCGTGCGGGCCTGGGCGGGGCTTGAGGCACGCATGCCGGACCAGATTCCGGTGATCGGGCCGAGCCAAACGGCACCCAACATGTGGCACGCGTTCGGCTTTTCCGGCCACGGCTTCCAGCTGAGCACAATCGTCGGGTCGCTGCTCGCCGATCTGATCGTGGACGGCAGGAGTCCGTTGCCGCTCGATGCATTTCGCCCCAGCCGTTTTAGCGAGGCAATCTCCGGGGTCGGCTAGAAAATAGCACAGCCACGGTGTGAATCGGGACGCAACCGTGACCCCCGTGCCGGTCAGCGCAACGTCCGGATTTCGCAATGGAAACTCGCTTGAGGCAAGGTCCCTATCGGCGCCGATCGAGGCCCCACTTCGAAGGAGATTCATATAGCGGTTTCAGTGCATTACGAGTTCAATGACGGGGTCCTATTGGCGCGCCGATTCACATGCGGACCAATGCGACTGCGATTACCTTACGCGCGGACCGGCATCCGGGTTCACGCTGGCCAAATTCAGCGCGCGATGGAAACTCTCCGCTAGGCTTCGTGTGCACAGCAGATCGTAGGTCGGCGCGTCGTCGACCTGCCAGAGCAGCACCGGCATATGCGCTGCCAGAGTGGCCGCTACGTGCCCGGGCTTCATCGCGCGCGGGTGCAGGTCCAATGGCAGGAACTTCGCCAGCGCTGCGCGGGCGCCGGCGCCACGCACACGCACGCCGACGTGAGTGCCCGACAGATCGATCAGACTCGCGGCGTCGCCCAGCGCATCGGCGAGCAGGGCCCCGAGGGATTGAGACGTTCCTTCCCGAAGCATCAACCACCGGTCCGGCGTGACGCAAACCGCGCGCAGTTCGGCTGCGACAGTGGTGCGCCCGGGCTCCGGCAGCGCAAGTCCCAGCTCTTGTTCCGCGCGCCGGCGCATTTCCTCGCTCTGCCGTGATGCAAGTGAGAATGTCGTCAGTTCAGGCAAAGCAAGAGCCTCGACATTTGCCTCAACCACGTAGGCGCACTCCCTCGGGATCAAACTGGCATGGCGGGGTGATTTCGACCTCCGTGTCCCCACCGCGCAGAGGATCGTAGGCCCTCACCCGCGTGGCGTGCCGCTCAGCCCCGTTGGCAAGGAAGCCTAGCCCGATCCAGTGCCCGAGCGTCGGCGAGTACGCCACCGAACTGACCCAACCTTCGTCGTACTCCCGTGTCGCAGGCGCGCTCAGGGGGAGGAAATGTGCGCCACCGCGCAACCGCGCCGACCGATCGACCGGCCGCAGGCCGACAAGGACGGGGCGCGATGCCTCCTGCAAGGCTGGCCGGCGCCCCAGGGCTCGACCGATATAGTCCTTGCGCTTCGCCAGCATTTTCTCCAGGCCGAGATCGCGGGCCGTGGTCTGACCGTTGATCTCGCCGCCGGCCGCGTAGCCTTTCTCGATGCGCATGACGGACATCGCCTCCGTGCCATAGGGCGTAATGCCATCGCTCGCGCCCGCCTCTACCAGGGCGCGGACCGCGCGGCTGGCCTCGGCGGCAGGCACGGCGAGTTCGTAGGCCAGTTCACCGGAGAAGGAGATCCGGAACAGGCGCGCCTGCACCCCCGCGAGGACGCGGCACTCCGCCGCCGCCATGAACGGAAAGGCCGCGTTCATGAGGTCGATGCCGGGGTCCAGCACCGCCTGCAGAACCGCGCGCGACCGTGGTCCGGCAATGGCGAATTGCGCCCACCTATCTGTCACTGATACGAAATGAATATCCAGCTCCGGCCACAGCACCTGGTGGCAATATTCCAGGTGGCTCAGCACGGCGTGCGCCTCGCCGGTCGTGGTAGTGATCACGAAACGGTCCGGCGCCAGCCGTGCCACGGTACCGTCGTCAAGCACGAACCCGTCCTCACGCAGCATCAGGCCATACCGGACGCAGCCGACCGGGAGCGTCGCGATCGTGTTGGCGTATATACGGTCGAGGAATGTCGCGGCGGCACTACCGACGAGCTCGATCTTCCCCAGCGTCGAGACATCGCAGATCCCCACGCCGCTTCGTACCGCCCTCACTTCGCGGGTGACCGATTGCAGCCAGTCCGTCTCGTCTGGCCGCGGGAAATACTGCGCCCGCAGCCACGGCCCCGCCTCGACAAAGACGGCGCCCTGCTCGCGCGCCCACCCATGGGCCGGCGGCAGCCGCGTCGGGCGATAGTCGCGGCCGCGATGCACCCCGGCGAGCGCACCGATGGCAACCGGCGTATGGGGCGGGCGCAGCCGCGTCGTGCCGGTGGCCGCGATGTCGCGGCCGGTGAGGCTGGCCATGAGCGCCAGGCCGTTGACGTTTGCCGTCCGCCCCTGGTCGGTCGCCATGCCCAGCGTCGTGTAGCGCTTGAGGTGCTCGACCGAGCGATATCCCTCGCGATGCGCCAGTGCCACGTCGGAGGCGGCCACATCGTTCTGGAAATCGACGAACGCCTTCCGCCGGTTCGCCGGCATGAGCCAAAGCGGCGCGGCCGGCTGCGTCGCCGCCGTGACCGGATGCGCTGTCGCCGCGAAGCCGCAGGCCGAGGCGGCTTCCGCTCCGCGACGCGCGCCGCTCTGGAGCGCGTGGGCCAGCCCGATCGATCCCGCGGCCCCGCCGGCCACGCTCATCCCGGGCGGCGCGTCACCGGCCAGGAAGGCGGAGGCGTCTTCGCTCCACTCAGGCTTGGCCCCGAGATGGCAGGCGAGACCGATGGCCGGCGTCCAGCCGCCGGCCATCGCCAGCAGGTCAGCGGCGAGGCGATGGCGCTTCCCCGCGACATCCACGATATCGACTGCGCGCAACCCCATGGCGCCGGCCGTTCCGCCGACGTGCCCGCCGGCGAACACCAGGGCTCCGGCGCGGCGGGCGAGATCGAGGCGGTCCTGCGCCAGCGCGACGCGGCGCTCGACGATCGCGGCCACCTCCACACCGAGGCGCAGGCAGTCGCCGAGCAGGTCCCAGCCGTCCTCCCCCGCGGTGACGATCACCGCGCGCCGCCCCGGTGCGACGGCGTAGCGGTTGAGATAGGTGCGCACCGCGCTGGAGAGCATCACG
>JAJZUI010000208.1 GCA_021847175.1 Pseudomonadota bacterium
GGCCCCGCGCGAGGCCGTCACGTACTGGCATGTGGAGCTCGACCAGCACGACGTGATTCTGGCCGAGGGCGCGCCCTGCGAGTCCTATCTCGACACCGGCAACCGTGGTGCCTTCGAGGGGCACGACGCGCCACCCGCGGACACGCTCACGGCGCTGTCCATCTGGCGGCGGCGGGCCTGCGCGCCGCTGGTGGTCTCAGGCGCGCGGCTCGATGCGATCGCGGAACGGCTGCGCGGGCGCGAGACGGACTGCGGCTGGATCGCGACGGCGGACCCCGACCTGGTGCTGGAGCTCGCGGGCGAGACGTTGCGGCCGCGTGACGAGGACGGAATGCTCGTCTTCGACCTGCCGCGCACGCGCGGCGAGGCGCTGCTGCGCTCGCGCCAGGCACGGCGGCCGCGCAGCGAGGCCCGCCGCCTCGGCCTCGCGGTGCGCGAGCTGTGGCGCGACGGGGAGCGCCTGGACCGCGCCGCCCTCGGCCCCGGCTGGCACGCGCCGGAGGCGGAGCTGCGCTGGACGGACGGGGAAGCGGTGGTGCCGCTCGCGGGCGCGAGCCGCCTCACGATCGGACTGTGGAAGGGCGCGCGCTACGCCCTCCGCGCCTAGGGCACGTCCGCCCCTGATGCCCTGAAAGCCATGGCACCCTGAAAACAGGCCGGCCGGGCGTCACCGCCCAGCCGTATCGTTTCGCGTTCGTTCAGCGAGGCAGAAAGGCTCGCGCCCTACCGCTCGAGGCACATGGCGACGCCCATGCCGCCGCCGATGCACAGCGTCGCGAGGCCCTTCCTGCTGCCGCGCCTGGCCATCTCGTGCAGCAGCGTCACCAGGATGCGCGCGCCGGAGGCGCCGATCGGGTGGCCGATTGCAATCGCGCCGCCGTTCACGTTCACCTTCGCCTCGTCCCAGCCCATGTCGCGGTTGACCGCGATCGCCTGCGCGGCGAAGGCCTCGTTGGCCTCGATCAGGTCGAGGTCCTCCGCCTTCCACCCGGCGCGCGCCAGCACCTTGCGGCTCGCGGGGATCGGGCCGGTGCCCATCACGTCCGGCGCCACGCCGGCGGTCGCGAAGGCGGCGATGCGCGCGAGCGGCGTGATGCCGCGCTTCGCGGCCTCGGCGGCCGACATCACCACCAGCGCCGCGGCACCGTCGTTGATGCCGCTGGCGTTGGCAGCCGTTACCGTGCCGTCCTTGGTGAAGGCCGGGCGCAGCTTGGCCATCGCCTCCATGCTCGCGTCGTGGCGGATGTATTCGTCGTCGGCGACCACGGTGTCGCCCTTGCGGCCCTTGAGCGTGACCGGCGAGATCTCGTCCTTGAAGCGGCCGGCCTTCTGCGCCGCACTCGCCTTCTGCTGGCTGGCGAGCGCGAACCGGTCCTGATCCTCGCGCGTGATCTGCCAGCGCGAGGCAACGTTCTCCGCCGTCTGGCCCATGTGGTAGCCGTGGAACACGTCCCACAGCCCGTCGCGGATCATGGTGTCGACGAGGCCGAGGTCGCCCATCTTGGTGCCGTTGCGCAGATGCGCCGCGTGCTGGGACTGGCTCATGCTCTCGTGCCCGCCGGCGACGACGATGCTGCTCTCGCCGGTGCGGATCTGCTGCGCGGCAAGGGCCACGGCACGCAGGCCGGAGCCGCAGACCTGGTTGATGCCGAAGGCGGTCGCAGCATCCGGCACGCCGGCGGCGCGCGCGGCCTGGCGCGCCGGGTTCATTCCCTGCCCTGCCGCGAGCACCTGGCCCAGGATCACCTCGGAGACCTCGGCGGCCTCGACCTTGGCGCGGCCCAGCGCCGCGGTGATCGCGGCGGCGCCCAGCGTGTGGGCGGGCACGGCGCCGAACGCGCCGTTGAAGGAGCCGACCGCCGTGCGAGCGGCGGCGGCGATGACGATGTCTTCTGCGGCGGTGCTCATGGGGCGACCTCGTGTGCTGGTTTCCTGCGGCGATCGGGCGTCGCGGCGTCCGCTATACAGCGTCGAGCGCCACGACCCAATTGGCGAGCGGCTGCCACAGGGCGGTGGCGGCATTGCTGCCCGCCGCCATGCCGATATGTCCCGCCGCCGGCCGGTGCAGCGTGGCGCCGGGAATGAGGTGAGCCAGCGGCGCGGCGGATTCCGGCGGCACGATGCGGTCGCGCGAGGGCACGGCGACGAAGGCCGGCATGCGCAGCCCCTGCGGCTCGACCGGCAGCCCGGCGACGCGCCAGGCACCGCGCGCCGGCGTGTTCTCGCCGTACCAGCCGGAAAGACACTCCCGCGCCACCGGGGCCGCGAGCGGCACGCCGTCGTTGAGCCAGTCCTCCAGCGCCACGAACAGGCGCGCCCGCGGTCCCTCGGGATCCAGGCGGGCGAAGCCGCGATATTTGCGCGCGATCCCCCAGGGGTCGAGCATCGCGAACAGCAGCTGCAGCGCATCCACGGGCAGGGTACGGGAGAACGCGAGCAGCGGCTCGGCGAGCGGCAGCAGCCGGGCCAGCACCTGCGCCTGCTCCACGCCGGCGGCATGGAAATCCCAGGGCGTCGCGAGCAGCGCCAGCGCGCGCACCAGTTCCGGCCGGCGAAGTGCCGCGCCCAGCGCCAGGTTGCCGCCCATGCAGTAGCCCGCGAGCACCACGGGACCGTCCGCCGCGGCAGCCGCGAGCGCACGCTCCAGCCGGCCCGCGATGTAGTCGGTGAGGGTGAACGCGCGCTCCGCCTCGCCGGGCCAGCCCCAGTCCAGCAGCAGCGGCCGCAGCCCCGCGCCGGCGAGATGGCGCATCATGGAGACGCCGGGTGCCAGGTCCAGCACGTGGGCGCGGTTCACCAGGCTGGGCACGAACAGAACCGTGGGCCCGCTCCCACCATAGTCGAGCAGCCGGGAGCTGCCCTCGGACCAGAAGAACGGGGGCTCGGGCAGGTCGCGGTGCCAGGGATGCCGGCGGTAGGCGGCTATGCCCCTGATCAGCTCACGGTCGGCGGCGAGTGCCTCGCGCAGCACCGCCTCGGGAAACCCGTCGGGCCCGCTGCGCGCCAGCCTCTCCAGCAGCGCCTGAGCCTCCTCCCCCGCGTTCCAGTTCCGCGAGGCGCTGTTCGAGGTCGCGGAGGCAGCCACCGAGACGCTCGATCTCAGCATCGCGAGGGTCAGGTGCAGCAGGAGGGGTCGCGGCCCCCGGCGGGGCGGCGGGCCGGTCATGGGCCGCGCCCGTCGCGGCACCGCCGCGCGGCATCGCCGCGAGCATCGCGGCAGCGGCGCCCGCCCACATGGAAAGCAGCGTCGTCCAGGCCTCCTGCGCCTCCCGGTCGGTGGCCAGGGCCGCGAGCTCCGTCTCGACCAGGGTAATCCAGTCGCGCGCCAGCTCCCGCATGTCCTCGGGACCGTCCCGCTCGCCCTCCGCGCTCATGCTCCATCCCGGCTCCCGCGCCACCCATCATAGGGGCCCGCCGCGGAGCCGGAAACGGTTAATGCCGCGGTGCGGAAAACCGTGCCTCGGCCCTCGGCCGAACCCTCTCCGGTGCAACGGGCGCCTATCCTTGTTGCAACGCGGCATGCTACGAGAGCGGATATTTCGCCGCGAGGACCGCCATGAACGACCCCTCCCCGGCTGACACGGATCCGAAACCGGTGATGCCGCCGGTGGTGGTGAAGAAATATGCCAATCGCCGCCTCTACAACACGGAAAGCTCGACCTACATCACGCTCGACAACCTGGCGGAAATGGTCCGCGGCGGGCGCGATTTCGTCGTCTACGACGCCAAGACCGGCGAGGACATCACCCGCTCCGTGCTCACGCAGATCATCGTCGAGGAGGAGAACAAGGGCCACAACCTGCTGCCCACCGCCTTCCTGCGGCAGCTGATCGGGTTCTACGGCGATTCCATGCAGAATCTCGTGCCGCGATACCTGGAGCAGGCGATGGAGAGCTTCGCGCACCAGCAGGAGCAGATGCGCGAGGCGATGCAAAAGACGATGGGGAATTTCTTTCCCTTCGACATGGAGGAGGTGGGGCGGCAGAACCGCGCCATGATGGAACGGGCGCTGAGCCTGTTCACGCCGTTCCGCCCCGAGCACGGCGACCCGACGCCCCCGCCGCCTGCTTCGCGCGACGCCGAGATCGAGGGACTACGCGCCGAGATCGCCGATCTGCGCCGCCGGCTCGCCGAAGCCCAGAAGAAGTAACCCGGAAGAACACGATGACGAACTGGCCGGTCGCGGAGGGGGTCTTCGAGCTCGGGGACCTGAAGGTGGAGCGTGGCGGAACCATCGCCCGCGCGCGCATCGTCTGGCGCACGCACGGCACGCTCTCGCCGGCTCGCGACAACGTGGTGCTCTACCCCTGCTCCTACACCGCGCAGCACGCGGACATGGAATGGGCGATCGGGCCGGATTCCCTGTTCGACCCGGGGCGCTGGTTCGTCGTCATCCCCAACCTGTTCTCCAACGGCCTGTCCTCGGGCGCGGCCGACACGCCGGACTATCCTTCCGTGGTGACGTATCACGACGTCGTGGCGGCCCAGGCACGGCTGCTGCGCGAACAATGGGGTATCGAGCGGCTTGCCGCCGTCTATGGGTTCTCGATGGGCGCGCAGCAGGCTTATCACTGGGCGACGCGCCCGGGCGTTGAGCGCGCCATTGTGGTCTGCGGCAGCGCCAGGACCGCGGTGCACAACCGCGTCTTCCTCTCCTCCCTGCTGCGAACGCTGGAGGCCGCGCCTGAGCACCTCGGCAACGGCCGCTTCTCGGCCGAACCGCGGCTGAACCTCAAGGCGTTCGGGCACATCTATGCCGGCTGGGCGCTGAGCCAGGATTTCTACCGCGCAGGCTTGCACATCACCGCCCTCGGCGCGCCGGACCTGGAAACCTTCCTGCGCACCGACTGGGAGGAGCGCAACTACAAGCGCCGCGCCGCCAATCTCTATGCCCAGCTCAAGACCTGGGAGGCCGGCGACATCGCCGACGGCGGCGACCTCGCGGCCGCGCTGCGGGCGATCGAGGCGCGGGTGCTGTTGCTGCCCTCGACTACGGACCTCTATTTCCGCGTCGCCGACAACGAGGCCGAGGCGGTGCACCTGCGCCACGCGCGGCTGGCGCCGATCCAGAGCATCTGGGGCCACCGCGCCGGAGCGCCGAACGGAATCCCCGAGGAATTCGCGTTCCTGAAGCGGGAAATCAGGGACTGGCTCGAAACATAGAAGCGCTCTTCCTCTTTTCCTGAAGAAAAAGAAGCGGAAGGGCTTTCGTCCTTTCTGCATGGACGCGGCGCGGCGGGAGATGTTAACGGCATGCGACATGCGGCCCCGTTTGGGGTCTGGGGGATTTGGGGTCACGGGGAGGAACAACATGACGTCCATCGTCGCCACCGGTGAGCGGCTGCAGCGCGGCTCTCTCGGCCTGCCGCAGATCGTCGCCTCGACCATGGCCAACATCGCCCCGGCGATGAGCTTCTTCTTCGGCTTCGGCGTCATCGCCGGCGGCGCGGGCATCGCGACACCGGTGACGATCATCACGGCGATGATCGGCATCCTCTTCCTCACCAACACGCTGGCGGAGTTCACCCGCTACCGCCCCTCCACCGGCTCCTTCGTCACCTTCACGGGGCTCGCCTTCGGGCCGGCGGCCGGGGCCGCGGTCTCGGTCTTCGTCACATTCGGCTACATCATCGCCGCCTCCTCGGTGGTCGCGATCTCGGGTGGCTGGTTCGTCGATACGCTGAAATTCTTCACCGGCGCCTCGTTGCCCTGGCCGCTGGTCTGCGCCGTGGCCGCGATCATCGCCGGCGTGCTGGTGATGCGCGGCATCAGCCTCTCGACCCGCTGGGCGGCGATCTTCTTTTATTTCGAACTCGTGCTGCTGCTGGTGGGCGGCGTCGTGATGCTGGCCGCTAACGCCGGTTCGCTGTCGATCGCGCCGTTCCTGCCGTCGAACCTCGCGGGCGGTCTCGCCGGGCTCGGCGCGGGCTTCCCGCTCGCTATCTATCTGTTCATCGGTTGGGAGAACTCGGCGATGCTCGCCGAGGAAACCGCCGAGCCGCGGCGCAACGTGCCGCGCGCGCTGGTCTCCGCGACCGTCGCCATCGGCATCTTCTACATCTTCCTCGCCTATGCGGTGACGGTCGCCTTCCACATGAACGCGACGGCGATCGGCAAGTCCGACATTCCGTTCATCGATGCGATAAAGAGCTCGGCCGGCGGCCTGGTGGCACTCGCCTATCTCGCCGGTCTCACCTCGATCCTGAGCTCGCTCATCGCGCTCACGAACTCCCAGGCGCGCATACTCTTCAACTCAGGGCGCGAGCGGCTGCTGCCGGCCTTCTTCGGCAAGATCCACCCGCACCACCGCACGCCCTACGTCGCGACCTGGGCGTTCCTGATCATCGCCCTTGCCTCGGTCGTGATCTTCGGCTGGGGGCGCGGGATCTCGGCGCTCGACTATTTCGGCGACGCCGGGACGCTCGGCACCATCCCGGTGATCCTCGTCTACATGGCGACCAATCTCGCGCTGCCGGTCTTTATGCTGCGCCATCACCGCGACCGGTTCCGCCCCATCCGGCACCTCGTCGTGCCGGTGGCGGGCACACTGTTCATGCTGCTGCCGCTGTGGGGCCTGATCCAGCCGGGGCAGAGCTGGCCATTCAACATCTTCCCCTATGTGGCGCTCGCGGTGCTGGTGATCGCGGCGCTCTACGGCGCCACCATCGCGCGGCGCGACCCCGAACTCGCCCAGCACATCGGCGCCTACATGGCCGACGACTGATCGCAGCGAAAAAAAGTTCTCTGGTTTTTTCTTACGAGAAAGAACGAACCTAGAGCGTTTTCATGCAGGGTGTCCGTATCCGCAATGTCGAATGTAGTTTGCGCATTCGGCTGAGCTATAGCGGTCGAGTGATGCGCCAATGGTTTTCCAAAGCGCCTCTCGGCTTCTCGGGGCG
>JAJZUI010000008.1 GCA_021847175.1 Pseudomonadota bacterium
TTGGCGCCGGCTGGTCGGCGCTGCGCTTCACCATGCCGGGCCCGCTCGACCTTATGGCACTTTCGGCGATCGGTCTCATCACCATGGCCGGCTACGGCGGCGTCAACCGCGGCCTGCAGCTCGCCCCGGCCTCGCTCGTCGCCCCGTTCCAGTACACGTCCATCGTCTGGGCCACGGTCACCGGCTACCTGGTCTTCGGCGAGGTGCCGGACAGCGGCACAGTCCTGGGTGCCGCGATCATCGTCGCCGCGGGCCTGTTTCTGCTCTTCGCGGAGCGCGGCGCCATGCCGCGGCTTGAAGCGGCGGCTCCGGCGGTGGATAGAGAAGCCGCGAGGCGCCTGTAGCTCAGTTGGTCAGAGCGGGCCGCTCATAACGGCTTGGTCGCAGGTTCGAGCCCTGCCGGGCGCATCGCATCCACGCGGTCATGAGGGGTGACGACGCCCGCAAACGCTGGCATGACCCGCCGCGCCCATACCCGCGCCCATTCTCCAGCCACCGGAGCTGCCGATGCCCGCCTACCAGTACGTCTACGTGATGAAGGACCTGACCAAGAGCTACCCCGGCGGGCGGGAGGTCTTCAAGGGCATCACGCTCTCCTTCCTCCCCGGCGTGAAGATCGGCGTGCTCGGCGTCAACGGCGCCGGCAAGTCGACGCTGCTCAAGATCATGGCCGGCATCGAAAAGGAATACGGCGGCGAGGCCTGGGCCGCGGAGGGCGCGCGCGTCGGCTACCTGGCGCAGGAGCCGCACCTCGACCCCAACCTCACCGTTGCCGGGAACGTCGGCCAGGCCTTCGGCCCTCTCAAGGCCGCGATCGCCCGCTTCAACGAGATCTCCAATGCCTTCGCCGAGCCGATGGACGACGAGAAGATGAACGAGCTTCTCGCCGAGCAGGCCGACTTGCAGGAGAAGATCGAGGCCGAGGATGGCTGGGAGCTCGACCGCCGCATCGAGATCGCGCTCGACGCGTTGCGCTGCCCGCCGCCGGACAGCCCCGTCACCAGGCTCTCGGGCGGCGAGCGCCGCCGCGTCGCCCTCTGCCGCCTGCTGCTCGAAAAGCCCGACGTGCTGCTGCTCGACGAGCCCACCAACCATCTCGACGCCGAAAGCGTCGCCTGGCTGGAAAAGACCCTGCGCGACTATCCCGGCACCGTGCTGGTCGTGACCCATGACCGCTACTTCCTCGAGAACGTCACCAACTGGATCCTCGAGATCGAGCGCGGCCGCGGCTATCCGTTCGAGGGCAACTACTCCTCCTGGCTCGACCAGAAGAGGAAGCGCCTCGCGCAGGAGGAAAAGGAGGAGAGCGCCCGCCAGCGCGCGCTGGCCGCCGAGCAGGAATGGATCGGCACCTCCCCGCGCGCCCGCCAGACCAAGAGCCGCGCGCGTATCCAGCGCTACGAGGAGATGCTGGCGAAGTCGCAGGAACAGGCCGCCGGCGTCGCCGACATCGTCATACCGCCCGGCCCGCGCCTCGGCGGCACCGTGATCGAGGCGGAGGGCGTGCGAAAGGGTTACGGCAACAACCTTCTGATCGACGACCTCAGCTTCAAGCTCCCGCCCGGCGGCATCGTCGGCGTCATCGGCCCCAACGGCGCCGGCAAGACGACGTTGTTTCGCATGATCATTGGCCAGGAGAAGCCGGACGCCGGAACGCTGCGCGTCGGCGATACGGTGAAGCTCGGCTACGTCGACCAGAGCCGCGACAGCCTCGACCCCGACAAGACCGTCTGGCAGGAAATCTCCGGCGGCACCGACGTGATCTATCTTGGCAAGCGCGCGGTGCAGTCGCGCGCCTATGTCGGTGCCTTCAACTTCAAGGGTTCGGATCAGCAGAAGAAGGTCGGCATCCTTTCCGGCGGCGAGCGCAACCGCGTCCACCTCGCCAAGATGCTCAAGGCCGAGCACAACGTCATCCTGCTCGACGAGCCGACCAACGACCTCGACGTCGACACGTTGCGCGCGCTCGAGGATGCGCTGGTCGAGTTCGCCGGCTGCGCCGTGATCATCAGCCACGACCGCTGGTTCCTCGACCGCCTCGCGACCCACATCCTTGCCTTCGAGGGCGACAGCCGCGTCGAGTGGTTCGAGGGTAATTTCCAGGCCTACGAAGAGGACAAGCGACGTCGACTCGGCGCCGACGCGACCGAGCCGCACCGCATCAAGTATCGTCCCCTGGTCAGGTAGTCCGATCAGCCCGCTCTGGCACGTACGGACGGGCCGGCTCTGGCTGCGGCCGGTCGCCTACGCGGACCTGCCGGCCTTGCGTGCGCTGAAGGCCGACCCCAGGGTCTACGCGGTGATGCTCGGCGGCGTGCGCAGCGCCTACGAAGCCGCCGAGGAACTCGCCGCCGATATCGCCTTCTGGGGCCGCCACGGTGTCGGCATGTGGGCGGTGCGCGAGGCGGAAAGCGGGCGCTTCCTCGGCACCGTGGGCCTGCATCTGCGCCCCGACGGGCGAGGGATGGCGATTCGTTTCGCCTTGTTGCCAGAGGTGCAGGGCCGCGGTTACGCGCTCGAGGCCGCGGGCGCGGCGCTGCGCTTCGCCCACGAACGCGCCGGCCTCGGGCGCGTCGTCGCTGTCGCGCGCGAGGACAACATCGCCTCCCGCCAAGTGCTCGGCGCCATCGGCATGCGCGAGACCGGCCGCTTCGAGCGTGCCGGCATCACCATGATCGCCTACGAGAGCATCGCCTCCGGATAAGCCGCGCTCAGCGCATCATGCCGGGACGATAGGCAAGCCCCGGCAGCATGGTCTCGGCCTGCGTCTTCTGCTCCGGCGTGAGCCCGGCGACCAGCGTGACCGCCGCCTCGTGCACTGTGCGGGCGGCCTGCTGACGCGCCTGGAACATCTGGTTCATCATCTGCTGGCGCTCTTCCCAGGTCGCGGTGCCCATCGCTTCGAACATCGTCTGGTGCAGCCCCTGCATCTGCTCGCCGACGCCGGACACCGTGTCGGCATATTCCTTCCACAGCCCTTCCTGCTCCGGGGTGATGGCGAGCCGGGTTCTGAGCGCGTCGAGATAGCGAGGCATGTTCCACTGCCCGCCCATCATCCCGCGTCCCATCCGGCCGCCGCCCATGGCCCCAGGCGCGCCACTGCCCATCGCGCCCCCTCCACCCCCCATCTGCGCAAGCGCGACAGGCGCCGCGAGCGAGACGATCAGGGCCGACCCCAACAAAGAACGGCGAGCAACCGAACGTGCCATGACGACCTTCTCCTTCATCGTGACGCCGCAACATCGCGCGCCGCCGCGTTCCGCGCCTTGATCTGCCTCAACAGCACCGGGCCGCGCGTGAGAAAGCAGCCTTTGTGGCGCTACAACCTTCCTGCGTGACAAGGTCACGCCCGCGGAGGTCGGTCGGGGCGCAAAAGATACGATATCGCTACAATATCGTGGCGACGCGCCCGGCGTGTCCGCGCTTACCTCACGGCGGTGCCGCCGCCAGCTCGCTGAGAGCCGCAACCACCGCTTCCGGCGCCTCGCGGGGCAGGAAATGCCCGACGCGTCCGAGCACGCGCTCGCCGCGCAGATCCATGAAGCGCCGCGCATGCGCGCCCGCCGGCGCTGGCGGTGTGACCCCGTCGGACGCCCCTTCCAGCACGATCGTCGGCACCGTGATGCTCGGCCGTCGCGCAAGCCGCGCCTCGGTCGCCGCATGCGCGGGATCGCCGGCAACGAGACCGTAACGATGACGGTACGAATGGATCACCACCGCCACATGGTCGGGGTTGCCGAAGCTCGTGGCCGTCACCGCGTAGGTTTCGTCATCAAACCGGTAATCCGGCGACCACAGCCGCCACAGCAGGCGGTGCAGCGCCACGCGGTTCGCCGCCAGCCCCACCTCGCCGCGCGCGGTGCAGAAATACCACTGGTACCAGTAACGGAGCTCCTGCTCCGGATCCGCCGGCGCGCCCGCCGCCGCGATGTTCTGGATGTTGTATCCGCCGACCGTGACGAGGCCCTGCACCCGCTCCGGCCACAGCGCGGCGACGACGCAGCACGCCCGCCCACCCCAGTCATAGCCCGCGAGCAGCGCCTTCGGGATCGAAAGCGCGTCGAGCAGCGCGAGCAGGTCCGCCCCCAGTGCCGCCTGCTCGCCGGAGCGCAGGGTCGCCGTATGGACAAACCGCGTCGGCCCATAGCCCCGCAGCCACGGCACGATCACCCGGAACCCGGCCCCGGCGAGCACCGGCGCCACGCCATCCCAGGCATGGATGTCGTCGGGGTAGCCGTGCATCAGGACCACCGGCGCGCCATTCGCGGGCCCGTGCTCGACATATCCGATCTCGAGCTGTCCCGCCCGAACCCCGCGGATCACGGCCCGGCCCGGATCATGGCGCCGCCGCGGTCACGTCACCCGCCCGACTGGTTTTCCGCCTGCTTCTCCATCGCCGCGATCAGCGCGCCGATGTTGTTGTTGTTCTGCGCGATGAAGCCCGCGTAGTCGCTCTGCTGCGTCAGCCGCATCGAGGTGCCCTCGGCGATCACGTCCTCGATCTTCGGCTGCCCGTTCACCTGGTTGATCACCCACTGCACCTTCGTCGGCGCGCTGTTGGGCCGTGTGATGGTGGTGGTGACGATGGTGCCGCCATCCCCAGGCGCCGACTTGTCCACGGTGAAGCTCACGCCCTTGTACTCTCCGAGATGCCCGGTGATGGAGCGCATCAGCACGCCGTGGAACAGCTTCATGTAGGTCGCGAGCTGCTGCGGCGTCGCCAGCCGGACGAAGCGGCCGAGGCAGAACCGCGCGATCCCCTCGACGTCCAAGCCCTTGTCCACCAGCGCCTGCAGTTTCACCTGCTTCTCCTCCTGTGTTCCCGGCCCGTTGATCACGGCGACGAGCTGGTCGCCCATCGACTTGAGGAAGGCCGTGTCGGAGGCGATGCCGGCCAGGGCTGGCGTCGGCAGCAGGGCGGGAACGGCGGCAGCCACGGCCAAGCTGGCCGCGAGCACGTTACGGCGGGTGGTGGCGGACAAGGTGGGTCTCCCGGAGCGGTTTCGGCTGCGGTTATTTCGCGGGTTGTGGATACCAGTCTGGCACCGTCCACTTCTCGTCATGCATCGCGGCATTGACCTGCGCCTGGCGGTGCTGGCGGTAGAGGCTGCGGAACGTGGCATACGGGTCGAGCGCCTGCGCCTTGATCTTGTCGAGATCGGTCAGGAAGCCGGCGCGCGTGTCCACTGCGGTGAGGCCCGAGCGGGCATACCCGAAATCCTGCAGCGCGTAGCCACGGCCGAACCAGGAGAACGGGTCGAGCAGGTAGTTTCCGCCCATGCCCAGCACGTCGCGCGGCGAGGACGGGCCGAAAACCGGTAGGTAGAGATAGGGTCCCGCCGGCGCGCCCCAAACCGCCAGCGTGATGCCGAAATCGGCGGAATGCTTGGGATAACCCCAGGCGCTTGCGACATCGAAAATGCCGACCAGGCCCACCGTGGTGTTGATCAGCCCGCGCATCAGCGTGTCGCCGGCGCGGCGCGGATCGCCCTCCAGCATGTCGTTGGCCAGCACCACCGGCGTGTCGAGATTGCTCAGCACGTTGTGCACGCCGCGCTGAAAGAACTCCGGCGTGCCGTAATGGTAGGCGAGCGCCAGCGGTTTCAGCAGCACCGTGTCGAGCGCGTCGTTGACGACATAGAAGACGCGGTTGGTCGGCTCCAGCGGGTCGTTGATCTGCTTGTAGTAGGCGCGTGCCTCCGGGTTCTTGGGCACCGTCGCGCAGCCGGCGAGCGCCGGCACCAAGAGCACGGCGGTGGCGAGAAGGCGTCGTGAGGCGGGCATCGTCTGCCTGGGTCCTGTACAATCGCTGATCTCGTAACATGGCGAGGGTTGCGCGGCTAGGAAAGTCCGTGCTCACGAGGATGTGAGCAGGATGGTTGACCGGGACGCATCTCGTCGCGATGTAAGCCGCATGGATCAGACGTCATCCCCGGTCTCGCACAAGCCCGCGCCGGCGCGGCCGACGCTGGAACGCTGGCTCACCGGCCCGCGTTTCCCCGGCCTGCCGAACCGCGGCCCGGAGCACGCGGCGCCGCTGCTCTCATTCGAGTTCTTCCCCCCGCGGACCGAGGCGCTGGAGGCCCAGCTCTGGGCCTGCATCCGCCGGCTGGAGACAGTGGCGCCGCGCTTCGTCTCGGTGACCTACGGCGCCGGCGGCAGCACCCAGGCGCGAACCCACGCCACCGTCGCGCGCATTGTGCGCGAAACCCGGCTGACCCCCGCCGCGCACCTTACCTGCGTCGGCGCCACGCGCGATGAGGTGGACGAGGTCGCGCGCACCTACTGGCAGGTCGGCGTCCGCCACGTCGTGGCCCTGCGCGGCGACGTACCCGGCGGCGGCAGCTACGTGCCGCATCCGGGTGGCTATGCCTATGCCTCGGACCTGGTTGCCGGCCTGCGCCGCGTCGCCGATTTCGAGATCTCCGTCGCCGCCTACCCCGACGTCCATCCCGCCGCCGCCAGCGCCACCGCGGATCTCGACAACCTCAAGCGCAAGCTCGACGCCGGCGCCACGCGCGCCATCACCAATTTCTTCTTCGACACTTCGACCTATCTGCGCTTCCTTGACCGCGCGCTGGCCGCCGGCATCACGGCGTCGATCGTCCCCGGCATCATGCCGGTCACCAACTTCGTGCAGATGCGCAAATTCGCCGCCACCAACGGCATCGAGGTGCCGGACTGGCTGGGTCACCTGTTCGACGGGCTGGAGGAGGACGCCGAGACGCGCAAGCTGGTCGCGGCCGTGGTCGCGGCGGAGCAGGTGCGCCTGCTGCAGGCCAACGGTGTCGACGAGTTCCATTTTTACACTCTCAACCGCGCCGACCTGACCTACGCCATCGCCCACATCCTGGGTGTGCGTCCTGTCGCGTGACTTTCGCTGGCCCAGGCCCCCGCGGCGCCTAAGCCTCGCGCAGCAACAGCCGATAGGCCGGCCGCAGCAGGAACGGGCTCAGGAACAGCGGAAACTGGCACAGCGCGAAGAACAGCGCCAACCGCGGGTCCGCCGTCGCCGGCAGCACCGCGAGATAGAGCGCCATGTTGCGGTTGCCGCTCATCAGCCCCGCGGACGCCGCCTCGCGCAGCCCCGCGGGCAGGAACAGCAGCGTGGTCAGAAGATTGAGCCCAAACGCCGCGGCGAACGCCGCCAGCGCTGCCTCCGCCACCCAGAGCGGGTCCGCGAGCAGCCTCGCCGTGAGCCCGTCCATCACCGCGAACCCGTAGAACACCAGCACCCACACCACGCCGCCATCGACGGCCTGCCCCAGCGGCGCGAGCCGATCCGGCCCCAGCAGCCGGCGCAGCAGCACCGACAGCACCAGCGGCAGCAGCACCACCATCGCGAGCCTGAGCGCGAACCCGTAGAGCCCTAGATGCAGCCCCACCCCCCCGAGCGACAGCGCCAAGGGCGGCGCCGAAAGCGGCAGCAGCAGCGTCGTCGTCAGCGTCCCGAGCAGCGTCAGTTCCGGATCGAGCCCGACCAGCCTGGCGAACGCCGCGCCCGAGGTCGCCCCGCAGCCCGTGGAGAAGACCACCACCCCGGCCTTGATCCCGGCATCGAGCGGCAGCAGCGCGACGAGGCTCGCCGCCACCAGCGGCGTCGCCAGAAGCTGTACCGCGGTGATCCCCGCGAGCAGCACCGGCTGGCGCAAGCGCCGCAGCGCCGCCGCCGCGTCCACCCGCAGGAGCACCAGCGTCATGAGGATGATGACGTTGGGCGTGATGAACCAGTGGAACACGTGCGCCAACGGCGGGATCAGCAGGCCCCCGAAAATGCCCAGGGCCAGCAGCGTCGTGCCGTGCCGCGCCGCCCAGACAAACGGTCGCAGCACCGGCGGCTGCTGATTCGCGCCTCGGCCGGCCACTGACTATCTTTCCCGCATGCGAATCATCACCGACGGACCATGGAAGACTATCTCGCGAAGCTGAACCCCGAACAGCGCGAGGCAGTGGAGACGCTGGACGGACCGCTGCTGGTACTGGCCGGCGCCGGCACCGGCAAGACGCGCGTGCTCACCACCCGCTTCGCGCATCTCCTGCTCACCCGCCGCGCCTTCCCCGGCCAGGTGCTCGCCGTCACCTTCACCAACAAGGCGGCGCGGGAAATGCGCGAGCGCGTTGCCGCCCTGCTCGGCCAGCCGGTCGAGGGGCTGTGGCTCGGTACCTTCCACGCGCTCGCCGCCCGCATGCTGCGCGGCCACGCGGAGCTCGTCGGCCGCAAGCCCGGCTTCACCATCCTCGACACCGACGACCAGCTCCGCCTGCTCAAGCAGGTGATGGAGGCGCAGAACATCGACACCAAGCGCTTCCCCGCACCCGTGCTGATGGGAATGATCCAGCGCTGGAAGGATCGCGGCTTGCTGCCGGAGCGCGTGACGCCCGCCGAGGATGCTGAGTTCGCCGGCGGGCGCGCCCGCGCCCTCTACGCGCTCTACCAGCAGCGCCTCGCGGCCGTGAACGCGGTCGATTTCGGCGACCTGCTGCTGCTCGCGACCGAACTGTTGCGCACCAACCCCGACGTGCTCGCCCGCTACCACCGCCAGTTCCGCTACATCCTGGTCGACGAGTACCAGGACACCAACCTCGTCCAGTACCTCTGGCTACGCCTGCTCGCCCAGGGCCACCGCAACATCTGCTGCGTCGGTGACGACGACCAGTCGATCTATTCCTGGCGCGGCGCCGAGATCGAGAACATCCTGCGCTTCGAACGCGATTTCGAGGGCGCGAAGGTGGTCCGCCTCGAACGCAACTACCGCTCGACGGCCCCGATCCTCGCCGCCGCCTCGGGCCTTATCGCGCACAACGAGGGCCGTCTCGGCAAGACGCTCCGCAGCGGTCTCGGCGACGCCGCGGGCGAGAAGATCTCCGTCGTGGCGTTGTGGGATTCCGACGAGGAGGCGCGCATGGTGGGCGGCCGCATCGAGGCCCTGCGCGCCGCGGGCCACGCGCTCGCCGAGATCGCGATCCTGGTCCGCGCGGGCTTCCAGACCCGCGCCTTCGAGGAGCGGCTGATCACGCTCGGAATCCCCTACCGCATCATCGGTGGCCTGCGCTTCTACGAGCGCGCCGAGATCCGCGACGCCATCGCCTATGCCCGCATGGTCGTGCAGCCGGCGGACGACCTCGCCTTCGAGCGCATCGTCAACACCCCGAAACGAGGTGTGGGCGAAGGCGCGCTGCGGACCATCACCCAGCGCGCCCGCGCCGACGATGTGCCACTCGCCGAGGCCGCATCGCGCCTCGTGGTGGAGGGCGGCCTGCGCGGCAAGGTCCGCGACGCGCTGCGCGAACTGCTGGTGGGCTTCGCCACCTGGCGGACGATGCTGCCGCAGGAGGGTCACGTGGTGACGATGCAGACCGTGCTCGACGCCAGCGGCTACACCGCGATGTGGCAGGCCGACACCTCGCCCGAGGCACCCGGCCGGCTCGAAAACCTCAAGGAGTTCGTGCGCGCGCTCGCGGATTTCGACACGCTCCCGGCCTTCCTCGACCACGTCTCGCTGGTGATGGAGAACGAGGAGAACGCCGAGGGCGACCGCGTCAACCTGATGACCCTGCATGCCGCGAAGGGCCTCGAATTCGACACCGTGTTCCTGCCCGGCTGGGAGGACGGCATCTTCCCGAGCCAGCGCACCATGGACGAGAGCGGCACGAAGGGGCTCGAGGAGGAACGCCGCCTCGCCTATGTCGGCCTTACCCGCGCCCGCCGCCGCGCGATCGTTTCACATGCGGCGAACCGGCGCATCTACGCCAATTGGCAGGTCTCGATGCCGAGCCGCTTCCTCGACGAACTGCCGGAGGAGCACATACGGCTGGAGGGTCAGCAGGACCGCCGCGCCCCCACGCCGAATTTCCCCATGTTCGCCGCCCGCCCGCGCCTGCCCGCCGCCTGGGAAGCCTCGCCGCGTCCGAAGCGCGAGGACAGCATCCCGGTCGGCACCCGCGTCTTCCACGAGAAATTCGGTTACGGTACCGTGACGGCCGCGGAGGATGACCGGCTCGACATCGAGTTTGAAAAGGCCGGCAGCAAGCGCGTCCTCGACCGCTTCGTCGCCCGCGCGTAAAGCCGCACGCATGAAAGGCCCCGCCGGACAACTGGAAACGGTCTTCGTCGACGTGCCGGAGGCGGCGCGCGACGCCTACGAGGCGGCGCTCGCCTCCGCCTGCCGCAGCGTCGGCCTCTTTCACGACGAGGCGCGTGGCCTGTGGCGCGTCGAGGGCGTGAAGGATTCGGGGGAGGGGGACGCTGTGCTCGATCTCGCGCTGGCCCTGGCCGCCGCCGCGAGCGGTGTTCCCGCGCCGCTGCGCCGCCGCGCGACGGAGGCCGGCGGCTGGCTTGCGCGCGTCTATGCCGGCTTCCCGGAGCAGCGCATCGGCCGCTTCGCGCTGCGCGGCACGCACTTGCCGCCCGCGCGCACGCCGGGCGCCATCACGCTGGTGCTCGATGCCGGGGTCGCCTTCGGCTCCGGCGAGCACGGCTCGACGCGCGGCTGCCTCTGGGCGCTGGAATGGCTGGCGCACCGCAAGCCGCGCCGCATTCTCGACGTCGGTACCGGCTCCGGCGTGCTGGCGATGGCCGCGGCCGCGCTGCTCCACCGGCGCGTGCTGGCCACTGACAACGACCCCTGGGCCGTCCGCGCGGCACGCGAGAACGCGCGGCGCAACCGCCTGCTCGTGCGCACGGCGCAGGGCGATGGCTGGCACGCCCCCGCGATCCGCGAGGCCGGTCAGTTCGATCTGGTTTTCGCGAATATCCTGGCCCGCCCGCTCTGCCGCATGGCCCGCGACCTGGCGCGGCATCTGGCGCCGGGCGGCATGGCGATCCTGGCAGGACTGACCCGGGATCAGGCGCGGATGGTGCTGGCCGCCCACCGCGCCCAGGGGCTGCTCTTACGGAAACGCCACGATGAAGGCCGCTGGACGACCCTCATCGTGGCGAAGCCGGATGCATGAGCGCGCGTTGCGGCGCGCCCGCAAGTCGGGGTTGGCTGCCGCGGCCTCAGCCGTGTGCGTGGCTGGCGGCGAGGCCGTTGGCGCCGGCCGCGGTGCGCTCGGCGTTGTAGGTCGCCGCGAAGTGGGCATCGTTCACGCGCAGCAGGTCCGAGCGGACCAGGCCGATATCGGCAAGCTCGTGGTCGGACAGGCGGGACAACTCGTTCACCGCTTCCTCGTTGGCGCGGCGGGCGGCGAGCCAGATGCGCAGGCGCGCGAACCCGGCGCCGAGGCGCTCGAACAGCGACGGCTCGTCGTTTTCTGGCATGGTCTCGTGGTCGTCGGTGAAATAATGGGTGAGGCGCGACGGCATCAGAATCGCGATCTCTTCCTTGGCAACGCGGGTGGTCATGGTGTGCATCCGTTGGTGGGAGGCCGTGGCGGGCGTCGGGCCGATGTGCCGTTCGTCACGCGGTCTTTGTGCACCGCAATATGGCTGCGGCCCCCGGTGCCGAGTAGCGGCGCCTGGGAGGCTCAGCCATGCATCAGACGCCGGATCACCTAACAAGTCATGAATCTATCGCATATCTGACATAAAGATGGAGACTGGGAAATGGCGCCCAACACGTTGAATCCAGACGAACGCCTCACCCTGCTGCGCCAGGAGCTGGCGCGCCGCAGCCTCGACGGGTTTCTGGTGCCGCGTGCCGACGAGCATCTCGGCGAGTACGTCCCCGCCAACGCCGAGCGCCTGGCCTGGGTCAGCGGTTTCACCGGCAGCGCCGGCCTCGCCGTCGTTCTCGCTGAGCGTGCGGTGCTGTTCACCGACGGGCGCTACGTGCTCCAGGCCGCGGCCCAGACGAACCCCGCGCTATGGGAACGCCGCCACCTCATCGAGGAGCCGCCGCAGACCTGGCTCGCCGCCAACGCCAAGGAGGCACGCATCGGGTACGATCCTTGGCTGTTCGCCGAGGAAACCCTCGCCCGCTACACCGAGGCAGGCGTCACACTGGTGGCTGTGGACGCCAACCCGGTGGACGCGGTCTGGCGCGACCGCCCCGGCGCGCCGCTTGCACCTGTCGCCGAGCACCCGCTGTCCTTCGCCGGCAAGACCGTCACGGCCAAGCGCGAGGAGGCCGCGGCGAAGCTGCGGGAGGTCGGCGAGGACGCCGCCGTGATCTCCGACCCCGCCTCCGTCGCCTGGCTGCTCAACATCCGCGGGCACGACGTGCCCTACACGCCCTTCGGCCTCGGATTCGCCCTGCTGCATGCGGACGCCGGCGTCGAACTGTTTATGGCGCGCCAGAAAGTGCCGGCGGAGGTCGCGGCCACCTGGGGCAATGCGGTCTCGCTCGCCGAGCGCGAGGCGCTGCCCAAGGCGCTTGCGACACTGGCGGGCAAGCGCGTGCGGGTGGATGCCGCCGCCACGCCCGCCTGGTTCGCCGCCACGCTGCGTGCCGCCGGCGCCACCGTGAAGCCTGGCATGGACCCATGCATTCTGCTGAAGGCCTGCAAGAACGAGGTGGAGAGGGAAGGGGCCCGCATCGCCCACCGCCGTGACGCCGTCGCCGTCTGCCGCTTCCTGCGCTGGCTCGAGACCGCCGCCGGCAACGAGACGGAGATGTCCGCCGCCGCGAAGCTGCTGGCCCTGCGCGCGGAGGGCGAGGGGTTTCGCGGCGAGAGCTTCGCCGCCATCGCCGGCGCCGGCGAGCACGGCGCCGTCATCCACTACCGTGTCACCGAGGAGAGCGACCGCGCGATCAAGCCGGACGAGACCTTCCTGATCGATTCCGGCGCACAGTACCCGGAGGGCACGACGGATATCACCCGCACCGTCTGGACCGGCCCCGGCGCGCCGCCTGTGGACATCGCCGAGACCTACACACGCGTTCTCAAGGGCCACCTGGCGCTGTCGATGCTCGCCTTCCCGCAAGGTGTCGCCGGCCCGCACCTGGACGCCGTCGCCCGCGCCACGCTGTGGAGCGCCGGCCAGGATTTCGACCATGGCACCGGCCACGGCGTCGGCAGCTACCTCTCCGTCCACGAGGGACCGGTGAGCATCAGCCGCGCCGCGAAGAGCGTGCCCATAGCGGAAGGCATGATCCTCTCCAACGAACCCGGGTTTTATGCGCCCGGGAGCTATGGCATCCGCATCGAGAACCTGCTGCTGGTGACGAAGGCGGATTTCCCGCTCGCCACCAAGCCCTTCCTCGCCTTCGAGACCATCACGCTCGCCCCCTACGACCGCAGCCTGATCGTCTCGGGCATGCTCACCCGGGCCGAGTGCCGGTGGATCGACGCCTACCACGCCCGCGTGCTGGCCGAGGTCGGCCCGAGCCTCGCGCCGGACGACCGGGCCTGGCTCGCCGCCCGCTGCGCGCCTCTCGTGTGAACGTCAGCCCGCGTCCGGCCCCATGCGCCGGAACCGGCTTGGCTCGGCGATCACATAACCCTGGTTGCGCGAGGACATGATCAGCCGGTCCGGTGCGCCGATGACCGAGAGCTTTCGCCGCAGCTTCAGCACGAGCTGATCGACCGCGCGGTCGTCCATGTGCATCGGCCGCCGCAGCGCCACCTTGGAGAGCCATTCGCGCGACACCGCGGCGCCGGCGGCGTCGAGCATGGTCTCGAGCGCCACCATCTCGGCCTCGGTCAGCCGCTCCTGCTTGCCAGCCTCGCCCGTCACCATCCGCCCCGGCACGTCGACAAAGACGCGCCCCGCCCGCTCGCCTGGCGGCTTGCTGAGCCGCCGGTGCAGCGCATGGATGCGCGCCGCCAGCTCCCGCGTCGGCCCGGATTTCACGAAATAATCGTCCGCCCCGGAATCGAGGCCGGCGATGCGCGCCGCCTCCTCGCCGTTGGCGGTGACGACAATGATCCCGCAATCCGAGCGCCCGGCATAGGCGCTGACCAGGTCGAACCCGCTGACATCCGGCAGTTCGAGATCGACCAACATGATCTCGGGCTTGAACGCGGCGCGCTTGGCATGCGCCTCGGCGCCGTTGGCGGCCCACTCCACGTCCATTCCCGCCTGCAGCAGATAGGCGCGGACTGTCTCCGCGAAGGTGGGCTGATCCTCGATCATCAGGACGCGGATCCCGCTCGTCACGGGGCGGACCACGTTCTCCTTGGTTTCCGACACGCTCGCCCGTCCTCTCTTTCTGGGCCTCCCGGCTAGCCTGGCCCTGTCCTAGCCGGCGCGACTCGCGCCGCTTCGCGGAAAAGAGTGCCGCTTTTGTGAAGTTTTGTCACCCTTCGATTGAGTGACCAAATCTTCAGCCTTCAATCGCGGCTCCGAGGAAGAGCCGGCCCACCGCCGGATCGGCCAGCAGCTGCGTCGCCGGGGCGTGCATCCGCGCGCGGCCCAGCTCCAGCACCAGCCCATCGTCGGATATCGCGAGCGCCGCCTTGGCGTTCTGCTCCACCATCAGCACCGTCACGCCGGCGTCGCGCAGCCCCTGTAGCACCTTGAACACATCGCGCACCAGGTTGGGCGACAGCCCGATCGAGGGCTCGTCGATCAGCAGCAGTTTCGGCTCCAGCAACAACGCCCGCGCGATTTCCAGCTGCTTCTGCTGCCCGCCCGAAAGGTCGCCGGCCTTGCGCGCCTGGTGCTGGCGCAGCGCCGGGAAACGGTCCATCACCGCCTCGATCCGCTCACCGACGCGCGACTGGTCCGCCAGCGTGACCGCGCCGAGCTCGAGGTTGTGCCGCACCGAAAGCCGCGGCACGACGTTGCGCCCCTGCGGCACATAGGCGATGCCGCGCGCCAGCAGCCGCGCCGGCTTTTCGTTGGTGATGTCCTCGGTCCCGAACCGCACCCGGCCCGAGCGTACGCGAATGAGGCCGAAGATAGCCTTGAAGAGCGTCGACTTCCCGGCGCCGTTGGGCCCGATCACCGTGGTGATCGTCGCCGGCCGCAGCGCCAGGTCCACGCCGTTCAGGATCTGCACGTCGGCATAGCCCGCGCGGATGTCGGAAAGCTCCAGCATCTAGCCGCCGAGATAGGAATCGATCACGGTCCGGTCGGCGCGCACCTCGTCCGGCGTGCCGTCGGCGATGATCCGCCCCTCGGCCAGCGCCATGATCCGCCCGCATAGCGACATGACGAAATCCATGTTGTGCTCGATCACGACGAAGGTGGTGCCGTGCTCGCGGTTGTAGGTCTGCAGCCGCTCGCGCAGCTCCGCCAGCATTGTCGGGTTGACGCCCCCCGCCGGCTCGTCGAGCAGCACCAGCTTCGGCCCCGCCATGAACGCCATCGCCGCGTCCACCAGCTTGCGCTGCCCGTAGGAGATGTCTCCCGCCAGCTTGTTCCGAACCGCTCCGAGGCGGAAGAACTCGATCATCCGGTCCGCCTCCTCGGTGAGCCCGGCATCCGGCCGCATGAACAGGCGGCCGAGCATGCCACCGCGATGCTCCTGTGCCGCGAAGATGATGTTGTCGAGCACCGAAAGCCCCGGAAACACCGCAAGCTGCTGGAAGGTCCGCCCGACGCCGAGCAGGCTGAGGTCGCACGCGCGCCTGCCGGTCACCCGCCTGCCGTCCACCTCGACGCTGCCGGCATCCGGCGCGGTCTGGCCGAGGATGCAGTTGAACAGCGTCGACTTGCCGGAACCGTTGGGCCCGATCAGCCCCAGGATCTCGCCATGTGCCACATCGAAGCTGACATCGTGCACGGCGACAACCGGGCCGAAGCGCTTGAACACACCACGCACGGAAAGATGCGGGCTGGTCACGATACCGCCGCCCCGCGCCGGCGGGCCGGGCGAGCAGCGATGCGCCGCGCCAGCCCGATCAACCCGCCCGGGCAGCGCGTCATCAGCAGGATCACCGCGATCGCGTAGAGCATGAGATAGTAGGCCGCGGTGACGCGCAGCGCCTCCGGCAGCAGCACCGCGACCGCGGAGCCGAGCACCGGCCCCCAGAACTCGCCGAGCCCGCCCACCACCACCATCAGCAGCAGGCTCAGCGACTGCACCACGTCGAACGAACCCGGGTCGATGTACTGTACCAGCGGCGCCTCGATCGCCCCCGCGAGCCCGCCATAGGCGGAGCCGATCGCGAACGCGAGCAGCGTCAGCCGCCGCACGTCGAGCCCCAGGCTCTCGGCGCGCACCTCGTTCTCGCGCAGCGCCTTGAACGCCCGCCCCCACGGCGAGCGCACGATCAGCCGCAGCACCAGCGCCGCAAGTAGGGCCACGGCGAGCGTGAAATAGTAGAACGCAAGCTGCCCGCTGGTCGAAACCGGTCCGATCCGCGGCCGCGGCATCCCCGACAGCCCGTAGGTGCCGCCGGTGAGCCAATCCTCGTTGCGCGCGACCAGGAAGAACAGCGAGTTAAACGCCAGCGTCACGAAGGCGAGGTAATGCCCGCGCACGCGCAGCGCCGGAAACCCGAGCAGCAGGCCGACCAAGAAGCACAGCACCACGCCCACGGCCATGCCCAGCACCCAGGGATAGTGCGCCAGCGTCACGATGCTGGTGGCATAGGCGCCAATGCCGATGAACGAGGCCTGCGCCAGCGAGATGCGCCCGGCATAGCCGAGCGTGAGGTTGAGCCCCATCGCCGCGATCGCGAGCATCAGCCAGGAACAAAGCAGATAGGCGATGTAGTTGCCCTGTCCCAGCGGCGCGACGATGAGCGCCGCGACCACCACGGCAACGGCGATTGCCTCCCGATGCGCGCGCATCAGACGATCCGCGCCTCGGCGTCGCCCAGCAGCCCCTGCGGCCGCCACAGGATGACGGCGATCAGCAGCACCAGCGGCAGCGCCGCGCGATAGCTCAGCGTCACATAGGTCGCGGTGAGGTTGTCGAGCACGCCGATCAGCAGCCCGCCCACCAGCGCGCCGCGGATGCGATTGAAGCCGCCGATGATGGCGGCGATGAACGCCACCAGGCCCAGCGATTCCCCGTTGGAGAATTTGGCGAGATAGACCGGCGTGATCAGGAACGACGCGACCGCCGCCAGCGCCGCGTTGAGCAGGAATGCATAGAGAGTCATGCGCGCGACATCGATGCCCAGGATCTCCGCCACCCCCGGGTTCTGCGCCGCCGCCTGCATCTGCCGCCCGGTCTTCGTGCGGTCGAGGAACAGCGTCAGCAGCATCACCACGGCCAGCGCCGCCGCCAGGTTCAGCACGTCGCGAACCGAGATCACGGCGCCGCCGATATGGAAATCACCATTCGGTATCAGGCTCGGGAACGGCTCCGCCTCCGCGCCGTAGAACGTCTTGACCGCCTCCTTGAGCAGGATGCTGAGCGCCATGGTGGCGATAACCAGCGGCAGCCCGCCATCAGGCCCGAACGGCTGTACGATCAGCCGCTTGAAGGCGAGGCCGAGCAGCAGGATCGAGAGCGCGAAGCCGAAGAGCAGCGCCGCCCAGAGCGGCCAGTGCAGCCAGTGCTCCCCGATCAGCACCAGGAAGGCGGGCAGCATGACGAACTCGCCCTGGGCGAAATTCACCGCCTGCGCCGCCTGCCACACCAGCGAGAACCCCACCGCGGCCAGCGCATAGATCGAGCCGGTGGCAAGTCCGGAAAGCAGAACCTGAAGGAATTGCGCCATGCGGTATCGGTGGCGCGCCGCCCCCTCTGATGCGGCGCGCCGTGGGCTCAGTTCGCGGGAATGGTGGCGATGACGACCGCTTTGCCGCCCTTGACCTGCGTCATGAAGCTCTCGCGGCTCAGCTCGCCCGTCTTGTCCCAGGACGTGGTCAGCAGCATGCCCGGGTATTTATTCGCGTCCAGCGTCAGCCCGTGCATCTTGGCCGCGAACGCCTTGCGGTCGAACTTGCCGACCATTTCGGTCACGTACTTGATCGCGTAGACGCCGATATAGCCCTTGATGCCGTTATGGTCGGTGTTGTGGTGGTAGATCTTGCGGAACTTGGCGACGAAGGCCTGGATCGACGGCACCGGCGCCGAGACCGTCAGTCCGACATGCGCGATCGCCCCCTCCGCGGCGGGGCCGGCAAGCTCGATCACCTTCTGGTCGGTCAGCGTCACGTCGCCCACCAGCGGCACCGTCAGCGCCTGCTTCTTGGCCTCCTTGAGGAAGCGCGCCGCCTCTTCCTCGTTGACGTAGACGAACACCGCCTGCGCGCCGGAATGCTTGATCTTGGCGACGTCGGGCGAGAAATCCACCTGGCCCTGCTCGCTCGGAACGTCGGCTACGACCTGGACGCCCGCCTTCCTGATCGCCTGGACGAACAGGTCATGCCCGCCCTTGCCGAAATCGTTCTGCACCCACTCCACCGCGACCTTCTTCACCTTCAGCGTCTGCGTGAAATAGTCGACCAGCGCCGGAATGTCCTTCTCGGAGCCGGACGAGGTGCGGAAAATGTACGGGTCGCCCTTCTGGGTGATGTCCGGCGCCTCGGAACCCGTGATCTGCGGCACGCCGGCGTGCTCGGTGACCAGCATGTTGACGTCGGTGGAACCGGAATAGACCGTCCCCATGACGACATAGGCGCCCGCGTCGACCACCTTCTGCACCAGCGCGCGCGAGACCATAGGGTTGGTCTGCGTGTCGTAGTCGCGCATCACGATCTTGTGGCCGAGGATGCCGCCCGCGGCATTGATCTCGTTGACGGCGATGTGCGCCCCGTCCCGGTAATTGGTGCCGGAGACCGCGCCCGCGCCGGAAAGCTCGCAGACGCAGGGAATCAAGACCGTCTTGTTGTTCTGCGCCTGGGCCGGCGCATGCCAGGCGACGATGGCGCCGGCGATGGCCACGACCGCGGCGCGGCGCATAGGCATGAAACCTGTCATCCGTTTTCCTCCCTGATTCACGCGATCCGTTCTCCGCCGGACCGTTTCGTTGGCTGCGTATATCGCGGCCTCGGGGCGGCGCAAAACGAAAATCGGCAGACTGCGTGTCGCTCCGCGTAACGCGGGTTCAGCCGCCCGGTGTCTTCGCCCGGATATCGGCCTCCAGGATCGCGCGCAGCTCTGCCGTGACCTCCGGTACGGCACCGAACCAGTGGGTGAACCCCGCCACCGCCTGGTGCAGCAGCATGCCGAGTCCGTCCACCGTGCGCAGCCCCCGTGCCGCCGCCGCGCGCAGCAGCCCAGTCTCGAGTGGCACGTAGACCACGTCGTAGACGATCGCGTGTGCCGGCAGCGCCGCGAGATCGAGCTCGTTCGCCGGCTGGCCGGTCATGCCGAGGCTGGTGGCGTTCACCAGCAGGTCGGTTGCGGCCAGCGCCGCCGGCAACTCGCCGATCGAGTGCGCCGAGACGCCGGGTCCGAAACGTGTCGCCAGCGCCTCGGCCCTCGCCAGCGTGCGGTTGAACACGCCCACCGTGAAGCCGCGCTGGCGCAGCCCGTGGATCGCCGCTCGCGCGGCCCCGCCGGCGCCGAGCAGCGCGGCGTGGCCCCCTCGCGCATCCCAGCCCGGGGCGCGCTCGTCGAGGTTGCCGATGAAGCCGATCGCATCGGTGTTGCCGCCGACCAGCGTTTCGCCCTCGTACCATAGCGTGTTGACCGCCCCCATCGCCTCCGCGGCAGGATCGAGGCGGCCGACGTGAGGAATCACCGCGGTCTTGTGCGGCACGGTCACGTTGCCCCCGGCCCACCCCGCGGCGCGGAAGTCCTGGAAGAACCGGTCAAGCTCCGCAGGCGGAATATCCAGCCGCTCGTAGCTGCCGTCGATACCGTAACGTTTCAGCCAGTAGCCATGCAGCATCGGCGAGCGGGAATGGGCGACCGGGTGGCCCATGACGAAGGCACGGATGGTCATGTGCTGGCTCCGGTTGCGCGGGTGAGCCTGCCGCCGCGCTGCTCGGCGGCGATGGGCGCGAAATCGTAGGTGGCGTAGATCTCGGTGCGGAAAGCGCCCCAAGCGGTTGTCTCGACGGCACGGTTGACCTCGCGCAGCCGGCTCGCGGGGAAGCGCAGCGTCACCACCTGCCCGAGCCCCATCATCACGTACCAGCTAACCACCTCGACGCCGGCGGGCGGGAATTTCTCGAAATGCCCGTTGGCCCCGAGGCGCTGCTGCTGCTCGGCAAGCGGCATCGACTGGTCGTGGCGCAGCAGTACTGACAGCATCATCGTTTCGTCCGTGGCACCGGTCACTGCCCGTTCCTCCCCATGCGCGCGCGGCTGTTATCAGAGGGGCGCGCAGCCTGCAATTTCGCCGTGAGGTCCGGATTTCGGGGGAGGTTACGACGCGCCACCGAGCAGCGCGCGGAAGCCATCCTCGTCCAGCACCGTGATGCCCAGTTCCGTCGCCTTGCGCGCCTTGCTGCCGGCATCGGCGCCGATCACGACATAGTCCGTGCGCTTGGAAACGCTGTCCGTGACCTTTGCCCCGTGACGCTCCGCCATCGCCTTTGCTTCCGGTCGCGACAGCGTCGGCAGCGTGCCGGTGAACACCACCGTCTTGCCCGCGAGCACACCGCCGCCCGAAACCTCTTCCGGCTCGACGGCAATTTCCGCCGCCAGCGCCCGCACCGCGCGGACGTTACGCTCCTCGCCGAAGAACTCTGCGAGTTCCTCGGCGATGGCGGGCCCGATACCGATGATGCTGGTTACCGTGACATGCGCCTCCGAATCCGGATCGACCGCCTGCTGCATCGCCGCGAGAAATGTTTCGAGGTCGCCATAATGCCTCGCCAGCAGCCTGGCGTTGGCGGCCCCGATGCGCCGTATGCCGAGCGCGTAGATGAAGCGCGCGAGCCCGATCCTCCGCCGCTCGTTGATCGCGCGGACCAGGTTCGCCGCCGACTGCTCGCCCCAGCCATCGAGCTTCGCGATCTCGTCCTCCCGCGCCGGCAGCCGGAAGACATCGGCGGGCGAGCGGATCCAGCCCAGCGCATGGAACTCATGCACCGATTTCTCACCCATCCCCTCAATGTCGAAGGCCCCGCGCGAGGCGAAATGGATCAGCCGCTCCTCCACCTGCGCGGGGCAGGTCAGGCCCCCGGAGCAACGCCACACCACCTCGCCCTCGGCCCGCACCGCGTGGCTGCCGCAGGCCGGGCAGCGCCGCGGGAAGTGGAACGGGTGCGTGCCATGCGGCCGGGCCTCCGCCACGATGCCGAGTACCTGCGGGATCACGTCCCCCGCGCGCTGGACGCGCACCGTGTCGCCCACGCGCACATCGAGCCGCCTGATCTCGTCCTCGTTGTGCAGCGTCGCCCGCGCCACCAGCACGCCCCCGACATTCACCGGCTCCAGGATCGCGACCGGCGTCAGCGCACCGGTGCGTCCCACCTGGATCTGGATGTCGAGCAGCTTCGTCGTCGCCTGCTCGGCCGGGAATTTCCACGCGATCGCCCAGCGCGGCTCGCGCCCGACGAACCCGAGCCGCGTCTGCAAGGCGAGCTCGTCGATCTTGTAGACCACACCATCGATGTCATAGGCGAGATCGGCGCGCCTGGTCGCCATCTCATCCTGGAATGCGGGCGCATCGGTTTCGGCATCGAGACGACGAGACAGCGGGTTTACCACGAAGCCCCAATGCCGCAGCCGTTCCAGATACGCCCAGTGGCTCGTCGCCACCACCTCGCTGGTCTCGCCCATCGCATAGGCGAAGAAGGAGAGGGGGCGTGACGCCGTGATCGCGGCGTCGAGCTGGCGCAGCGAGCCAGCGGCTGCGTTGCGCGGATTGGCGAACACCTTACCGCCCGCCTTCTCCTGCGCGGCATTGAGCGCCAGGAAATCCGCCTTGGTCATGAACACCTCGCCGCGGATCTCGATGCGCGTCGGCGCCTTGCCCTTCAGCTGCGCAGGAATGGCGGCGATGGTGCGGACATTCGTTGTCACATCCTCGCCCTCGGTGCCGTCGCCGCGCGTCCCCGCGCGCACCAGCGCCCCATCCTCGTAGGTGAGCGACAGCGACAGCCCGTCGATCTTCGGCTCACCCACCATCGCGAACGGTTGCGACCGTGCAAGAAACCGCCGTGCGCGGTCGCAGAACTCGGCGAATTCCTCGGGCGCGAAGACGTTGCCGAGCGAGAGCATCGGCACGCGGTGCACGATTTTGGCAAACCCCGTGGCCGGCGCCGCGCCGACCCGCCGCGAGGGCGAATCCGGGCGCACCAGGTGCGGAAAGCGCGCCTCGATGGTGTCGTTGCGTCGCCGTAACGCGTCGTATTCCGCGTCCGAGATCAGCGGCGCGTCCATCTCGTGATAGGCGCGGTCGTGCCTCGCGATCTCGGCCGCAAGGAAGGCGAGCTCCATCTTCGCCTCACCCTCGTCGAGCTGCTCGGGCGGTTTCAGCCTAGGCTGGGTCATGGGGAAAGCAGGGCGTCGGCCGCGTCGCGCGCGGCCTGGGTGACGCGCGAGCCCGCCAGCATGCGCGCGATCTCCTCGCGTCGGGCCTCGCCGTCCAGCGGCTCGACAACGGTGCGCGCGCGCTTGCCGCTCTCCTTGGCCACGCGCAGATGCGCGGCCCCGCGTGCGGCGACCTGCGGCGAATGCGTTACCAGCAGCACCTGCACGTCGTCCGCGATCGTGGCCAGCCGCTCGCCCACCGCCGCGGCCGTGGCGCCGCCAATGCCGGAATCGACCTCGTCGAAGATCAGCGTCGGCACCGGCGAGGCGCCCGCCAGAACCACCTTCAGCGCCAGCATCAGCCGCGACAGCTCGCCCCCCGAGGCGACGCGTGCGAGCGGTCCCGGCTCCTGCCCCGGATTGGTCGCGACCAGGAACCGCACGGATTCTGCCCCCTCCGCGCTCCACGACGTCTCGGGAAGCGGCATGATGTCGGTCACGAAACGGGTGCGGTCGAGCTTCAGTGGCGGCAACTGCCGGGCAATCGCGCGGTCAAGCCCTTTTGCCGCGTCGCTCCGCGCGGCGGAGAGCGCGGCAAATGCCTTCCGCCGGGCCGCCGCCGCCGCCTGCAACGCCCGGCTCCGTGCCTCGACCTCCGCCGCCCCGGAAAAGAGCGCCGCGAGCCGTCCCGCCAGGCTCGCGCGCAACGCCGCCAGCTCCGCGACCGCGACCCCATGCTTGCGCGCCAAGCCCCGCAGCGCGAACAGCCTCTCCTCCGTGCGTTCAAGCTGCCGCGGATCGGCCTCGCTGTTTTCGGCGAGTCTGGTGAGCAGGGTCTCCGCCTCGGCCAGCGCCTCCTCCGCGCGCGCCAGCGCCGCATGCGCGGGCTCGCTCGCGGCGTCCGTTCCGCCCGCCGGCGCCAGCCGTGCCAGCGCGCGCGAAGCCGCACGCAACGCCGCCGCGGGCCCCTGGGAACGCCGGTCTCGCGGCGTCAGTTCGGCCAGCGCCGACGCGATCGCCTCGGCCCGCCGCTCACCCTGCTGCAACCGCAGCCGCTCGGCCGCGAGTCGCTCCTCCTCGCCCTCCTCCGGCGCAAGCGCGTCCATCTCCTCCACGGCATGCGTCAGGAAATCGCGGTCGCGCTCGGCACTCGCCACGCGCTCCTCTGCCTCGGCCAGCGCCGCCGCCGCCTCGCGCCACTTCCCGTGCGCTGCGCGCGCCGCCTCCAGCACCGTTTCCGGCGTCGCGTAGGCATCGAGAAGCGTGCGATGCGAGCCCTCGTCGGCCAGCCCCATCTGCTCGTGCTGTCCCTGTACTTCGACCAGCAGCGCCGCAAGGCGCCGCAGCAGCGCTACGCCGACGGGCTCGTCGTTGACAAAGCCGCGCGAGCGGCCGTCGGCCGCGAGCACCCGGCGGAGCACGATCTCCTCCTCCCGCGCGATGCCGTGCTCGGCGAGCAGCGCCCAGGCGGGGTGCTCCGGCGCCGGCGCGAAGCGCGCGGCGACCGAGGCCTGCACACATCCGGCGCGGATCAGCCCGCCGTCGGCGCGCGCTCCGAGCGCCAGGCCCAGGCTATCGAGCAGGATCGATTTTCCGGCACCCGTTTCGCCGGTGAGCACGGTCAGCCCCGGACCGAAGGCCAAGTCGAGCCGGTCGATCAGCACCACGTCGCGGATCGAGAGGGCGACCAGCATCGGCAGCCCTTACCCCGCGTCAGAAGACGGCGTGCCAGAGCGCGCCGAAGAAGCCGGGCTCCGATTGCGGCTTGGGGAACTTCCCCGCGGCATCCGGAATCTGGCCGTCCGCGGCGAGCTGATGATAGGCAGCGGCGTACCAGTAGCTGCCGGGATAGTTGGCGCCCAGCACGGCGGCGGTTCGCCGTGCCTCGCCCGGCAGTCCGAGGCGCAGGTAGATGTCCGTAAGCCTGGCCAGCGCCTCGGCGACGTGGTTGGTGGTCTGGTAGTCGTTGACCACGGCCTCGTAGCGCCCGATCGCAGCGGCGTAGAGGTGCTCGCGCTCGTAAAACCGGCCGATCACCATCTCATGCCCGGCGAGGTGGTCGCGGCAGAGCGCGATCTTCAGCTGAGCGTCGCGGGCATAGGCGGTGTTAGGGTAGCGGTTGATCACTTCCTGCAACGCGCCCATCGCCTCCTGGGTCGGCTTCTGGTCGCGCGTCACATCGTTGATCTGCTCGTAGTAGCAGAGTGCCCTCAGGTAATAGGCATAGGCCGTGTCGCGGTTGGCGGGATGCAGCTGGATATAGCGGTTCAGCGTGCCGATCGCGTCCGTGTAGTCCTGCTGCAGGTACTCAGTGTAGCCCTGCATCAGCTGCGCCTGAACCGCCCAGGTCGAGTACGGATAGTTCTGCTCAACCTGATCAAACTGTTCGAGCGCAGTCTTGTAGTCCTTGGCCTGCAGCGCATCGACGCCGTGATTATACAGCGTCTGCACCGGCACAGCGGTGACGTTGACGGGCTTCACGGCCTTGGGCGAGGAGGCGCAGGCAGCGAGGAGCAGCAGGGCGATGAGCGGGAACGCGCGATTCATGCCGTCCTTATAACAGGCACTCGCCGGCTTGCGAGATGGGGTGGAGATCGTCTGACGATGTGGGGCCGGCGCGCCGCGCCGCCGTGTTCCCGGGGCCCGTCAGACGGGAGCCGCGGCCAGCGGCAGCCGCGCCTCGGACCATGCGCCGAGCGGGCCGAAGCCGGCGCCCTCGCCGTCCTCCACCGGCACCGCGCGCCAGTTGGCGGCGTCGGCGAACAGCGCCCGCAGCAGGCGGTTGTTAAGGGCGTGGCCGCTGCGATGGCCCTTGAAGCGCCCGCGCAGCGGCGCGCCGGCCAAGGCCAGGTCGCCCACCGCGTCGAGCAGCTTGTGGCGCACGAACTCGTCGGGCGCGCGCAGGCCGGATGGGTTGAGCACCCGCGCCCCGTCCACCACCACGGCGTTGTCCAGGCTGCCGCCCAGCGCAAGGCCCGCGCGACGCAGCGCCTCGATCTCCGATAGCAGGGTGAAGGTGCGCGCCCGCGCCAGCTCCGCGCGGAAGGTCGTGGACGAGAGGCGTAGCGACAGCGCCTGCCGTCCGATCGCGCTCGCCGCGAAATCGATCGACAGCGCCATGTCGAACACCGCGTCGCGGTTGGGCGCGAGCTCCACGAACCCCTCGCCCTCCGCCACGCGCACCGCGCGCAGCACCTCGATGGCATAGGGCGCGGCATAGCCCGCCGCTGGCCCCTCTGCCGGCGCCAGCCCGGCACAGTCGAGCAGAAACAGGAAATTCGCCGCCGAGCCGTCCAGTACCGGCGTTTCCGGCCCGTCCACCTCGACGATCGCGTCGTGGACGCCGGCACCGGCCAGCGCCGCCATCACGTGCTCGACGGTGGCGATGCGTGCGCCGGAGCCGTCCGCGTGCTCCGACAGCACGGTGCACAGCCTCGTGTCGGCCACATGGTTGAAGCGCGCCGGGATATCGATGCCGAGATCGGTGCGGCGGAACACGATGCCCGTGCCGGCGAGCGCAGGAACCAGGCGCAGCGAGACGCGCGCGCCCGAATGCAGCCCGATGCCGACGCAGCCGATTGGCGCCTTGAGCGTGCGCCTCGGGGCGGCGAGCAGCGCGGGGAAGAGGGGCAGGCCGTCCATCGCGGTGGCTTGGAACTTTCGGGTGGCGGGTGGAGGCTTCAGGCGTTGCGCCCCGGCATTCGGTTGGTTGTAGGCGGCGGGCACAATTCACCCGCGGCACAACCTAGGCATGGTGTCCGCGTCTGGCCAGTCAAGGTTTATTTCGGAATATTGCATCACAATCCACTGATAATATTCAATTTTCTGCTTCAACACCGTGGCTAAATTAGGGCGGGCGCGAAAGGGTCGGAAAACCCGATCGCGCCCGCCTGAAATCCCCCGTCAGCGGCAGCAGACGAGTCGTGCCGGCTCAGTTGCCGCGGCGCAGGAACGCTGGATATTCGATGCCGAGTTCCTCGCCCTCCGCCGGACGCACCTGGGCGCGGGCGCGTGGCGGCTCGGCGGTCGGCGGCTCGCGGCGCGCCGCCCCCGCCATGTGCTCGCCGCGCAGCACCCCGGTGACGATGCCGAACAGGCTCTTGCGCGGCGGCGGCGTGGGCGTGGGTGCTTCCGCCGGCACGGGGGAAGCCGCTTCCGGCGATGCCGCGAACAGCCCACCGGCACGCGATGCCATCTTTGGCGCGCGGGCGGAAACCGGCTTCACCGGCTGCTGCAGATGCGCGGGGATGGTGGGGCCGGGCGGTGGCGTGTCGTCGATCACCGGGATCGCGTTGTCGACCGGCGCCTCGGTCTCCTCGGCCTGCAACTCCTCCGGCCGCGCCTGCTCGTGGCGCAGCGGCGTCGCGGCGAAGCTGGTGGGTGACGGCGTGGACGGCACCGGCGCCTGTGCCGCCGGCATGTGCCGCGCCGGCGCGCGGGGCGGCAGCGGGCGGACGGCGCCGGCGGCTGGCGTCGGGATCGTGAACACCCGCCCGACCGGGCTTGCCCCCTGCTGGTGCAGCGCCGTGGGCTGGGCATTGGCCGGCGGCGCGACGGAGGCACCCCCCGCCTGCGCCACGCCAACCGCGGCGGCCGCAGCGCCACCGCCGCCGACGGCCACGAGGCGCGGCGCCGCCTGGCCGCGCTCGGCGGATTCGATGCCGGTCGCGACGATGGAGACGCGCAGCTTGCCCTCGAGCGCCGGGTCGATGGCGGTGCCGAAGATGATTTCGGCCTCGTCGTCCACTTCCTGGCGCACGCGGTTGGCCGCCTCGTCGACCTCGTGCAGCGTCATGTCCTCGCCGCCCGTGACGTTGATCAGCAGCGCTCGTGCGCCCGCCATCGTGTTGCCCTCGATCAGCGGGTTGTTGATCGCGGCCTCCGCGGCGCGGCGCGCCCGGTCCTCGCCGTCGGCCTCGCCGGTGCCCATCATGGCGTTGCCCATCTCCGCCATCACCGTCTTGATGTCGGCGAAGTCAAGGTTGATGAGCCCGGGCAGCACCATCAGGTCGGTGACCCCGCGGACCGCCATGTAGAGGACATTGTCCGCCATCTTGAACGCCTCGCGCCAGCCGGTCTTCTCGTTGGCTAGGCGGAACAGGTTCTGGTTCGGAATGACGATCAGCGTGTCGACGTAATTCTGCAGCTCGCGGATACCCTGATCGGCCGCGCGCGCCCGCTTGCTTCCCTCGAACGCGAACGGCCGCGTCACCACGCCCACCGTGAGAATGCCACGCTCGCGCGCCAGCCGCGCGATCACCGGCGCCGCCCCCGTGCCGGTGCCGCCGCCCATGCCGGCGGTGACGAAGGCCATGTGCGCGCCCTCGAGATACCGCTCGATCTCGGCGATCGCCTCCTCCGCCGCGCCGCGACCGATTTCCGGCTTGGCCCCCGCGCCGAGCCCCTGGGTCAGCGACGGGCCGAGCTGGATGCGCGTGTCAGCGCGGCTGTTGATCAGCTGCTGCGCGTCGGTGTTGGCCACGATGAAGTCCACGCCCTGCAGCTGCAGCGCGATCATGTTGTCGACGGCATTGGTGCCGCCGCCGCCCACCCCGACGACGATGATGCGTGGGGTGAAGTCCTGGTGATGGGTCTGCGGGATGGTGAGGTTCAGGGTCATGGCGATGGCGGCTCCCGGACGCTTTGTCGGATCTCAGAGACGGGTTCGGATGAAGTCGGCGAGTCGGGCAATGAGCCCGCGTGGCGCATCGGCATCGAAGTCGATATCGGCGAGCCGCCTGCCTTCGCCGGCGGCCCAGGCGAACAGACCAGTGGCGGTGGCGAAGCCCGGCCCGCCGGCGCGCTCGGGCATGCCGTGCAGGCGGGCGGGCCGCGCGAGCCGCACCTGGCGGCCGAGCAGCCGTGCCGCCGTCTCGCGGATGCCGGGCAGCTGGCTCGCGCCGCCCGTCAGCACCACGGTCTGCCCAGCGACGCGGCCGAGTCCGGAGGCGGCGATGCGGTCGCGCATCAGCTCGAACGTCTCCTCGATGCGCGGGCGGATGATGTCCACGATCATGCTGCGCGGCACCTGCGCGATATGCCCCTCGTCCTCGCCCACGAGCTGCACCGGCACGACCTCCCGCTCGTCGTCGGGGCTGGCGCTCGCGCTGCCGTAGAGTACCTTGAGTCGTTCCGCGTTGGTGACGGAGGTGGAGAGTCCGCGCGCGAGGTCGTTGGTGACGTGCACGCCGCCCACTGGCAGCTGCGCCGTGTGCAAGACATGCCCCTCGCCGAACACGGCCATGCCCGTGGTGCCGCCGCCCATGTCGAGCAACGTGACTCCCAACTGCCGCTCGTCTTCAACAAGCGTTGCCATCCCCGCGGCCAGCGGCGCCGAGACCAGGGAGGCAATCTCCAGATCGCAACGCGCCAGCGTCGCATCCAGCGTGCGCAGAGCCGTCGTGACCGCGTCAACAACATGCAGCCGCGCGCCGAGCGTTTCGCAGAACAGGCCGCGCGGATCGTCCGACCCTTCGGCGGCGTCGGTGGCGAAGCCGAGTGGCAGCGCGTGGATGATGCTGCGCCCCGCCGACTCGGCACGGTTGCGCCCCTCCGCCACCACCTGGCGGATATCCGATTCGTTTACCGCGCGCCCGCCCACCGGCCACTGCACGTTGAACAGCCGGCTCTCCGGCGCGCCCGCGGAAAGATTGACGGTGACGGCACGCAGCCGCGTGCCGGCCTCCTCCTCCGCGGTTCCGACGGCGGCGCGGATCGCCTGCTCGGCCTCCTCGATGTCGAGCACCGAGCCGGCGCGCACGCCGCGCGCGCGCTCCCAGCCGAAGCCGGTGATGCGCAGCGACAGATCGGACTCGCAACGTCCGATCATGCAGATGATCTTGGTGGTGCCGATGTCGAGGATGCCGATCGGCCCGCTCGGGCGCGGATGCCGCCGCCGCCGCTCGGCGTTGCCGGCATCGGGATCGCTGGATTCCGGCGCGGCGAGGCTCGCTTGGCGCATGTCGTTCATGCCGGGCTCCTCCTTCCTGCAGCAGCGCTGCCGTGTCGGTGCGCGGTGTTGGTCTTCGGAAGATTCATCGGTTGCAGTCGCAGCCGGTCCGGCAGCCGCATGTCGATGATCGCGAGCGGTCGGTCGAGCAGCTGCAGTTTCGCCTCCAGCTGCGCGAGTCGGTCCAGCGCCGGAACCACCGCGCCCTCGGGCAGCATCACGGTGGTGCCCTCCTTGGTGTCGAGGTTCCACCGCCGGTTGCCCACGCGCACCGCGGCGACCACGCGCTTGGCAATCGCGGGCTCGCTCGCCAGGGTGTCGAGGAGCCGCGCCGCCGCCCGCGGCGCGCCGACGCCCACCACCAGCGGGACCTTGCCGGCGAAAGCGGTGATGTTGGCGTCGCTGACGATGTTGCCGCTGCGGTCGATGATGCGGAAACGCCCATTATGCTGCCAGACGGCGAACGGCCGGCGCTCTCGCAGCGCCACCTGCAGCGTTCCCGGCAGCTCGCGCTCGACGGTCGCGGAACGGATCCAGGCATTCGCTTCCAGGCGCCGGCGCACGCCCAGGATCGAGAAGCCGAGGATCGGCTCGCCGATATGCACGTCGATCGCCGCCTCCACCTGCTTCAGCGGCGTCTTGTCACGGCCGGTGATGACGATGTGGCGCACCGTGAGGCCCAGCCCCGCGGTCGTGGCGCCGAGCCGTTCGCGCCAGCTCGCTCGCGGCGCGATCTGCCGCGCCGCGATGTCGCCCACCAGCAGCACCGCCAGCGCCGCGGCCACGATCGCCAGCGGCCGGCGCAGCTTGCGCTGTTTCTTCAGCAGCAGCTTGAGCCGGCCAGGCCGGTCGGCGGGCCGCGCCGGGGATCGTTTCACGCGCGGCATGCTGCATGCTCCACCATCCAGGCGCAGAGCGCGGGGAAATCCACGCCGCAATGCGCCGCCTGCTCCGGCAGCAGCGAGGTCGGCGTCAGACCCGGCTGCGTGTTGATCTCCAGCAGCACCAGCCGCCCCGGCTCGCCCGCGGTGTCGTCGTAACGGAAATCGGCGCGACTCGCGCCGCGGCAGCCCAACGCCCGGTGCGCCGCCAGCGCCACGTCCTTTGCCCGAGCGAAGATCATCGGATGCACCGGCGCCGGAATGAGATGGCGCGAGCCGCCATCGGCGTACTTCGCCTCGTAGTCGTAGAAGCCCACGGTGGGGTCGATCTCCGTCACGGTCAGCGCCTGGTCGCCCATCACGCCCACCGTGAGCTCGCGCCCGGGGATGTACTCCTCGACCATCGCGACGGGCCCGAACCGCCATCCCGTGGCCACCGCCGCGCGCCGGTTGCCGCCCTCCCGCAGGATCTCCACGCCGACCGAGGAACCCTCGTTCACCGGCTTGACCACGTAGGGCAGGGGCATCGGGTCGGCGTGTTCGAGAGCGGCGATATCGACCACGCCGCCCCTCGCCACCGGCAGGCCGGCGGCGGCGAAGACCGCCTTCGCCGCCGCCTTGTCCATCGCCAGTGCCGAGGCGCGCACGCCTGAATGCGTGTAGGGAATGCCGAGCCAGTCGAGCACGCCCTGGATCGAGCCGTCCTCGCCGAAGCGCCCGTGCAGCGCGTTGAACACCGCGTCCGGCCGCGGATCGAGCGCCGCTATGGTGCGCGTGATGTCCGGCCCGACCTCGACCGGGCGCACCGCGTAGCCCGCGCTCTCCAGCGCCACGATCACCTGCCGCCCGGAGGCGAGGCTCACCTCGCGCTCGGCCGAGATCCCGCCATAGAGAACGGCAACGCTCTTCATGCCGCGGCTCCTTCGCTGTCGCGGGCGGCGGTCGCGTGCACGCCGATGCGCCTTATCTCCCATTCCAGCGTGATGCCGCTCGACCCGTGCACCCGCCGGCGCACCTCCTCGCCCAGTCCCTCGAGGTCGGCCGCCGTGGCGCCGCCGGTGTTGATCAGGAAATTGCAGTGCAACTCCGAGACCTGCGCCGCCCCGCGGGCGAGCCCGCGGCAGCCTGCGGCGTCGATCAGCTCCCAGGCGCGCATCCCCTCCCGATTCTCCGGGTTGCGGAACGTCGAGCCGCCGGTACGCGAGCGCACCGGCTGCGTCGTTTCGCGCTTGGAACGTATCTCCGCCATCCGCGCTGCGATCACCGTGCGGTCGCCAGGCTGGCCCACCAAGCGCGCGCGCACCACGATGCCCCCCGGCGGCAGGCTTGCATGCCGGTACGCGAGCGCCAGCTTCGCCGCCGGCACGCGCACGATCTCGCCGCTTCGCGCCACCACCTCCGCCCAGTCGAGGATACCCGCGATGTCCCCACCATAGGCGCCGGCGTTCATCGCCACCGCCCCGCCGATGGTGCCCGGAATGCCGCACAGGAACTCAAGCCCTGTCAGCCCCTCGGCCGCCGCGAACTCCGCGACCGTCGCATCGAGCGCACCCCCGCCGGCGATTAGCGCGTTCCCGTCGCGCTCGATCGCCGCGAAGCCGCGGACCAGCTTCACGGTCAAGCCCGGAATGCCGCCGTCGCGGATGATGAGGTTGGAGGCGGCGCCGATTACCGTCACGGGCACCTCCGGTGGCAGCGCCGCCAGCGCGGCCGCAAGATCTTCCGCATCCGCCGGGCGCAAAAGAAGCTCCGCGGGCCCGCCCACGCGAAACCAGGTCTGCGCCCCGAGCGGTGCGTTCGCGCTCACGCGCCCGCGCACGAAGGCCAGGCGTTCGGCCATCGCGTCCATGCGGGCCGCCGCCATCATGCCGCACCACCGAGGCGCAGCCCGCGCCGCGGATCGACGCTTTTCGGTTGCTCCGCCTGCAGCTTCGCGAGTTCAGCGGGCAGCGCCGCCGCCCATTGCGTGATGCTGCCGGCGCCGAGGCAGACGACGTAGTCACCAGGCTCGGCCAGCGCATGGACCATCTCGGCGAGGTGCGCGGGATCGGTCAGCGGCTCGACGCGCCGGTGCCCGTGCGCGCGCAGCCCCTCCACCAGCGCGTCGCGATCCACACCGGGAATAGGCGCCTCGCCGGCGGCATACACATCCGCCACGATCACTGTGGTCGCGTCTCCCATGCACGTGCAGAACTGCTCGAACAGCGAGGCGAGGCGCGAGTAGCGGTGCGGCTGCACCACCGCGAGCACGTGGTTCGCCCCCGCCTGCCGCGCTGCCTTCAGCACCGCCGCGATCTCTACCGGGTGGTGCCCGTAGTCGTCGATCACCGCGATTCCACCAGCCTCGCCCACGCGGGTGAAGCGCCGCTTCACCCCCTTGAACGCGGCGAAGGCGCTGCGCAGCCGCTGCTCGTCAACACCCATTTCGACGCCGATGGCGATCGCCGCAAGCGCGTTCTGCACGTTGTGCGCGCCCATCATCGGCAGGCGGAACGGCCCCATGCGCCGCGCCCGCCCGGTCGCGCGGTCGGTGATGATCACCTCGAAGGTCGAGCCGAGCCGATCCGGCACCACGCGCTCGGCGCGCACATCCGCCTGCTGGCTGAATCCGTAGGTGATGATGCGCCGGTCCGCGAGGCGCGGGATCATCGAGAGCACCTCGGGGTGGTCCGCGCACAGCACCGCGAAGCCGTAGAACGGCACGTTCTGCACGAACTGCGCATAGCCCGCGTTCATCGCCTCGACCGATCCCCAGTGGTCGAGATGCTCGGGGTCCATGTTGGTCACGACGGCGATGGTGGCCGGCAGGCGCAGGAAGGAGCCGTCGCTCTCGTCCGCCTCCACCACCATCCACTCGCCCTCGCCCATGCGCGTGTTGGTGCCGTAGGCATTAACGATGCCGCCGTTGATCACCGTGGGGTCGAGCCCCGCGGTCTCCAGCACCGCGGCGATCAGGCTCGTCGTCGTGGTCTTGCCGTGCGTGCCACCGACCGCGATCGCCCAGCGCAGCCGCATCAGTTCCGCCAGCATCTCCGCGCGCCGCACCACGGGGATCAGGTGCGCCCGCGCCGCCTGCACCTCGGGATTGTCAGACTTCACCGCGGTGGAGACCACGATCACCCGCGCGTCGCCGAGATTGGCCGCGTCGTGCCCGATCGCCACTGGAATGCCGGCCTCGCGCAGCCGCCGCACATTGGCGTTATCGGCGATGTCGCTGCCCTGCACCGTGTAGCCCAGCACGTGCAGCACCTCGGCGATGCCGGACATGCCGATGCCGCCGATACCGACGAAATGGATGGTGCCAATGGAAAGCGGCAGCGCCCTCATCGCGCGACCTCCCGCGCCGCGATCGCGGCCTCGACCGCGTCCGCCAGCGCCTCCGCCGCATGCGGCCGACCGAGCGATGCCGCCGCCGCGGCCGCAGCAGCCAGTCGTTGCGGGGCGGCAATAAACTCGGAGAGCCGCGCCGCCAGCACCTCGGGCGTGAACGCCGCCTGCGCCACCGGCCAGGCCGCGCCCGCCTCGGCGAGCGTCGCCGCGTTCAGCGCCTGGTCCGCATCGACCGCGCCAGGCAGCGGCACCAGGATCGCCGGCCGCCCCGCGACGGCGAGCTCCGCCACCGTGGTCGCCCCCGCCCGCGCGACCACAAGGTGCGCCAGCGCAAGCCGCGCCGGCATGTCGGTGAGGAACGACGCGACCTCCGCCGCCATCCCCAGCGCCGCCAGCGCCTCGCTCACGCGCGCCACATCCTCCGCCCGCGCCTGCTGCACGAGGCGGATGCGCGAGCGCTGCTCCGGCGCGAGCAGGCCCAGCGCCGCCGGCACCACGTCGGCGAACACCCGCGCGCCCAGCGAGCCGCCCACGACAAGTACGTCGAACGTTTCCGCCGGCGCCGCATAGCCCTCGCCCGAAAGTGCGGCGATCTCCGGCCGCACCGGGTTGCCGGTGACGACACTCGGCACGCCAGCGGGCATGAACTTCGTCGTCGCATGGCTTAGCGCCACCCGGTCCGCCCGGGAGGCGAGGAACCGGTTCGCGCCCCCGAGCACCGCGTTCTGCTCATGCAACAAAATCGCCGGCCGCGGCGAGAGCAGACGCGCCGCCAGCACCGGCGGCACCGAAGGATAGCCGCCGAAGCCCACCACCGCCGCCGGCCGCAGCCGCGCCATGAGCCGGCGTGCCTCGATCGTGCCGCGCGCAAGGCGGATCCCGGCGCGTGCCTTCCCCGCCGCGCCGCGCCCGGCGACGGCGGCGGAGGCGATGACATGCCGCTCCCACCCGGGCGCCTCGGCCGTGGCGCGTTCCACGGCGCGCGTGTCGGTCAGCAGCACCAGACGGTGCCCGCGCCCCGCGAGCACGCGTCCGGCGGCCAGCGCGGGAAAGAGATGCCCCGCGGTGCCGCCGGCGGCGAGCACGATCGGTTGCACGGACGGTCCCCTCATGCCGTGTCGTTTCCGTAACGTCGGCGCGTCAGCGCCAGCAGCATGCCGATCTCGATTCCGACGGATACCGCCGAGGATCCGCCATAGGAAATGAACGGCAGTGTCATGCCCTTGGCCGGAATCAGGTGCAGCGTGCTCGCCATGTTGACGAAGGCCTGCAACCCGAAGCTGGTCACCAGCCCCGTGATCGCCAGCAGTACGTAGCGGTCGCGTTCCTCGCGCGCGCGCAACAGCCCGCGGAACACCACGATCGCGAACAGAGCGATGATCACGAGGCAGATCAGCAGCCCGAACTCCTCCCCCGCGACCGCGAACACGAAGTCCGCGTGCGCGTCCGGCAGGTAGTCCTTGACATGGCCCTCGCCGGGGCCGCGCCCGAACAGTCCGCCATTGCCGAACGCCTGCAGCGAGCGGTCCACCTGGTAGTTGCCCGCCTCCTTGAGGTTCAGGAAGCGTTGCACGCGGCTTCGCACATGATGGAACGTGAGATACGCCGCCGCCCCGCCCGCACCCATCGCCAGCAGCCCGGCCCCAGCCAGCACCAGATTGAGCCCGTCGACGAACAGCTGCGCGAACAGCACCGCGGTGATGACGACGATCATGCCGATATCCGGCTGCGTCTTCAGCATCAGCAGGATCAGCGCGAACAGCACCAGCACGATGGTGGTGCCGGGTATCTGCTTGTTGCGATGCCCGAGGTCGAGCAGCCAGGCCGTCACCACCGCGAAACACGGCTTCAGGAACTCGGAGGGCTGGATCGCCATGCCCGGCAGCGCGATCCACCGCCTCGCGCCCTTGATGTCCACG
>JAJZUI010000209.1 GCA_021847175.1 Pseudomonadota bacterium
TCCACCAGCTGGAAGGCGATGCCGAGGTTGCCGCCATAGGAAGCGAGCGCGCAAGCGGCGTCCTCGCGGTCCGCCACCACGGCGCCGACCTCGCACGCGGCCTCGAACAATGCGGCGGTCTTGCCGCGGATGACGTCGAGGTAGCGCGCCTCGGTCGTTTCGAGGTCGTTCTGGGTGACGAGCTGCAGCACCTCGCCCTCGGCGATCGTCGCCGCGGCGCGGGAGAGGATTTCGAGCACGCGCAGCGAGCCGTCCGCCACCATCAGCTGGAACGCGCGCGCGAACAGGAAATCGCCCACGAGGACGGAGGCCTTGTTGCCGAACACCGCATTCGCGCTGGCGAGCCCGCGGCGCAGGCTGCTCTCGTCCACCACGTCGTCGTGCAGCAGGGTCGCGGTGTGGATGAACTCCACGCAGGCGGCGAGTGCCACGTGGCGGCGCCCTTCCTGGTAGCCGCACAGCCTGGCGGAGGCGAGCGTCAGCAACGGGCGCAGCCGCTTGCCGCCGGCGGCGACGAGATGGGCCGCAAGCTGCGGGATGAGGGCGACAGGGGACTGCATGCGCGCCACGATCTCGCGGTTGCAGGCCTCGAGGTCGCCATCCATGAGGCGGATCAGCCGGTCGAGCACGTCCTCCCCGGCGCGCTTCGGCGCGGGGCCTGGGGCTTGGGGCTGCAGGGCGGCGGCAACGGCCACGCGGGACTCCGATTCACGTATGACGGCCGACGGGCTCGGCCCTTGGGGCGGATTCATGGGCGGATTGGCGCGGCTCGCCGTTGCCGCCACGATATCGGCGGGGCTTCCCCAGGGTCAAGGCGAAGGGCCGCGACGGGGGGCCGGCGGGAGACCGATGTGAAGATCCTGTTGCGGTCGAACAACCAGGTGCGCCTCTCGTTCCTCTGCGCGCTGCTGCGCGACGGCGGCGTCACCGCCTTTGTGCTCGATACGCATACCAGCGCCGTCGAGGGCAGCATCGGCGCGATTCCCCGCCGCCTCGCGGTGGCCGAGGAGGACGAGGCGCAGGCCCGGCGCATCCTGGCCGAGGCGGGAGAGGCGTGAGCGGGGACGGCCACGACCGGGCGTGGGGCACCCTGCTGGGCGGACGGGTCCGCTATGCGCAGGCGGCGGAGGGTCATCGCAGCGGCCTCGAACCGGTGCTGCTGGCCGCCGCGACGCCCGCGCGCCCGGGCGAGCGCGTGCTGGAGGCGGGCAGCGGGGCGGGTGCGGCGCTGCTGTGCCTCGCGGCACGGGTGCCCGGCGTCGCGGGGCTGGGCGTCGAGCGGGACGCGGGCCTGGTGGCGCTGGCGCGTGGGAACGCCGCGGCGAACGGCTTCTCGGCACTCGGCTTCGAGGCGGGCGGGATCGAGGCGTTCCGCGCCGCGGCACCCTTCGACCACGCGATCGCCAACCCGCCCTGGCACGACGCGCGCGGCACGCGGGGCGCGGACACGGCGCGGGAGGTGGCGCGCCGCGGCCGCCCGGGCCTGCTCGGCGCCTGGGTGGGTGCGATGGCGGGGGCGCTGCGCCCGCGCGGCACGCTCTCGCTGGTCATCGCGGCCGGGGTGGTGCCGGAGGCGATGGCGGCGATGGCGGCGTCCGGCATCGGATCGATCCGGCTGCTGCCGTTCTGGCCGCGCGCGGGCGTGGCCGCGAAACTGGCGATCCTGCGGGGGGTGCGCGGCGGCAGGGCGGCGATGGTGCTGGCGCCGGGCCTGGTGCTGCACGAGGCGGACGGACGGTTCACGCCGGCGGCGGAGGCAGTGCTGCGCGAGGGCGCGGCGCTGGGCTAGTCGATGCCCGGTTCGCGGTGGCGCAGGTTCCACAGCCGCTCGTGCGCGGCGACCAGGCTTTCGATGGTGCGGCGGCGGTTGGCGTCCGGCGAGAGCGGGCGCCGCGTCAGCAGCATCTCCAGCACACGCAGCAGCTGGCTCGCGATCTCGTAGTCGCCCTGGTCGCAGGCGTGGTGGAAGGCGATGAGGATCTTGTCGGAGAGCCGACGGCTGTAGCGGGGCGTGGCGCCGCCGGCCTGCCCGGCCTCGCGGACCAGCCCCTCGTTTTCCGTCACTTCGGGGGTGGTGCCTTCCATGACGTCAGCCCGCCCGCGCATCCCGAGCGGCGGCCGCTGTCGCCGCCCCCCCGCCGAAGCGCGGCGACATCGTCGTAACCCGCTCTTCGGTTTCCCCTCGGTTTCGCACGGCGTTTCCAAAGCCCTCAATCATGTCAATCTTTGTAGAGCATGATTCGGCATCGTGGCGAGGGAAAATGCAAAAAAAACGACGCCATGGCGCGCGTGACCGCATCGTCAAACGCCCGCTACAGCTTGCGGTTGCGTGCCCGACCCGAACGCTTCTTCCCACGTGCCGACGGTTGAGGCCTTGCTGTATTCCGTCGCGCGATTTTCGAAAAAATTGGCGTGCTCGACGGCGTTCAGCATCTCGTCCAGCCACGGCAGCGGATTCCGGTCGACCTTGAACAGCGAATCGAGTCCCAGCTGCGTCAGGCGGCGGTCCGCGATGTAGCGGATGTACTGCTTGACCTCCGCGGCGTTGAGCCCCTCCACCGCGCCGGACTCGAACGCGAGGTCGATGAACGCGTCCTCGTGGTCCACGATCGTGGCGCATGTAAGGTAGATCTCGCGCCGCAGCTCCTCCGTCCAGATTTCGGGGTTCTCCTGCACGAAGGTGCGGAACAGGCGGATCACCGAGATGCAGTGCAGCGTCTCGTCGCGCACCGACCACGAGATGATCTGCCCCATCCCCTTCATCTTCCCGAAGCGCGGGAAGTTCAGCAGGATCGCGAAGGAGGCGAAGAGTTGCAGCCCCTCGGTGAAGGCGCCGAACGCGGCAAGGGTCTTCGCGATCTCGTGCTTGCTGTCCACCGTGAAGGTCTGCATGTAGTCGTACTTGTCCTTCATCTCCTTGTAGCGGAGGAAGGCCTGGTACTCGATCTCCGGCATGCCGATCGTGTCGAGCAGGTGGCTGTAGGCGGCGACGTGGATCGTTTCGGTGTTGGAAAACGCCGACAGCATCATCAGCACTTCGGTCGGTTTGAAGACCCGGCTGTAGTGCTTCATGTAGCAGTTGTTCACCTCGACATCCGCCTGCGTGAAGAAGCGGAAGATCTGGGCGAGCAGGTTGCGTTCCGCGTCCGTGAGGTTGCGGTGCCAGTCCTTCACGTCGTCGGCGAGCGGCACTTCCTCCGGCAGCCAGTGGACGCGCTGCTGGGTGAGCCAGGCCTCATACGCCCACGGGTAGCGGAACGGCTTGTAGACCGGGTTCTCGGTCAGGAGGCCGAAGCGCACGGGCTGTTCGTCGGGCGTGGCGATCTCTGGCGTGGCGATCTGTGGCGGGGCGATCTCTGGCATGGCGAATCTCGAACCTCCGTCGCGCATCATAAAACGGATGGCAAGGAACACAATATCCGGTAGGTTCCTTTAGGCTTCAACCACAATATATGGCGTGTTTTGAGGCAGGTCTCCGGCGGCGGCACGTGCTAGGTTTTTTGCGCGTCCGGAAAGGCTCCCGACATGCCCTATCCCACCATCGACGACCTGCCGGATTCGTTGCGCGCGCACCTGCCGCTTCACGCGCAGGAAATATTCCGCGCCGCGTTCAACAACGCCTGGGCCCGCTACCAGGCACTGCCGCCCGATGCGCTGGAGGAACGCGCGCACCGCATCGCCTGGGCCGCGGTGAAGCGGCGCTACCGCAAGGCGGGCGACGCGTGGGTGCCGCGCGGGGACGCGTGGGGCTGAGCGCGGGCTCATCGCCGCGCGGCCGCAACGCCCCCCGCCGCAACGCCGCCGGTCGCAACGCCCCCCGCCGCAACGCCGCCGGGCGCGCCGACACCGCGCAGCACCGCCTCGATCTCCTCGCGCGCGGCATCCCCGAGCGGCGCCTGCGGCGCGATGGGCTCGCCGACCGCGAAGCCCTGCAGGTTGAGCGCCGTCTTGATGCAGGCGGCGAGCGAGTATTTCGCGAAGATCTCGTTCACCCGCCACAGCGGCCGCTGCAGTTCCATCGCCGCCGTCCAGTCGCCGGCCTTCGCCGCGTCGTAGAGGCGCACGCTCTGCGCGGGCACGATGCAGGCCGGCCCCGCCATCCAGCCGACGCCGCCGATCATCATCACGCAGGCGGGAATGTGCGCGGAGGCCGAGAACACCTCCATCCGCCCGCGCGTGCGCTCGATGATGGAGAGCAGCCGCCCGGTGTTGGTCGAGGCGTCCTTGATGTAGCCGATGTTCTCGACATGGCTCAGCCGCTCGATCACGCCGAGCGAGAGGTCCGAGCGCTGGAATTGCGGGTTGGTGTAGAGCACCACCGTCCGCCCCTTCGCGGCGCTGGCGATGGCGCGGAAATAGGCCTCGACGCCGTCCTCGCCCAGCGGGAAATACGCCTCCAGGATCGCCAGGATCGCGTCCGCGCCGGCCTCCACCAGCGCCTCGGTCTGCGCCACCGCGTCGTGCGTCGCGGTCGAGGCGACGCCGGCGACCACCGGCACGCGCCCGCGCGCCTCGGCCACCACGGTCTCGACGATCTTCCGCTTCTGCGCCCAGCCGAGATAGGCGAACTCGCCGGTGCTGCCGAGCGGCGTGAGGCCGTGCACGCCGGCATCGATGAGATGCGAGACGAGGCGGCGCAGCGGCTCCTGCATCACGCCGCCGTCGCGGTCCACCGGCGAGACGAGATAGGGAAAGACGCCGGCGAGCTTCATCCCGCCCCCCTCTTCATCCCGCCCCCCCTGCTGGCAGGCCCCCTACTGGCAGGCGAGACACTCCTCGTAGTCGGTGGCGGCCTTCGCGGCGACGGCGAGCGGCAGTTCCGGGGCGGTGTCGTTGGCCGGGCGCTGGACGATCTCGTCGGGGCGGATCGCCTTCTCGCTCACCGCGTCGGCGCGCTGGATGGAGAGGCTGCGGCAGTAGTAGAGCGACTTCACGCCGCGCTTCCATGCCAGCATGTGGATCTGGTGCAGGTCGCGCTTGTGCACGTTCGCCGGCAGGAACACGTTGACCGACTGGCTCTGGCAGATGAAGGCCGAGCGGTCCGCCGCGTGCTCCACCACCCAGCGCTGGTCGAGCTCGAACGCGGTCTTGTAGACGGCCTTCTCGTCCTCGGTGAGGAAGTCGAGGTTGCGCACGCTGCCCTTGTTGAGCGTGATCGCGGACCACACCTCCTCGTTGTCCTGCCCGCGCTCGGCGAGCAGCTTCTGCAGGTGCCGGTTGCGCACCGTGAAGCTGCCGGAGAGCGTCTTCTGCAAAAACACGTTGGCCGCGATGGGCTCGATGCCGGGGCTCGCGTTGCCGGCGATGATCGAGATCGAGGCGGTCGGCGCGATCGCGATCTTGTGCGAGAACCGCTCCATGATGCCGTATTCCGCGGCGTCCGGGCACGGGCCCCGCTCCTGCGCCAGTCGCCTCGATGCCGCATCGGCCCCGGCGCGGATATGGGCGAACATGCGCTTGTTCCACACCTTCGCCATCACGCTCTCGAACGGCACCGAGAGCGACTGCAGGAACGAGTGGAACCCCATGACGCCGAGCCCCACCGAGCGCTCGCGCATCGCCGAATAGCGCGCCCGCTCCATCCCCTCCGGCGCGCGGTCGATGAAGTCCTGCAGCACGTTGTCGAGGAAGCGCATCACGTCCTCGATGAAGAGCGCGTTGTCGTGCCACTCGAACCAGGTCTCGAGGTTGAGCGAGGAGAGGCAGCACACCGCCGTGCGCTGGCGCCCGTGCTGGTCGATGCCGGTGGGCAGCGTGATCTCCGAGCACAGGTTGGAGGTCTTCACCTCCAGCCCCGCGAGCTTGTGGTGCTCCGGCCGCGCGCGGTTCACGTGGTCCGCGAACACCAGGTACGGCTCGCCCGTTTCGATGCGCGCGGTGAGGATGCGGATCCACAGCGCGCGCGCGGAGATGCTGCGCACGATGGAGCCGTCCTTGGGCGAGGTGAGCGCCCAGGGCTCGTCCGCCTCCACCGCGCGCATGAACGCGTCCGGCACCAGCACGCCGTGGTGCAGGTTGAGCGCCTTGCGGTTCGGGTCGCCGCCGGTGGGGCGGCGCATCTCCACGAACTCCTCGATCTCCGGGTGCGACAGCGGCAGATAGACCGCGGCCGAGCCGCGGCGCAGCGAGCCCTGGCTGATCGCGAGCGTGAGGCTGTCCATCACCCGGATGAACGGGATGACGCCGGAGGTCTTGCCGTTCTGCCCCACCTTCTCGCCGATGGAGCGCAGGTTGCCCCAGTAGGAGCCGATGCCGCCGCCCTTGGAGGCGAGCCAGACATTCTCGTTCCACAGCCCCACGATGCCGTCGAGGCTGTCGGAGGCCTCGTTGAGGAAGCAGGAGATCGGCAGCCCCCGCTGCGTGCCGCCGTTGGAGAGCACGGGCGTCGCCGGCATGAACCACAGCCGCGACATGTAGTCGTAGAGGCGCTGCGAATGCGCGGGGTCGTCGCCGTAGTAGGAGGCGACGCGCGCGAACAGGTCCTGGTAGGATTCGCCGGGCAGGAGGTAGCGGTCACCGAGCGTCGCGCGGCCGAAATCGGTCAGCAGCGCGTCCCGGGAACGGTCCACGCGCACCTGAAAGCGTCCCTGCATCTGTACGGCGTCGAGCACGGTCTGATCCCCCACGGTCGGTCCCCAATTCCCATATCCTGCGCAACGGGTTGCGTCCGTCAACTCAAATGCCACTAGATGTAGCGCGGCGGCGCCTTGTTGACCCCAGGTGATGCGCCACGGACACAGAAGCGCCGCAATCCGGCTTGGCGGTTAGGCGAACAGAACCTGAACATACACCGTTTCGCCGCCCCGGCCCAGGGGGGTGCGCGCCTCATCCCCGGGTTCCCCGCAACCCACAGGCGCCCGACTCGCGAT
>JAJZUI010000210.1 GCA_021847175.1 Pseudomonadota bacterium
CGATCGGCACCGCGATCGGCGGCGCGGTGTTCGTGGAGAGCGTGTTCGACTGGCCCGGCATGGGATCGCTGCTGGTGAGCGCGGTCTCGGCGCGGGACTATCCGCTGGTGATGGGGATCGCGCTGGTAGTGGGCGCGTTCGTGCTGGCGGCCAATCTCGTGACGGACCTCGTCTATGCCGCGGTCGATCCGCGCATACGGATCGCGTGATGCGACCACCGCTGATGCGATGGGCGCGGATGCTGGGGCGGCCGGGCGGCATCGTCGGCAGCGTGTTCATCGTGCTGCTGGCGGCGGCGGCGTGGGGGTTGCCGGCGCTGCTGGGGCTCAGCCCCGACGCGGTCGATCTCGCGGCGATCCATGCCGCGCCGAGTGCCGCGCACTGGCTGGGCACGGACGGCGTCGGGCGCGACGTGCTGGCGCGGGTGCTGCAGGGCGCGCGGGTGTCACTGGTGATCGCAACGGTGGCGGCCGGTATCTCGGCGGCGATCGGGTTCCTGGTGGGAAGCGGCGCGGCGTTCGGCAAGGTGACCGATATCGTCTGCATGCGCGCGGTGGATCTCGCCATGACGCTGCCGCCGGCGGTGCTGCTGCTGGTGCTCTCGGCGATCGCGGGACAGGGGGAGCGGCCGACGACGATCGTTCTGGCGCTGCTGTCGTGGCCGCTGCTGGCGCGGCTGGTGCGGGCGCGGCTGCTGGAGTTGCGCGAGCGTGAGTTCGTGCTGGCGGCGCAGGCGGCGGGGGCGACGTCGTGGCACATATTGCGCCGGCACGTGCTGCCCAACATGGCGGATATCCTGATCGTCTACGTGACGTTGCAGATTGCCACCAATGTGCTGATGGAGGCGGGGCTGTCGTTCCTCGGCCTTGGCGTGCCGCCGCCGACGGCGACATGGGGGAACATGCTGGGCGAGGCGCGCTCGCTCGACGTGCTGACGCTCTACACCTGGCAGTGGATCGCGCCGGGGGCGGCGCTGCTGGCAACGACGCTCGCGATCGGGTTGGTCGGCGAGGCGGTGCGCGCGGGCTTCGATACGGGACATGGCTGAGACAACGGGACTGAAACGGGGATCGCAACGATGACGCAAGGAAAGACGATTGCTGGCGTGGTGCCGCCGGTGGCGACGCCGCTGGATGCATCCGGGGCGCTGGACAAGGCCTCGCTCGGGCGGCTGGTCGAGCACCTGATCGGGGGTGGCGTGCATGCGCTGTTCCTGCTCGGCTCGACGAGCGGTGTGGCGTTCCAGGGCGAGGCGGAGCGCGCGAGGCTGCTGGAGGCGGCGATGCCCATGATCCGCGGGCGGGTGCCCGTGCTGGTGGGCGTGATCGACCCGGCGACGGAGCGCGTGATTGCCCATGCCAGGGTGGCGAAGTCGCTGGGGGCGGATGGGCTGGTGGTGACGGCGCCGTTCTACACGCGCACCAACCAGGCGGAGATACGCGGGCATTTCCGCGCCGTGCGGCAGGCGGTGGACCTGCCGATCTATGCCTATGACATTCCGGTCTCCGTTCACAGCAAGCTCGAGTTCGACACGCTGATGGACCTGGCGGGCGACGGGACGGTCGTGGGGCTCAAGGATTCATCGGGCGACGAGAACAATTTCCGCGACGTGATCCTGGCGGCGCGCGACATCCCGGGGTTCTCCGTCATGACGGGATCGGAACGGACGGCGGATGCGGCGATGCTGATGGGAGCGGACGGGATCGTGCCGGGGCTGGGGAACGTCGATCCGCGCGGCTATGTGCGGCTCTACGACGCGGCGAAGCGGGGCGACTGGAAGGCGTGCGTGGCCGAGCAGGACAGGCTCGCCCGGCTCTACGGCATGGCGAAGGTGGCGACGCCGCGTGCGAGCCTCGGGTCCTCCGGCGTGGGCGCGTTCAAGGCGGCGCTGCAGACGCTGGGCGTGTTCGCGACGCGGGAGATGCCGGCGCCGCTGGTGGCGCTGACCGACGCCGAGGCGGCGGAGGTGGCGGGGATGCTGCGCGAGGCGGGGCTGGTCTAGCCCCGCCTTCGCTCACGCGCGGGCGAGGTAGCCGCCGTCCACCGGGATGCCGGCGCCGGTGACGAAATCAGAGGCGGCGGAGGCGAGGAAGACGGCGATGCCGGCGAGGTCGCGGGGCTCGCCCCAGCGCGCGGCGGGGGTGCGGGCGAGGACGGCCTCGTTGAGGCCCGCCACCTGGGCGCGGGCAGCCCTGGTGAGGTCGGTGTCGATCCAGCCCGGCAGGATGCAGTTGGCCTGGATGTTGTCCTTCGCCCAGGCCGTGGCGAGCACCTTCGTGTACTGCAGGATGCCGCCCTTGCTCGCGGCGTAGGCGGCCATGTGGGGGGCAGCGAGCCAGGAGGCGACGGAGCCGATGTTGATCACCTTGCCGCCGCCGGCCTTGACCATGTGCGGATAGGCCGCCTTGCAGAGCAGGAAGGCGGAGGTGAGGTTGGTGTCCATCACCTTGTGCCATTCCTCCGCCGAAAGGGCCTCCGGCGGCTTGCGCGCGGCCATGCCGGCGTTGTTGACGAGGATGTCGAGGCGGCCGAAGCGCGCCACCGCGGCGGCGATGAGGGCGGCGCAGTCGGCTTCGCTGGTGACGTCGGCGGGGTGGAAGGCGGCACCGATGGACTTGGCGGCGGCCTCGCCCTTGTTCCGGTCGCGGCCGGAGAGCATGACCTCGGCGCCGGCCTCGCGCAGACCCTTCGCCATGCCGAGACCGATGCCGCCGTTGCCGCCGGTGACCAGGGCCACTTTTCCGCTGAGATCGAACAGGCGCATCCCCCACCCCCTCGCTGTTGCCACCGGCGTAAGCGGCGCGTAAGCGGCGCCCGGGAACACGTCCCCACGGTGTTGGTGGCGGATCATGCGGCTCTTGGTTGTCGAAGACGAGTCCGAGTTGGCGATGCTGCTGCGCCAGGCGCTGGAGCGCGCCGGGTTCACGGTGGACAACGTCGCCGGGCAGGCGGCGGCGGAGGACCATCTGGCGGTGGCGGATTATGCCGCGATCGTGCTGGACCTCGGGCTTGCCGACGGCGACGGCATGACACTGCTGCGCCTGATGCGCCGGCAGCGCGCCGCCGTGCCGGTGCTGATCTTGACCGCGCGCGACACGCCGGAGGACCGGGTGGCGGGGCTGGACGCGGGGGCGGACGACTACCTGGTCAAGCCGTTCCACATGCCGGAGCTGGTGGCACGGGTGCGCGCGCTGCTGCGCCGGCCGGCGGCGGTGCTGGACGTGCGGCTGGGCTTCGCCGACGTGGTGCTGGAGACCGACAGCCGCACCGTGCGCGTGGGCGAGGGCGTGCTGGCGCTGTCGCCGCGCGAGACGGCGCTGCTGGAGCAGCTGCTGCGCCGTGGCGGCAAGGTGGTGCCGCGCGAATCGATCGAGCAGAACCTGTATGGCTTCGACACGCCGACCGGTCCCAACGCGCTGGAGGTGCTGGTGCACCGGCTCAGGCGGCGGCTGCAGGATGCGGGGGCGAAGGCGGCCATCCACACCATCCGCGGCGTCGGCTATCTCCTGGCGGATGGCGAATAGGACACCCCTAGGCCGGACTCCCCGGACGCAGGCTCGCACGCGGCACGCAACACGGCGGTGGACGCTGGCGGGGCGGCTGGCGCGGCGCCTGGCGGCCGCGGTGCTGGTCTCGATCGCGCTCGGGGCAACCATCGCGATCTGGCGCAGCGAGGAGGCGGTGCGGCGGGTCGCGCCCGATTTCGATGCCGATCGCGAGAAGATCGAGCACATCCTGAAGGTGCTGCCGGGGCCGTTCAGCCCGGTGTTCATCTGGCTGCTGCTGGCCTCGGGCGCGGTGGTGGTGGCGAGCGGGGTGCTGACGCTGCGCATCGCGCTGCGGCCGCTGAACCGGCTTTCCGCGGCGGCGGCGCTGGTGGGGCCGGAGCACCCGGGCGTGCGGCTGCCGGACGCGGGGCTGCCGGGCGAGCTGGAGCCGCTGGTGGGGGCGATCAACACCGGGCTCGCCAGGCTGGAGCGGGCGATCGAGACGCAGCGACGGTTCGGGGCGGATGCGGCGCACGCGCTGCGCACGCCGCTCGCGGTGCTGACGGCGCGCATCGACCTGCTCGCCGACGACGAGAACAAGACGGCGCTGCTGGCCGACGTGGACCGGATGAGCCGGATGGTGGACCAGATGCTGCGGCTCGCCCGGCTCGAGGGCATGCCGCTGGAGCGGCCGGGGCCGGTGGATCTGCGCGTGGTCGCGGTGGATGCGGTGAGCGCGCTGGCGCCGCTGGCGGTGGCGCGGGGGATCGAGCTCTCGCTCGAATCCGAGGGCAGCGCGGTGGTGGCGCGCGGCAACCGCGACGCGCTGCTGCTGGCGGCGCAGAACCTGATCGAGAACGCGCTGGCGCACGCGCCGCGCGGCAGCCGGGTGGAGGTGGAGACGGCACCGCCGGCGACGCTGCGGGTGCTCGACCGCGGGCCGGGGGTCGCGGAGGCGGAGCGGACGGAGATCTTCACGCGGTTCCGCCGCGGCAGCGCGCGGGCGCGCACGCCGGGGGGTTCGGGCAGCGGCGGCGCCGGGCTGGGGCTCGCGATCGTCGCCGAGATCGCCGCCCTACACGGCGGGACCGCGCGCGCCGATGCCAGGCCCGGCGGGGGTGCTGTCTTCAGCCTCGACCTGCGCTGATTTCCGGCCGGTGATCATGGCGCGCACCAGGTTCTCCCGGTGCAGGCGGCTGGACCAGATGACGCCCGCGACGTGGGCGAAGATCATCAGCAGCAGCAGGTGCGCGGAGATGTGGTGGACGTGGTGCATCCATTCGACATGGAGGAACTCGGGCGTCACGGACAGCCAGCCGCTCGCGATGACGAAGACGAGCATGAAGAGGATGGCGACGACCATCGCGCCGCCCGCGGGGTTGTGGCCGAGATAGCGGCGGGCGCGACCGTGGCGCAGGTCCTCGAGGTAGGCGCGGACGGCGCGTGGGCGGTGGACGAAATCGGTGAAGCGGGCGTGGCGCGAGCCGACGAAGCCCCAGGCGACGCGGGCCAGAACGAGGACCAGGATCGCGTAGGCGAGCGGCTGGTGGATCCATTGGATGCGGTCGGTGACGAACTCGAGCGCGAACAGCGTGACCGTGGTCCAGTGGAAGACGCGCACGAAGCGGTCCCAGACCGGGACGGTCCCCGACCCCTGCCCCGCCATCCCTTTGCCGGGCGCCGTGCGGCCCGGCGCCGCGAGACGGTCAGTCCTCACGGCGGAAGGCGCGGCTACCGTCCTCGCCCTCGTGGCGGAAGCGGTGTTCGCGGCCCTCGAACTCGTGGCCGCCCTCGCAACCGCGGCGCCGGCTCAGGCCCGGGATCTGGACCATGCCGCCGGGGGCTCCGGCCGCGGCCAGCGCCGGGGCGGGTGTGGTCGCGGCGGCCGGGGCCATGGGCGGCGCCGTGCCAGGAGTCGGGGCGAGGACCGTAGCGGGGGCCATGGCCATGGGGGCCGGCGTGAGCGCACTGCCCATGCGGCAGGCGCCGTCGGCATGGGCGAAGGGGGCCGCGGCGAGGGCGGCGGCGAGGGCGAGCGCGGGGACGGTGAGGAGGTTGAGGGCTCGTAACGTCATCATCGCGGTTCCTGGCATCGTTTCGGCGGCGTTCTGCGCACCGGCGCTTACGCCGCACTTACCCGCGTGGCGCAGGGAAATGGCCGCGGGGTTGCGTGTGGCGCGGGGCCGAGCGTAGGTCGCGGCCGCGGCGCGGCACAAACCCGCCCTGCGGACGCGAAACGAAACCCCACGCCGGACAATACCGGCGTGGGGCTCGCGAAGCTGGGCGCGGCGCTACGTGGCGGTACCGCGGGCGCCGACGCCCGGTCCGGCGGCGGCGCGATGCTCGCCGGTCTCAGCCGGCTTGCGGCCGGTGATCATCGCGCGGACCAGGTTCTCCCGGTGCAGCACGCTGGAGACGATCACGCCCGCGACGTGGACGCCGATCATCAGCAGAAGCAGGTGCGCCGAGATGTGGTGCAGGTGGTCCACCCATGGCACGCCATAGAAACGGTTCGTCTCCGACAGCCAACCGCTGCCGATGACGACCAGGAGCATGAACAGGATGGCGACCACCATCGCGCCGCCCGCAGGGTTGTGGCCGAGATAGCGGCGCGCGCGGCCATGGCGCAAATCCTCGAGATAGGCGCGGACGGTGCGCGGATGGCGGACGAAGTCGCGGAAGCGGGCGTGGCGCGAGCCGATGAAGCCCCAGGCGATGCGGGCCAGCACCAGCACCAGGATCACGTAGGCGAGCGGCTGGTGGATCCATTGGACGTGGGCGGTGAGGAACACGGTCGCGAAGAGCGTGACCGTGCTCCAGTGGAAGACGCGGACGAACCGGTCCCAGACCGGTATCGTCCGCTCCTCCCGCGCTTGCGGGGTGGGCAAGGGAAGCCTAGTGGCCGGGCTGGATGGCGCCGGTCGCGCCGTTCAGTTCGAGTTGGAAACGCTTGCCGTGGGCGTCGATGCCCTTGGCCTCGTAGCAGCCGTTGTGCTGGGTGAGCCCGTGGATATTCGTGTAGCCCTTGGAGACCAGCATGGCCTTCATCGCGGCAGGCGTCATCAGCTTGCCGGTGACGTGGCAGGACTGCTCGGCGTGGGCGAACGGCGCCGCAGCGAGTGCGACACCGAGTGCAAGGGCGGGGATGGCAAGATAGTTTACGGCACGAAACGTCATCATAAGCTCCGAAAGTTGCAGCGGCGGCCTTGTGCAGGGGGCCGCTTACGCGCCGCTTACCCGACTTCGGTTTACGGCGGTTTCATGCTTGACCGGCCACGAGGGGAGGAACGAGTTTTCCCGTTCGCGCCTTGACATGGAGGGATGCGCCTGAACATCGACGAAACCCCGCCCCAGGGCCCGCCGACGCGA
>JAJZUI010000211.1:0-1447 GCA_021847175.1 Pseudomonadota bacterium
GGCCCCGCCGTTCCAGCCGAGCGAGCCGCCGCCGGCGGCGTGGATGGTGCCTGGGCGCGTGCGCATCATGTGGTCGGCGATGACGGTGTAGTTGGAGATGCCCTCGCTCAGCACGATGGTGCCTTCGTCGGCGCGGGCGCGGATGGCGCCGGTGAGGTGGGCGGGCGTGATCTCGCCTGAAGCCGGCTGTTCGGCGGCGAGCAGGCGCGAGAGGCGGTCGGAGTGGCGCTGCGCGAGGCGGCGGCGGCGCGCCTCGATGCCATGCGTGTCGAGCGGCAGCGCGTCGAGCGCCGCGTTGACCTGAGCCAGCGCCTGCTGCGCGTTGGCCTGCCAGGTGGCGTGCGCGTGGATGTACCAAAGCGGCATCGCCTGCTTCAGCGCGTCCGTGTCGATGTGCAGGATGCGCGCGTCGGCGCGCGGGCGGTTGTGGCTCGCGATCCAGGGCACGTCGCTGTCCAGCACCAGCACCACGTCCGCCTCCGCCAGCGCCGGGTTCTGCACCGGCTCGTTCCACTGGCAGCCCTGGTGCAGCACGTTGTCGGCGGGGAAGTTCATCGCACTCGGCACGCTGTCGAGCACGGCGATGGCGAGGCGGTCCGCGAGGCGCACGAGTTCCGGCACCGCGCGCGGGTTGCGGCCGAGATAGGACGTCACGACCAGCGGATGGCGCGCGCCGGCCAGCGCGCGGGCGATCTCCGCCGCGTCGTCCGCTTGTATCGCGCCAGGCGTGGTGGGCCGCCAGCGGGACCAGTCGAGCGCCACCTCCGGCACCTCCTCCTCCAGCACCTCGCGCGCGGCCATGAGGTAGACCGGGCCGCGCGGCTCGCTGGTGGCGAATTGCAGCGCGCGGGCGAGCACCTGCTTGATGTTGCGCCCGGTGCGGATCTCGGTGTCGTAGCGCATGTAGCCGCGCACGATGCCGCGCTGGTCGTGCACGTCCTGGATCCACTGGATGAACTCGTTGCGGCTGCCCCGCAGCTCGCCCTCCTGCGTGATCGGCGAGGCGCCGGCGAGGATGACGACGGGGATGCGCCCGCGCGCCGCGTTGTGCACGGCGCCGGCCAGCGCCTGGGTGCCGCATTCCACGTGCACCAGCACCGCCTGCGGCCGCCCGCCGCTCTGCGCGTAGCCGTGGGCGATGGACAGCGCCACCATCTCGTTGGGGCAGGTGACGATCCGCGGCACGCTCCTGCCCTGCGTCGGCGCCTCGGCGATCGCCTCGATGATCGCGGGGTGGTCGCTGCCGAGATTGGCGAAGATGTACTCGACGCCGGCCTCGCGCAGGGCCTCGAGCAGTTGCATGGCGGCGGTCGGCACTTGCGTTTTCCCTCCCCTGGGGCCTCGCCACTAACCCGCGCGGGAGCGGCGCGCAAACCGCTTCCTTCGCCAAATGCTTTATGCCTAAAGTGTCCGGGACGCGGCTGATCGTATTCGACCATCGGTAAAC
>JAJZUI010000211.1:1547-6772 GCA_021847175.1 Pseudomonadota bacterium
CGACCATCGGTAAACCCTGGGGGGCGGGAAGAATGAAGCGGATCTGGGCGGCTGGGCTCGCGCTGGGCGCGGCGCTGGCGCTGTCGGCGGGCGGGACGGCGCGCGCGGCGGACGTGAACGTCGCCTTCGTCGCCACGCTCTCCGGCCCGGCGGCGACGCTGGGCAAGCAGCTCGAGGACGGGTTCAAGCTGCGGCTCGACCAGCTGGGCGGCAAGCTCGGCGGCGAGCCCGCGCATGTCAGCATCATCGACGACGAGCTGAAGCCGGACGTGGCGCTGACCAAGCTCAAGGCGGTGATGGAGAGCCGGCACATCAACTTCGTCGTCGGCCCGATCTTCACCATCGTCGAGGCCGCGATCTTCAAGCCGGTGATCCGCTCCGGCGCGATCTTCATCAGCCCCAACGCCGGCTGGTCCTACCTCGCGGGGAAGGGCTGCAACCCGCATTTCTTCGCGACCAGCTACGAGAACGGCCAGCCGCATTCCGTGAGCGGGCAGTACGCGACGGACGCGGGCTACAAGCGCGTGTTCCTGCTCGCGCCTGACTACCAGGCCGGGCACGAGGCGCTCGCCGGGTTCAAGTCGCGCTACAAGGGCACCGTGGTCGCGGAGGACTACGTGCCGCTGACCTCGATGGACTTCCAGTCGGAGCTGGCGAAGATCGCGCAGGCGAAGCCGGATGCGATCTACGCCTTCCTGCCCGGCGGGCTCGGCATCAACTTCGTCAAGCAGTTCCATGCGGCGGGGCTGCGCATCCCGTTCCTCTCCGCCTTCACCGTCGATGAGAGCGTGCTGCCGGCGGAGGGCGACGCGGCACTCGGGCTCTATGGCGGGGCGGACTGGGCGCCGGACCTGAACAACCCGACCAACAAGGCCTTCGTCGCCGCGTTCGAGGCGAAGTACCATTACGTTCCCGCAACCTATGCGGCGCAGGCCTACGACACCGCGAGCCTGATCGACGCGGCGGTGCGCGAGGCGGGCGGGGCGAGCGACGCCAACAAGGTGGCGGCGGCGATGATGAAGGCGGACTTCAAGTCCGTGCGCGGCAATTTCCGTTTCAACCACAACCACTACCCGATCCAGGACTTCTACCTGACCAAGGTGGTGAAGGGCGCGGACGGCAAGCTGCAGACCAGCATCGTGAAGAAGGTGCTGACCGACGCCGCCGACCCGTATGCCGGCCAGTGCAAGATGAAGTGACGCCCGCGGCGCAAGCCGCATCCTGCCAGTGATCCCGGCGCAAGCCGCATGCTGCCAGTGATCCCGGCGCAAGCCGCATGACGCTGCTGCTGGTGCAGGCGCTGAACGGGGTGCAGCTCGGGCTCACCCTGTTCCTGATCGCGGCCGGGCTCACGCTCGTGTTCGGGGTGATGGACTTCATCAACCTCGCGCACGGCGTGCAGTACATGGTGGGCGCCTATCTCGCGGTCTCGTTCTATGACGCGAGCGGATCGTTCCTGCTGGCGCTCGTCGGCGCCTCGCTCGCGACCGGGGCGCTGGGGCTGCTGCTGGAGGCGCTGGTGTTCCGCCGCCTCATGGGGCGCGGGCATCTCGACCAGGTGCTGGCGACGTTCGGGCTGATCCTCACCATCGGCGAGCTGGTGCGCCTCATCTGGGGAACGTCGCCGCTGCAACTGCCGGTGCCGAGGCTGCTTTCCGGCGCGGTGCCGCTGATGTCCGGCATGGGCTACCCGGTCTATCGCATCATGCTCATCGTGGTGGGGCTCGCGGTCGCCGGCCTGATGGCGCTGGTGATCGGGCGCACGAAGATCGGCATGCAGCTGCGCGCCGGTGCCTCCAACGCGGCGATGGTCAACGCGCTCGGCGTCGATATCCACCGCATGTTCCGCCTGGTGTTCGGCGTCGGCGCGATGCTGGCGGGTTTCGCGGGCGTGCTGGCCGCGCCGCTGGTCTCGGTGGAGGCGGGGATGAGCGACAACCTGCTGATCCTCGCCTTCGTCGTCATCGTCGTGGGCGGCGTGGGTTCCGTGCGCGGCGCGTTCATCGCGGCGATCCTGGTGGGGCTGGTGGACACGCTGGGCCGCTCGCTGGTGACGGCGCTGGCGCTGGCGCTGCTGCCGCCGATGGCGGCGGGGCACGTGGGACCGGCGCTGGCCTCGATGCTGATCTACCTGTTCATGGCGGCGGTGCTGGCGGTGCGGCCGGCGGGCCTGTTCGGCGTGCGCGCATGAAGGGCTGGCGCCTGCCGCTCGCGATGCTGCTGGTGTTCGCCGCGGTGCCGCTGCTGCCGTTGGGGCGCGATTCCGGCTACGTCATGCTGCTCGGCGCGCGGATCATGGTGTTCGCCACCGCCGCCGTCTCGCTCGACCTCATCCTCGGCGCGGGCGGGCTGGTGAGCTTCGGGCACGCGGCGCCGCTGCTGCTCGGCGCCTATGCCGTCGCGGCGCTGGACAAGGCGGGCGTGGACGGCGCGCTGCCGGTGCTGGCCCTGGCGCTGGCGCTCGCGGGCATCTACGCGCTGCTGACGGGGGCGGTGGCGCTGCGCACGCGGGGCGTGAACTTCATCATGATCACGCTCGCCTTCGCGCAGATGGTCTATTTCGCGACGGGATCGATCCCCGACTACGGCGGCACCGACGGGTATCCGCTCGGCGAGCGCACGCGGCTGTTCGGGCTCAAGGTGCTGCATGACGGGCTGCCGTTCTATCTCTCCGCCCTCGTCGTGCTGGTGGCGAGCTACCTGGTGTGCCGCGCGCTGCTGGCAACGCCGTTCGGCCGCTCGCTCGTCGCATTGCGGCAGAACGAGCAGCGGGCGCGGGCGATGGGGATCGACCCGCTGCGCGTGCGGCTCGGCGCGATGGTGGTCGCCTCCCTCATCGCGAGCCTCGCGGGCGTGCTGCTGGCCAACGAATCCGACTTCATCTCGCCCGCCTACGGCGCCTGGCAGCGCTCGGCGGAGCTGATGGTGATGGTGCTGCTGGGCGGCGCCGGCTCGCTTTCCGGCGCGGTGCTGGGGGCGGGCGTGGTGGTGCTGCTGGAGGAGGGGCTGGGGCGGTTCACGCAGCACTGGCCGCTGATCTTCGGGCCGGTGCTGGTGCTGGCGGCGCTGGGGCTGCGCGGCGGCCTGGCGGGCATGTGGGCGCGCCGTGGCTGAGGTGCTGCACGTCGAGGGCCTGTCCAAGACGTTCGGCGCGCTGTGGGTGACGCGCGAGGTCTCGCTCACGCTCGCGGCGGGCGAGGTGCACGCGGTGATCGGGCCCAACGGCGCGGGCAAGACGACGCTGATCCACCAGATCTCCGGCGTGGTGCTGCCGGACCGCGGGCGGATTTCGTTGCGGGGCCGCGACATCACGCGGGCGAGGCCGGAGGCGCGGGCGCGGGCGGGGCTGGCGCGCAGCTTCCAGATCACCTCCGTGCTGCCGGAGTTTTCCGTCCTCGAAAACGTTGCGCTTTCGGTCCAGGCGCGCGAGGGCCGGGCGATGCGGCCCTGGGGGCGCGCGGCTGCCGACCGGGAGGCCAACGCGCGCGGCATGGCGGCGCTGGAACGCATGGCGATGGCGGACCGCGCGCGGCGCCTCGCCGGCACGCTCAGCCACGGCGAGAAGCGCCAGCTCGAACTCGCGATGGCGATCGCCGCCGACCCCGTGGCGCTGCTGCTCGACGAGCCGCTGGCCGGCGCGGGGCCGGAGGAGGTGCCGCGGCTGATCGAGCTGCTGCGCGGCATGAAGGGGGGGGCCGCGATCCTGCTCGTGGAGCACGACATGGAGGCGGTGTTCGCGCTCGCGGACCGGATCACGGTGCTGGCGGAGGGGCGCGTGATCGCGAGCGGCCAGCCGGACGCGGTGCGGGCGGACGAGGCGGTGCGCGCGGCCTATCTCGGCGAGGATTTCTGATGCGGCTCGCGGTGGAAGACCTCCAGGGCGGCTATGGCGAGACGCAGGTGCTGTTCGGCGTCTCCCTCGATGTCGCGGAGGGCGAGGTGGTGAGCCTGCTCGGCCGCAACGGCATGGGCAAGACCACCACCATCCGCACGCTGATGGGCATGCTGCCGGCGCGCGCCGGGCGGGTGACGCTGGACGGGCGGGACATGCTGGGCCTGGAGCCGTTCGCCATCGCCCGCGCCGGGCTCGGCCTGGTGGCGGAGGGGCGGCAGGTGTTCCCGACGCTCTCCGTGGAGGAGAACCTGGTGGCCACCGCGCGGCCGGGCGCGTGGACGCGCGAGCGGGTGGAGGCGCTGTTCCCCCGCCTCGCGGAACGCCGGCGCCAGCCCGGCCGGCTGCTTTCCGGCGGCGAGCAGCAGATGCTGGCGATCGGGCGCGCGCTGATGACCAACCCGCGCCTGCTCATCCTCGACGAGGCGACGGAGGGGCTGGCGCCGCTGGTGCGCGAGGAGATCTGGGCGGTGCTGCGCGCGCTCAAGCAGTCCGGCCTCGGCATCCTGGTGATCGACAAGACGCTGGAGGCGCTGAAGCGCCTCGCGGACCGGCACGTGGTGATCGAGAAGGGGCGCACGGTGTGGGCCGGCGACGGCGCGGCGCTGGCGGCGGAACCCGAGGTTTTGCGCCGGTATCTGCACCTCTAGGCCGCGCTTAGTCACCTCCAGGCCCTTGAATTCGCCGCCCGCGGAGCCACCTGATTTTGCGGGGTGGCGAAGTGCGCCCGGCGCCCGGCGGGGTTTCCCGCCAGCTTCCCAGCCCCTAGAGCCCTGAAAAACCTGCGCTTTCGGCAACCGCGATGGCACCCTTCGCAACGAGGGGGCGCCCTCGTGGCGATGCCGCGTGCGCGCATGCCCGGAGATCGCCATGAACGAGAACGCCATGGACCGTCCCCTCCCGCGCGATACCGCCGCCACGCTCGCCGCCGTGGGTGTGCGCGACGCATCCGGCACGCAGCCGTGGCCCGCGCCGGACATCGCCATCCTGCGCGGCCCGCGTGGCGCCCCGCCCGCGTTCCCCACGACCGTCCTGCCGCCGTTCTGCGCCCGCTTCGTCGCCGAGGCGTCCGAGGGTGCCGGCGCGCCGGAGGCCTTCGTCGGCGCGGCGCTGCTGGCGATCGCGGGCGGGGTGATCGGCAACGCGCGCTGGGTCTCGCCGTGGCCGCAATGGGCGCACCCGCCGGTGTTCAACGTGGCTCTTATCGGCCTGCCCTCCTCCGGCAAGTCCCCGGCGCTTTCCGTGCTTACCGGCCTCGTCACCAGGCTGGAGGCGGAGGACAACGCGGACTGGAGCGCGCGCCGGCGCGACGGCGAGCGCGCGGCGGTGGAGG
>JAJZUI010000212.1 GCA_021847175.1 Pseudomonadota bacterium
AGGACGATCATCAGTTGACCAGCAGCACCTATCCGGTGCTGCGCCTCCGGGACGGCCAGCCGGTGAGCGAGGACGTGCCGGCGCTTTCCGCGCTCAACATGCGCCTGCGTGACGACTACGTCACCGACTGCCAGGGCGGCATCGGGCGGTGGAACAAGCCGATCGAGAAGGCGGGATATACTTTCCGCCTGCAGTTGCCGCCGGTGACGTTCAACCGCAAGATCGGCGAGTTTGCGGGTTTCGACAGCGACCCGGCGCGCCTGCCCACCGGCGACGACCACGAGTTCATCGACAGCTTGATGCGGCCGGTGACGGAGGCGGGAAAATATGCATCCTGGATAGCGGCCCCGAAGGTGGGGGTCGACGGCAAGCCAGGGGAGTTCGAGTATGTCAGGATTCATGGGTAGGGCGCGGGGCGGAGCCCCAGTCTTTCACAGGAGACTCTTCGCTTGGGCGCCATCAAGCAGCACCTGATCGACCCCGAGATCTGCATCCGCTGCAACACCTGCGAGGCAACCTGCCCGATCGGCGCCATCACCCACGACGACAACAACTACGTGGTGGATGCATCGATCTGCAAAGCCTGCATGGATTGCATCGCGCCATGCCCCACGGGCTCGATCGATAACTGGCGCCAGGTCGATCAGCCCTATTCGACTTCGGAGCAGTTCTCCTGGACCGAGCTGCCGCCGGCCGCAGCGGGAACCGAAACGATCGACGCCTTCGAGGACGAGGCCGCAGCACTGCTGGCGGAAGCGCATTCGCGCACCGGCGGCCATGCGAAGGCGCCTGCATCGGCCGCCAAGCCGCGCATCAACCTGCACAATCGCGGCAATCCCGCCGTGGCGACCGTCACCGGCAATTTCCGCATCACTGCGGCGGACGCGCAATCCGACGTGCGCCACATCATCCTTGACTTCGGCGCCACGCCTTTCCCCGTGCTGGAAGGGCAGAGCATCGGCATCACGCCGCCTGGTGTGGATGCGCGAGGCCGGCCGCAGGCGATGCGCCTCTATTCCGTCGCCTCGCCGCGCGACGGTGAGCGGCCCAACACCAACAACCTCGCGCTGACCGTCAAGCGCGTCGCCGAGAAGCAACCGGATGGCAGCGTTTTCCACGGCGTTGCCTCCAACTACATCTGCGACCTGCAGAGGGGCGACCAGGTCGCGGTTGCCGGTCCGTTCGGCGCGACGTTCCTGATGCCGGACGATCCCACGGCGGACATACTCATGGTCTGCACCGGAACGGGTGCCGCACCGTTCCGAGGTTTTACCGAACGCCGTCGGCGCATCGCGCATCGCGGCCCGGGCCGGCTCTGGCTCTTCTTCGGTGCCCGAACGCCGCAGGAATTGCCGTATTTCGGCCCGCTCCAGAAAGTACCGAAGGCGCTGCTGGAACAGGAACTCGTCTTCTCGCGGCTGACCCGGCAGCCGCGCGAATACGTCCAGCACCGCATGGCGAAACGGGGCGCCGAACTCGCGGAACTGCTGCGCCGCCCCGCCACCCATGTCTTCCTCTGCGGCCTCAAGGGTCTGGAGGCGGGCGTGGACGAAACCTTTGCCGCCATCGGCCGCGATGCAGGCTTCGACTGGCCTGCGCTGCGCGACGCCATGCGCGCGGAAGGCCGCTTCCACGCCGAGACGTACTGATGGACACGAACCCGCCCCTGACCCACACGCACACGCGCCGTGTGCGCTTCGCCGATACCGATGCCGCCGGCATCGCCTGGACCGGGCGCATCGTGGAGTTCGCGCTCGACGCGATCGATGCCTGGTTCCGCGCCCGGCTCGACACGGACTGGTACGAGCTCAACATCGACCAGGATGTCGGCACGCCGTTCGTGCGCGTGGCCGTCGAGTTCCGTTCCCCACTGACGCCACGCGACACGCTGGCAACGGAGGTGCGGGTGGCGAAGATCGGCCGCTCCTCGCTCACTTTCGCCGTTGCCGGGCGGGTCGGCGAGCGCCTGATCTACGAGGGCGAGCTCACGTGCGTCTTCGTCACCCGCTCGACCGGCCGCTCGATCCCGATCCCCGAGGTCTACCGCGCGAAGCTCGCCTGATAAGCCGAGCGCCGCCCGCCGGGTCTCAGAGCTTGCCTTCCACGCCTTGGGCGAACCAGTTCATGCTCAGGATCTGCTGGTCTGTCAGCGCCTGGCCCGATGGTATCGCGACCTTGCCCGCCTGGTTCAGCACCGGGCCGACGAACGGCTTCAGGCGGCCTGCCGCGATGTCGCTCGTCGCCGTCTCCAGCTCCTTCGCGACCGATGCCGGCACCGCCTTGTTCAGCGGCGCCATCCTGATCATGCCGGAGCCGACGCCGCCCCAGGTGTCCGTGCTCTTCCAGGTCCCGTCGAGCACCATGTTCGCGCGCTTGATGTAATACTGGTCCCAGATCATTGTCGTCGAGGTCAGGCAGGTCTTCGGCCCGTACATGGACATGTCGCTGTCATAGCCCGTCGTCCACACGCCCTTCTCCTCGCCGACCTGCACGGTGGTGGGGCTGTCGGTGTGGTTCATCAGTACGTCCGCGCCCTGGCTGATCAGCGTGTCGGCCGCTTCCCGGTCCTTGCCGGGGTCGAACCAGGAGGAGGTCCACACCACCTTGATCTTGATGTTGGGGTTGGCCTTGCGCGCGCCGAGCAGCGTGGCGTTGATGCCCTGCACCACCTCGGGGATCGGGAAGGCCGCGACGTAGCCGATGACGCCCTTCTTGCTCATGTGCCCCGCGACCAGCCCCGCAAGGTAGCGTCCCTCATAGAACCGCGCGGAATAGGTCGCGACGTTCACACGGCGCTTGTAGCCCGTGCAGTGCTCGAACTTCACCTTCGGGAAGGACGCGGCCACCTTGATGGTCGGGTTCATGAAGCCGAAGGAGGTGGTGAAGATCAGCCCGTTGCCGTCCGACGCCATCTGCCGGATCACGCGCTCGGCATCGGCGCCCTCGCTGACATTGGCGACGTAGCTGGTCTTCACCTTGTCGCCGAGTTTCGCCTGCAGCGCGAGCCGGCCCAGCTCGTGCTGGTAGGTCCAGCCGGCTTTCCCAATCGGCGCCACATAGACGAACCCGACCTTGAGCGGTGCCGCTGCGTCGGCCGCACGGGTCATCAGGGCGGGGGTGGCGAGCGCGCCGGCGAGCACGGTGCGGCGAGGCAGATTGGTCATGCGCATCTCCATCTAATCCGAGGGACGGAAGGGTTTGCCGAGTGCGGCCGGTGCTGCCAGCCGCAGCCGAGTCGCGTCGCGCGAAATCAGGACCAGCACGACGATGGTCGCGAGATAGGGCAGGGTCGCCAGCAGGTCCGGCGAAAAGGAAAGGCCGAAGGCCTCGGCCTGGAACTGCGCGATGGTGACGAAGCCGAACAGCAACGCGCCGGCTGTCAGCCACCAGGGCTTCCAGGTCGAGAACACGACCAGCGCCAGCGCGATCCAGCCGCGGCCTGCGGTCATGTTCTCCACCCACATCGGCGTGTAGGCGAGCGACAGGTCGGCGCCGGCGAGCCCGGCCATCGCCCCGCCGAACAGCACCGCGAGGAAGCGGATGCGCAGCACCTTGGTGCCGAGCGCGTGCGCCACCTCGGCGCTCTCGCCCACGGCGCGGAGGGCAAGTCCGGTCCGACTCCGGCGCAGGAACCAGTCGACGGCCACCACGGCGGCGAACGCCAGCCACACCAGCGGGTCGAGCAGCAGCAGCACCTGCTGCAGTGCCGGACTGTCGTGTGCGAGGCCCGGCCAGAGCGCAGCAGGCAGGCCGGTCGCCGGCACGCCCGCCCAGGGCAGCCCGATGAGCGCCGAAAGCCCGACGCCGAAGATAGTCAGGGCGAGGCCGGTCGCAACCTGGTTCGCCAGCAGCCGCAGGGTCAGCAGCGCGAACAGGGCGGCCATCGCCGCGCCGGCCAGGATCGCGGCCAGTAGCCCCAGCACGAAACTCCCCGTGACGGCGTGCGCCGCGAACCCTACCGCGGCACCCACCAACATCATGCCCTCGACGCCGAGGTTCAGCACACCGGAACGTTCGGCCACCAGCTCGCCCAGGCCCGCGAACAGCAGCGGTGCCGCCGCGCGCATCGTCGCGACCAGTATCGATAGGATCAGCACCAGGTCAGCCACGGCGCCACACCACCCGGTTCGCCACCAGCACGTCCGCGGCCAGCAGCAGGAACAGGAGCATTCCCTGCAACGTTCCGGTGAGTGACAGCGGCAGCTGCATGTGCATCTGCAACCCGTCGGCACCGAGATAGAGCAGCGCCATCAGCGCCGAGGCGACGACGATGCCGAACGGCTCCAGCCTTCCCAGGAAGGCCACGATGATCGCCGCATAGCCGTAGCCGGGCGAGATGGTCGGCACGAGCTGCCCGATCGGTCCTGCCACCTCCGCGATCCCCGCAAGCCCCGCGAGCCCGCCCGCGATCAGCAGAGAGAGCCAGACCGTCCCGCTCGCGGAAAATCCGGCATAGCGCGCCGCGGCCGGTGCCAGCCCCGTCACGCGCAGTCGGTAGCCCGCGGTGGTCCGCTGCAGCAGCACCCACGCGCAGGGGGCGGCGAGCAGGGCTACGAAAAAGATCGGCGTCAGCCGCGTGCCCCACAGCGAGGGCAGCGTCGCGGCGGCGGCGAAGGTTTTGGACTGCGGGAAATTGAATCCCTGCGGATCCCTCCACGGCCCGTGCACCAGCCAGCTCAGGATGTCCTGGGCGACGTAGTTCAACATCAACGTCGTCAGGATCTCGTGCGCGTTGGTGCCCACGCGCAGCGCGGCCGCGATCGCCGCCCACGCCATGCCGCCAAGGATGCCCGCCGCCAGCATCAGCGGCAGCACGTACCATCCGCCGGTCGGGCCCAGCGCGAGCGCCATGCCGCCGCCGGCGATGGCGCCCATGGTGAACTGTCCCTCGGCGCCGATGTTCCACACATTCGCCCGCACGCCGATCGCGATCCCAAGCGCGCAGAGCAGCAGCGGTGTCATCTTCAACGCGAGCTCCGCAACCCCGTTGGCGCTCGCGATCGGGGCGAGGTAGAGCAGACGCAGCGCAGCAAACGGGTTCACGCGCAGTATCGCGAACAGCAGCCCCGCCAGCACCACGCTCGCCACCGCGGCGAGCAGCGGTGCCGCCCACAGCATCGCGGCCGATGGCGCCTCGCGCTTCTCAAGCCGCATCGAGCTGCCCTTCCGCGGAGTGTCCGGTCATCTGCACGCCGACCGCCTCCAGCGTCAGTTGCGAAACAGCAACGGCTGGGCCGAGCCGGCCGGAGGAGAGCACCGCGATCCGGTCGGCGATCTCGAACAGCTCCGCCAGATCCTCGGAGACGACCACGATCCCCGCCCCGGCCCCAGCCAGGTCCAGCAGCGCCTGGCGGATCGCGACCGTCGCGCCCACGTCCACGCCCCAGGTCGGATGCGCGGCGAGCAGCACCAGCGGCCGCGCGTCGAGTTCGCGGCCGACGATGAATTTCTGCATGTTGCCACCAGAGAGACTCGCCGCCGGCGCGCCCACGCCGGCGGCGCGGACCTTGAATCGCTCGATCAGCCGCCTGGCCAACTCCCGTGCGGCGCCGCGCCGCACCAGCCAGCCGGCGACCACCGGCGCGGAAAGCCGTGTCAGCATCGCGTTCTCGGCGAGCGAGAGTTCCGCGACTGCGCCGCGCCCCAGCCGCTCCTCGGGGATGAAGCCCAATCCTGCACGGCGCCGCGCCACCGGCCCCAGCGCGCCGACCGCCTCCGCGCCCAGCCGAATCGCGGTGGGCTTGCACAGTCGCTCGCCGGAAAGGGCCGCGAGAAGCTCCTTCTGCCCGTTGCCCGCGACACCGGCGATGCCAAGGATCTCGCCCGCGTGCAATTCGAAACGAATCCCTTCGAGCCGCAACCCGTGCGGGTCGTCGGGTTCGAGCGTGAGATCGGAGACGGTGAGGATGACGCGCCCAGCCTGGCTGGCGCGCCGGCGCGGCTCCGCGATGTCGCTGCCTACCATCATCGTCGCGAGTTCGGCGGGCGAGACCCGCCGCGGATCGCAGGTGCCGGCGACGCGCCCGGCTCGCAGAACCGTCGCCGTGTGGCAGAGCGCCCGAATCTCCTCGAGCTTATGGCCGATGTAGAGGATGGCGCAGCCCTCGCCCGCGAGCCGGCGCAGCACCGCAAACAGCGATTCCGCCTCCTGCGGCGTCAGCACGGAGGTCGGCTCGTCGAGGATCAGCAGCTTCGGCGCCTGCATCAGGCACCGCAGGATCTCCACGCGCTGGCGCTCGCCGACCGAGAGGTGGAAGACGTGCCGCTCGGGATGCACGGCGAGCCCATAGCGCAGGGCGGTCTCGCGAATGCGCGGCATGAGCGCATCGGGCGATTCCCGGTCTCCCAGGCCAAGCGCGATGTTCTCCGCGACGGTCAGCGTTTCGAACTGGGAGAAGTGCTGGAACACCATGCCGATGCCAAGGCGGCGCGCCGCGTTCGGGTCGGGGATCGCGACCTCGCGTCCCTCCCATTCGATGGCGCCGGCGTCCGGCGCGACCACGCCGTAGATCGCCTTGACCAGGGTCGATTTGCCGGCGCCGTTCTCGCCAAGGAGCGCGTGGATCTCGCCCTTCATGACGGTGAGGTCCACGCCATCGTTGGCCACCACCGCGCCGAAGCGCTTGGACAGCCCCCGCACCGCGAGCAGCGGCGTGGGGGCATCGGGCGGCGGGGCGGGGGAATCGGGCAAGGGTGGGATCCGTCGGGGGCGCCTATCTGCGG
>JAJZUI010000213.1 GCA_021847175.1 Pseudomonadota bacterium
CGGACCCCGACGTCGTCGCCTCGCAATACGCCTCCTCGGCCGCTGGCAGCTACTGGGGCATGCACCACCTCCATGACCCGACGCTCGACAAGATGATCGCCGAAGCGCGCGTGGAGCTCGACCAGACCAAGCGCGCGGCGATGTACGCCGAGATCCAGAAGCGCATCGTCTCGCTGCAACCCGCCATCTTCGGCATGCTGGAAAACCGCCGCTGGGCGATGAAGGATGACGTTGAGGGTTTCGTCTTCTGCCCCATACGCCTCACCGGAGAGGTCGATCTCTACCCGATGTGGATCAAGGCATGACGGCCTCCCACGCGACACCCGGGATGTGATCCGCTTCCTGCTGCGCCGCCTAGCCTTCCTGTTGGTGTCGCTGATGGGCCTGGTGGCGATCACCTTCGTCATCTCCCACGTCGCTCCCGCCGACCCCGCGGCACTCGCCGCGGGGCCCGACGCCACGGCCAGCATGATCGCGACCATCCGCCACCAGTACGGGCTCGACCGCCCGCTGCCGGTGCAGTTCCTGCGCTATGTCGGCGACCTGGCGCGCCTGCAGCTCGGCCATTCCATCGCCACCGGCCACGCCGTGACCGCGGATCTCGCGGTCTACCTGCCGGCGACGCTGGAGCTCGTGCTGCTGGCGATGGGCTTCGCCATCGGCATGGGCATCACGCTCGGCATCCTCGCCGCGGTCCGGCGCGAGGGTCTGGTCGACCATTTCGCGCGCATCTTCGCCGTCGGCGGCATCGCGGTGCCCGCGTTCTGGATCGCGCTGATCCTGCAGCTCCTGTTCTCGGTCTACTGGCGGCTGCTGCCCATCGGCGGCCAGCTCCCGGTCGCCATCGCGCCGCCCAGACCCATTACCGGCATGGTGATCCTCGACGCCCTGCTACGCGAGCAGCCCGCGGTCGCCAGCACCGCGCTGGTGCACGCGCTGCTGCCCGCTTTCGTCCTCTCGCTGCCCTGCCTTGCCTCGATCCTGCGCATCACCCGCCAGGAGATGGTCGAGGTCCTGCAGGCGCACTACGTCCGCACCGCCCGCGCCCAGGGCATCGCGCCCAGGCGCGTGGTGACCAGGCTCGCGCTGCGCAACGCGATGGTGCCGATCCTCTCCATGATCGGCCTGCGCTTCGGCTTCATGCTCGGCACCACGGTGCTGGTGGAGACGGTGTTCGACTGGCCCGGCCTCGGCCTCTACGCCGTCACCTCCGCGACCAGCGCGGACTTCGCGCCGGTGATGGGGGCGACGCTCGCGATCGGCGTGCTGTTCATGCTCGCCACCCTCGTCGTCGACCTGCTCTACGCCGTCGCCGACCCGCGCATCCGCGTCTCGTGACGGTGCCGGCATGAGGGCGATGCTGCGTGATCCGTCCGCCCTGCTCGGCGCCATGCTGGTCGGCCTGTTCCTGCTGCTCTGCCTCCTCGGCCCCTGGATCGCCCCCTATCCCGCCGACGCCACCGGCGCCATTCATTTCGCCATCAAGCTCAAGCCGCCCTCCGCCGCGCACTGGTTCGGCACCGACGAGATGGGCGACGACATCTTCTCGCGCGTCGTCATCGGCGCGCGCACCAGCCTCTGGGTGGGGCTCTCCATTACCGGCATCGCGGTCGCCCTCGGCGCACCCCTCGGCATCCTCGCCGGCTTCCTCGGCGGGCGCGCGCAGACTGCCATCATGCGCGCGACCGACGTCTTCCTCTGCGTTCCCGGCCTCGTTCTGGCACTCGCCATCGTCGCCGCCCTCGGCCCCGGCCTCGCCCATGGCGTCTGGGCGCTCGCCGCCGTCTGGTGGCCGGGCTATGTGCGCCTGCTGGAATCGAAGGCGCTGGCGCTGCGCGAGGCGGTCTTCGTCGAGGCCGCGCGCGCTTCCGGCGCCTCCACGTTCCGCGTGCTGCTGCGCCACGTCGCCCCCAACTGCGTGGGCCCGCTGATCGTGAAGGCCAGCATGGACATGGGCTTTGCCATCCTCGCCGCCGCCAGCCTCGGCTTCATCGGCCTCGGCGCCCGCCCGCCGGCGCCGGAATGGGGTGCGATGATGGCCGTCGCGCGCAACTACATGCCGAACTGGTGGTGGTACTCGCTCGCCCCCGGCGCCTTCGTCTTCGCCACCGTCCTCGGCTTCAACCTGCTGGGCGACGGCCTGGCGACATGGCTGGACCCGCGAGAGCATCGCTGAACCGTCCGTCCTTCCATTCGCGGAACCAGGCGACGAACCTCGCCATTCCCTCGGCGAGCGGCGTCGAGGGCGCGAACCCCGTAAGCGCCGCGATCGCGCTCACATCCGCCCGCGTCTCCACCACATCCGCCGCCGGCCGCGGCGCGTCCACCACCACCGCGCGCCTTTCCAGCCCCTGTTCCAGAAGCGCAACGAGATCGGCCACGCTCTCGCTGCGGTTGTTGCCGATATTCATCAACCGTATCGGCGGCGTCCCGGAAGGCGGCCGGTCGAGGCAACCCAGCACCCCGGCCACGATATCGTCGATGTATGTGAAATCCCGCCGCAGCCGCCCGCCGTCGTAGACGGTGATCGGCCGCCCCGCCAGGATCGCCTCGGCGAAGCTGAAATAGGCCATGTCCGGCCGGCCCCAGGGTCCGTACACGGTGAAGAACCGCAACCCGGTCTGCGCAATGCCATAGAGATGCGCGTAGGCGTAGCTCATCATCTCGTCCGCCCGCTTGGTCGCCGCATAGAGCGAGAGCGGCGTGTCCACACGGTCCGTCTCCGCGAAGGGCGGCGCGTTGCCACCATAGACCGACGACGAGGACGCATACACGAGATGCCGCAGCCCCGGCAGCGCCCGCGCGAGTTCCAGGATCGCGAGATGCCCCACAAGGTTCGACGCCGCATAGTCGAACGGCGCCGTGATCGAATGCCGCACCCCGGCCTGCGCCGCGAGGTGCACGATCCCGTCCAGCGATGGCTCCGCCAGCGCCGCCACCGCCTGGCGCTCGGCGATATCCACGCGCCGGAACCGGAACCGTGGATGTTGCAGCCGCTCCAGCCGCGCCAGCTTCAGCACCGGGTCGTAATAGTCGTTGATGTTGTCGATCCCGACCACGTCCTCGCCGCGCTCCAGCAGCGCGCGTACGACATGGAACCCGATGAAGCCCGCGGCCCCGGTCACGAGAATGGTCACACCCGGCCTCTATCGCGCCCTAACCCCGAGCCGCAAGCCGCCCGACAAGCCGCCGCGTTTCCCCCGTCTGACCAATCCGTCACAAACCAAGGCTTGTTCCGGCAAAATCCAGGCCGATAACAGAAGTACCCACAACCGAGGGGTTTTCAGCCATGGACGCCTCCCTGCCGCCGAACCGCCTGCCGCGCGGCCCCTGGAAGCCCGCGAACTGCGACCGCGTCGCCCTGGTGCTGCAGGGCGGCGGCGCGCTCGGCGCCTACCAGGCCGGCGTCTACCAGGCGCTGCACGAGGCTGGGCTGGAGCCGGACTGGGTCACCGGGGTCTCCATTGGCAGCATCAACTCCGCCATCATCGCCGGCAACCCGCCGGAGCGCCGCCTCGAACGCCTGCGCGAGTTCTGGGACACCATCACCGCGCGCCGCATCTGGATGTGGACGCCGGACGGCGACGACCCGCGCCGCATGCGCAACGCCTTCTCCTCGCTCAGCACCATAACGCTCGGCCAGCCGGGCTTCTTCACCCCGCACGTGCCGAGCCCCTGGCTCTCGCCGCGCGGCGCCAAGACCGCCACGTCCTTCTACGACAACGCGCCGCTGCGAGACACGCTGCTGAAGCTGGTGGATTTCGACCTCATCAACAGCGGCGCCACGCGCTTCGCCGTCGGCGCCGTCAATGTCAGGACCGGCAACTTCATCTATTTCGACAACGCCGAGGACGAGATCCTGCCGGAGCACGTCATGGCCTCCGGCGCGCTGCCCCCGGCGCTGCCGATGGTGCGCATCGGCACCGATTGTTTCTGGGATGGCGGCATCGTTTCCAACACGCCGCTCTCGGCCCTGCTCACCGATATCGGCAGCGACAATGTCATGGTCTTCCAGGTCGACCTGTTCAGCGCCCGCGGCGCCCTGCCGCGCGACATGGGCGACGTGCTCTCGCGGCAGAAGGACATCCAGTATTCCAGCCGCACGCGCACGATCACCGACGGCTGGACGGAACTGCACAAGCAGAAAGTGCTGGCACGCCGCCTGCTCTCCCTGATCCCGGAGGACCAGCTCAGCGACGCCGACCTCGCGCTGAAGCGCGAGCTCGACAACCTGCCGGAGATCACCATCCTGCACCTGATCTACCAGCGCCAGGCCTACGAGAGCGACGCCAAGGACTACGAGTTCTCCGCCAAATCCATGCGCGAGCACTGGGACGCGGGCTATCGCGACACCGCGCGCACGCTGCGCCGGCGCGAATGGCTCGCCATGCCCGGCGAGGACGCCGGCATCAAGGTCCACGACGTCCACCACGCCGAGGAAGAGGCCTAGCCCGGCCGCGACAAGGGCCTTCCCGAAGACGTAACAAAGCGTCAGGCTCGCGCCATGCGCCTGCCTCCCGCCCTGGCACCACTGCGCCTGAAGCTGTTCCGTCTGCTGTGGACGGCCAACACCGTCGTCTCGCTCGGCGTCTGGCTGCAGAACACCGGCGCCGGCTGGCTGATGGCGACCCTCTCGCCCACCCCGCTCACCGTCAGCCTGGTGCAGGCCGCGACGATCCTGCCGGTGTTCCTGCTCGCCCTTCCCGCCGGCGCCATCGCCGACATCCTGGACAAGCGGGTCTTCATCCTCGCCACCCAAATCTGGATGGCCGCCGCCGCGGCGGCGCTCGCCGTCACCACCGTCCTCGGCCATATCAACGCGACCCTGCTCCTCGCCTTCACCTTCGCGATCGGTGTCGGCGCGGCGGTGAACGGCCCGGCCTGGGGCTCCGTGCTCATCGAGGTGGTACCGCGCCGCGACGTGGCGCAGGCGGTGGCGCTGAACGGCGTCGGCTTCAACATCGCCCGCGCCCTCGGCCCGGCGCTGGCCGGCTTCCTCGTGCTCTGGGGCGGCCCCGGCCTCGCGTTCGGCCTCAACGCCGTCTCCTACCTCGCGGTGATCGCAGCTCTTCTGATCTGGAACCGTCGCAAGCGCGCCGAAACGCTGCCGCGCGAGCGCCTCGGCGGCGCCATCCGCGCCGGCGTCCGCTTCGCCCGCTACGCGCCGGCGATGCGCGCCTCGATGCTGCGCTGCGCCGCCTTCTTCTTCCCCGCCGCCGCCCCCTGGGCGCTGCTGCCGCTGGTGGTCAAGGCGCAACTCGGCCTCGGCGCCGGCACCTACGGCATCCTGCTCGGCCTTATGGGCGGCGGCGGCGTCGCCGCCGGCATGCTGTTGCCGCGCGCGCGCCACTACCTCTCGCGCGGCGACACCGTGTTCTATGCCAGCGTGCTCGCCGCCGCCGGCACCGCCGCGCTGGGCCTCGCCCGTACCTGGGCGCCGGCCGCGGCCGGGATGCTGATCTTCGGCATCGGCTGGACCGCCGCCTCCTCCATCGTGCAGAGCGTCGCCCAGCTCGCGGCGCCGCCATGGGTGCGCGCGCGGGCGCTCGCCATCTACCAGCTCGCCCTCAACGGCGCCCTGGTAGCCGGCACGTTCTTCTGGGGCTGGCTCGGCGACGTCATCGGCCTGCCGCAGTCCCTCCTGGCCTCCGCCGGCACCTGTGCGGTTCTCGCCGTCATCTTCCGCCGCATCGGCATCGACGCCGAGGAGACGCGACCCAAGGGCCTGGTCTCGGTGCCGGCGCCCGACGAGGTGGACCCGGCGCTCGCCCCCGTCCTCAGCGCCTCGCGCGACCGCGTGCTGGAAACCCAGGCCTACCGCATCGCGCCGGCGGACCGCGCCGCCTTTCTCGAGCTCATGGCCGAAATTCGCCACGTCCGTGGCCGCCTCGGCGCCGTCGCTTGGCGTCTCTACGAGGACGTTTCCCACCCCGAGGCCTGGCTCGAGGTCTGGCAGGCGGAAACCTGGTCGGACCATCTGCGCGAGGTCGCCCGCCTCTCCGAGGCCGACCGAGCCATCCTCGCCCGCGCCCTCGCCCTCAGCCAGCGCCAGCCGCCGCTGCGCCGCTACATCGCGGTGCCGTTGGCGAAGCCGCCGCACCGCTGAATCATCGCCTGTTTCCGGCAAGCCCCACGCACAGTCCGGCGACCACGGCGACGGCGAGCATGGTTGCCTTGTCGTCGCGCATCAGCGCGTCGAGCGGGATCGCCACCGCGGCCGTCGGCCGCGCCGGCCGACGCAGCGCAACGGCCAGCGCCGCGAGCCCCAGGACCAGCAGACAGCCCGCGACCGCGAGCGCGGCACCCGCCGGCCCCAGCCGCGGCGCCGTTTCAATCCACAGCGCCGCCAGACCGCAGCCGAGTGCCGCCAGCAGCAGCATGGCCGCGAGGGTCGCCGCACCCACGACGATGACAGCGCGTCGCGCTGCCATGGCGACGCGCGGCGCGCCCATTTGGCGAAGAACCGCCAGCAGGAGCGGCGTTGCGTCCACCTCGGTCACGAACCGCGACGGGTGAGCAAATGGCTGCCGAGCACGCCGAGGCCGAAGGCCAGCAACAGGCTGGTCACCGGCTGTTCCTCGACGTGCCTGGCCACCGCGCCCGCCACCCGCCGGCATTCGGAACTCAGCAAGTTGTATGTGTGCGCGGCGGACTGGCCGGCCTGCGTCGCGGAACCGCCATGCGCCTCGCCGGTCTCCTCAGCG
>JAJZUI010000009.1 GCA_021847175.1 Pseudomonadota bacterium
AGCTTCCAGGGCGCCGCCCCCGCCGAATTCGACCGCCAGGCGGAGCGGCTGCGCGGCCTCGCGGGCGAGGCGTTCCGCCAAGTGGCGCTGGACGTCTCGTTCCGCTCCGCCGCCCCGGTGCTGGCGCTGGTGGACGCGGTGTTCGCCGCCGGCGAGGTGTGCGACGGCGTCGTCGAGCCCGCCACCCTGCACCACCGCAGCGCGCGCGAGGGCCAGGCCGGGCGCGTCGAGCTCTGGCCGCTGGTGGAGGCGCGCGGCACGGACGAACCGGGGCCATGGACCGTGGCGCCGGCCAACGCCAGCGCGCTGGGCGCGCCGCAGCGCCTCGCGGCGATGCTCGGGCAGTGGATCGCCGCGGCGACGCATCCGCAGACCGGCGAGATGCTGCCTTCGCGTGCGCGGCGCCTGCGGCCCGGCGACATCATGCTGCTGGTGCGCAAGCGCGGCGTGTTCGAGCGCGCGCTGGTGCGCGACCTCAAGGTGCGGGGCGTGCCGGTCGCGGGGCTCGACCGCATGGCGCTGGTGGACCAGCCGGCGGTGGCCGACATCCTGGTGCTGCTGGACGCGCTGCTGCTGCCGCGCGACGACCTGGCCTTCGCGACGTTTCTCACCAGCCCCCTCGGCGGGCTCGACGACGACGACCTCATCGCGCTCGCGCCGGGGCGGACGGGAACGCTGCACGCGGAACTCGCGGCGCGCGCGGCGGAGAACCCGCGCTGGCAGGCGGCGCACGGCTTCTTCGCGGAGCTGTTCCGCCGCGCCGACTTCATGGCCCCGCACGCGCTCGTCGCGCATGCGCTCGGCCCGCTCGGCGGGCGGGCCCGGCTGCTCGCGCGGTTCGGCAACGACGCCGCGGAGCCGCTCGACGAGTTGCTGGCGATGGCGCTGGAGCATGCGCGCGAGGAACCGCCGTCACTGCTCGGCTTCCTGGACTGGCTGCGGTCCTCGACGGCGGAGATCAAGCGCGAGCCCGGCGCCGGCGCGGACGCGGTGCGCATCCTGACCGTCCACGGCGCGAAGGGGCTGCAGGCCCCGGTGGTGATCCTCCCGGACACGACGGGCAAGCCGCCGCGCCCGCCAGGCATGCGCTGGATCGGCGACGGCACGGGGCGCGAGCTGCCGGTCTATGCGCCGGGCGGCGCGCTCGGCTGCGAGGCGACGCGCGATGCGGCGCAGGCGGCGGCGGAGGCGGAGCGGGAGGAGCGCAACCGCCTGCTCTACGTGGCGCTGACGCGCGCGGAGGACCGGCTGGTCGTCTGCGGCTGGAAGGGCGTCAACAGCCCGCCCTCGAACTGCTGGTACCGTGCCGTGGAGCAGGGCTTCGACCGGCTGCCTGGCGTGGCGGAACCGCTCGCCGGCGACTGGCCGGGCCCGGCGCGCGTCTTCGCGAGCGAGCAGCAGGCACCGCCGCGCACGGCGGAACGGGCGCTCGCGGCGACGGAAGCGCCACCGCCGGACTGGGCCGGCACCGCGCCGGAATGGCGTCCGCGCCTGCCGCCGGCGGAGGACGCGGTCGCCGCCCTGGTGCCGAGCCGGCCGGAAGGGGTCGCCTTCGGCGCGCCGCCCGCGGCAGTTTCCCCGCTCGCCGCGCGGATGGAGGCCTCGCGAGGGCGCGCGCGCGGCCGGGCGCTGCACGCGCTGCTGCAGCACCTGCCGGACCTCGACCCCGCCTCGCGCGAGGCGGCGGCGCGCCGCTTCCTGGAGGCGCCCGGCCAGGGTTTTTCGGCGGCGGACGCGGCGGCGGCGCTGGCGGAAGTCGCCGCCGTGCTGGCGCATCCGGCGCTCGCCGCCGCATTCGGGCCAGAGAGCCGCGCCGAGGTGCCGGTCACCGGCGTCGTCGGCGGCATGATCGTGGGCGGCGTCGTGGACCGCATCGCGATCACGTCCGACGGTGCCGCCATCCTCGACTACAAGACGGACCGCCGCCCGCCTGCCTCGGTGGAGGCGGTGCCCCTCGCCTATCTGCGCCAGATGGCGGCGTACCGCGCGACCGTCGCCGCCGCCCTGCCCGGCCGCGCGGTGCGCTGCGTGCTGGTCTGGACCGTGGGCGCCGCGGTGATGGAACTGCCGGACGCGCTGCTCGACCGCTACGCGCCTGGCTTGCCGAGCACCTCGGGGTTGACGACGTTGATCGGCGAGCCCGCGGCATAGGCCACGATCTGGTCGAACACGTCGGAGAACTGCGACTCGTAGTCCTCGCGCGTCACGTAGCCGATATGCGGCGTGCAGATGCAGTTGGGCAGCGCGAACAGCGGGTGGGAGACCGCCGGCTCCTGCTCATAGACATCGACGGCGGCGAGGCCGGGGCGGCCGGCGCGCAACGCGGCCTCGAGCGCGCCGGGCTCGATCAGGCCGGCGCGACTGGTGTTGATCAGCATCGCCTCCGGCTTCATGCGCGCGAGCAGCGCCGCCGTCACGATGCCGCGCGTCGCCGGCAGCATGCGCATGTGCAGCGTCACGATGTCGGCGCGGCTGTAGAAATCCTCGGCGCTTGCCGCGACCTCGTGCCCGTCCGCCGCCGCGCGGGCACGGGATTCCTCGCGCGCCCAGACCAGCACCGGCAGGCCGAAGGCGCGCCCGACATGCGCGACCGCCGAGCCGATCCTGCCGTAGCCGTGGATGCCCAGCGTCCTGCCGCGCACCGTGCTGCCCATGCCCCACTGCCAGTGCCCTGCCTTGGCGGAGGCGATCTGCTCCGGCAGGCGGCGCGCGGCGGCGAGGATCAGCGCCCAGGTGAGTTCCACCGTCGCGTGCGAGGGCCCGCCCGCCTGCAGGTTGGAGGAGACGATGATCCCGGCCCGCGTGCAGGCCGGCACGTCGATATGCGGAAAGACGCCGCGCTGGCTGATCAGCCGAAGCTTCGGCAGGCGCTCGACCAGCGCCGCCTCGATGCGCGTGCGCTCGCGGATCAGCACCAGGGCCTCGGCCTCCTTCAGCCGCTCGGCGAGGATGGCGGTGTCCTGGGTGTGGTCATTCCAGATCGTGACCTCGTGGCCCGCGAGCTTGGCGTAGCAGGGCAGCGTGCGCAGCACGTCGAACACATCGTCGAGGATCGAGATTTTCATGCGCGCCGCCTCCGCCTTGTGTTGGCGGCAGCATGGCGGCGGGCCCGATCCCTGTCCATCGATGTGCCGGTCCGGGGCCGGGCTTGATCACGGGGGGGCGGCGCGCCACCTTGAACGCCAGCGAATCGGGGCCAGAGGATCAGGAACAGCAGATGAGCGAACACACGAAGAACGTCACCGACGACAGCTTCACCGCCGACGTGCTCAAGGCGCCCGGCCCGGTGCTGGTGGACTTCTGGGCGGAATGGTGCGGCCCGTGCCGCGCGATCGCGCCGGCGATCGACGAGATCTCCGCGGAATACGCCGGCAAGCTGACGGTCGCGAAGGTGAACATCGACGAGAACCCGATGACGCCGACGCAGTACAATGTGCGCGGCATCCCGACTCTGATGCTGTTCAAGGACGGCAAGCCGGTGGCGACCCAGGTCGGCGCCGCGCCGAAGAGCGCGCTCCGGCAGTGGGTGGCGAACGCCCTGTGACGCGGCGCCTGTTGACGCGCCACCCGTAGCGCGCTGCCCATGACGCTTCGCCCATGACGGGGGGCGACGCCCCGGCGTTCCTTTCCGCCGCCCGGCTCGACGCGCTCCGCCTCTCCACCGCCGACGTGGTGGAGGCGATCGAGCAATCCATCCGCGCGCGGGAGGCGGGCGCGCTGCACACCGCGCCCAAGGCCTATATCGAGCCGGGCGACGGGCGGCTGGCGCTGGCGATGCTGGCGGTGGATGCCGAGGTGATGGTGGTGAAGGCGGTGATCGCCAACGCCGCCAACAAGGCGCGCGGGCTCGCTTCCGTCCTCGGCAGCGTGCTGGTGCTGGACGGGCAGACCGGCGAGCCGCTCGCCCTGCTCGACGGCCCGTGGGTCACCGCGGTGCGCACGGCGGGGCTTTCGGCGGTCGCGGCGAAGCGCCTGGCGCGGCCGGATTCCTCCACGCTGGGGCTGATCGGCTGCGGCGTGCAGGCGCACTCCCACCTCGCGGCCTTCGCGGAGATGTTCCCGCTGCGCCGGGTGCTGGTCGCCGGGCGCGGGGCGGCGAACCGCGACGCGGTGCTGGCGGCGGTGCGCGCGCGCGGGCTCGAGGCGGTGGCCGTCGATGCCGAGGCGGCGCTAGGCGCGGATATCGTCGTGACCTCGGTCGATCTCGGCGTGGCGCCGTTCCTCGACGCGCGGCACATGCGGCCGGGCGCCTTCGCCGCCATGGTCGATCTCGCGGTGCCCTGGCTCGAACCCGGGCTCGCGGGCTTCGACCGGATCGCGATCGACGACCTCGTGCAGGAACGGACCGTGGCGAAGCCGATGGTGCCGATGGAGCGCGTCAACGGTGACCTCGCCGACCTCGTCACCGGGCGGATGCCGGCGCGGCTCAACGCGACCGAACGGACCGGCTTCGCCTTCCGCGGCATCGCGCTCGGCGACATCGCGCTCGCGGGCCTGGTCTGGCGGCGCGTGCGCTGAGGCGCCGCGTCTATTCCGGCAGCGTTCCGTCGGCCTTGAGCACTTCGCCCGCGAGGTAAAGGCTGCCGCAGATCAGCACGCGCGCCGGCCGCTCGCGCGCACCTGGTTCGCGCGCGAGCGCCGCGAGCGCCCCGGCGACGGTCGGCCCCGGCCGTGCGACGCCGCCCGAGGCCGCGACAATGTCCTCGACCGGCATCGCGAGGTGCTGGCCCGGCTCCGCCACCGCCCACAGCGTCGCGGCATGCGGCAGGATCGGGGCGAGGAACCCGGCGCTGTCCTTCGATTTCTTCATGCCGACCACCACATGCGTGGGCCGGTCCGTCCAGCCGGCGAGGAAGGCGCCGATCACCGCGCCGCCGCCCTCGTTGTGCCCGCCATCGAGCCAGAGTTCCCAGCCCGGCGGCAGGGATTTCGCGAGCGCGCCGGCGAGGCGCTGCAACCGCGCGGGCCAGGTCGCGCGCGCGATGCCGGCGGCGATGGCCTCGTCGCCGATGCCGAGCCGTGCCGCGCGGACCGCGGCGACCGCGATCCCCGCGTTGTCGTGCTGGTGCTCGCCCGGCAGCGACGGGAACGGCAGCGCGAGCGAACCGGCGGCGTCGCGCCACAAAAGGCCGCTCGCCGTCGCCTCGATGTTCCATTCATGGTCGCGGCGCAGCAGGGCCGCGCCCTGGGCCGCCGCCCCGGCCTCGATCACCGCCATCGCCTCCGCGACCTGCCGCCCGGTCGCGACCGGCACGCCCGGCTTGATGATCCCCGCCTTCTCGCCCGCGATCATGGCGATCGTGTCGCCGAGGAAGTCGCGGTGGTCCATGGAGATGGAGGTGATGGCGCAGGCCGCCGGATGCTCGACGACGTTGGTCGCGTCCCAGCGTCCGCCGAGTCCCACCTCCAGCACGCAGAGATCGGCCGGCGTCTCGGCGAACAGCAGGAACGCGGCGGCCTGGATCGTCTCGAACACGGAAAGAGGCGCGTCGGCGTTGACCCGCTCCACCGTGCCCACCGCCGCCTCCATCACGGAGTCCGAAACCAGCGTGCCGGCGAGGCGGATGCGTTCGTTGAAGCGCACCAGGTGCGGCGAGGTGAAGACGTGCACGCGCATCCCCGCCGCCTCGCCGATCGCGCGCATGAAGGCGCAGGTGCTGCCCTTGCCGTTGGTGCCGGCGACGTGCAGCACCGGCGGCAGGTGGCGGTGCGGGTCGCCCAGCGCGGCGAGCACGCGCTGCAGGCGCCCGAGCGAGAGGTCGATGAGGCGCGGATGCCGCGCTTGCAGGCGCGCGATCAGCCCCTCGATGCGGCCGGACATGCGTGCCTAGGCGGCTTCCTGGTGGGCGACGGTGAGCAGGCCGATGACGCGCGCGAGCGTCGCCGGCAGATCGGCGCGCTTCGTCACCATGTCGAGGATGCCGTGCGCCAGCAGGTATTCTGAGCGCTGGAACCCTTCCGGCAGCTTCTCGCGCACCGTCTGCTCGATGACGCGCGCGCCGGCGAAGCCGATCTCGGCACCGGGTTCGGCGATCTGCACGTCGCCCAGCATCGTGAAGCTCGCGGTGACGCCGCCGGTCGTCGGGTCGGTCAGCACCGTGATGAAAGGCAGCCCCGCCTCGCGCACCATCTGCACGGCGGCGACGGTGCGCGGCATCTGCATGAGGCTGATCGCCCCCTCCTGCATGCGCGCGCCGCCCGAGGCGGTGAAGACGATGAGCGGCGCCTGTTGCAGCACCGCCAGTTTCGCCGCGGCAACGATCCCCTCGCCGACGGCCGCGCCCATGGAGCCGCCGATGAACTCGAACGCCATCACGGCAACGACGGCCTTGTGCCCGCCGATGGTGCCGTGGGCCACGACCAGCGCGTCCTCGAGCCCGGTTTTCTCGCGCGCCTCGCGCAGCCGGTCCGTATAGCGCTTGGTGTCGCGGAAGCGCAGCGGGTCGGCGGCCACCTTGGGCAGCTCGACGCGCGTGTAGCTGCCAGCGTCCAACGTCCATTCCAGCCGCTGCGGCGCCGGCACGCGCAGGTGGTGGCCGCAATGGTGGCAGACGCGCCGGTGCCGCTCCAGTTCCGCCGCGAACAGCATCTGCTGGCAGGACGGGCATTGCGTCCAGAGATTGTCCGGCACCTCCCGTCGCCCGAGCAGGGTGCGGATCTTCGGGCGGACATATTCGGTGAGCCAGCTCATCGGTACTTCCTCACATGCCCGCGCGGGCCGCGCGCACGGCATCCGCGAGCGCCTTCACGCCGGCGAGCACCGTGGGTACGGTCGTTTCGGTTGCGTGTCCGCGGGTGTCGAGCGTTGCGGCCATCGTGTCGATCAGCGCCGAGGCGACGACGGCGGCATCCGCGACGCGCACCGCCTCGGCGGCCTGCGTGGGCGTGCGCACGCCGAAGCCGATGGCCACTGGCAGCTTCGTCACCCGGCGGATGCGCGGCAGCGCCGCCGCCAGCTCATCGCCGCTGGCGCTGCGCGTTCCCGTGATGCCGGTGATGGCGACGTAGTAGACGAAGCCGGAGCTGCCATCGAGCACGTGCGGCATGCGCGCGTCGGTCGTCGTCGGCGCCACGAGGCGGATGATGTCGAGCCCCGCCCTGGCCGCGAGTGGGGCGAGCAGGTCGCTCTCCTCGGCCGGCAGGTCGACGACGATGAGCCCGTCGACGCCCGCCGCCGCGGCATCGGTGCAGAACCGTTCCGTTCCGTAGGACAGGATCGGGTTGAGGTAGCCCATCAGCACGATCGGCGTCGCGGCATCGCCGGCGCGGAAGTCGCGCACCAGCGCGAGCGTGCGCGCGAGCGTGGCCCCGGCCCTGAGCGCGCGCTTGCCGGCGGCCTGGATGATCGGGCCGTCCGCCATCGGGTCGCTGAACGGCACGCCGATCTCGATCAGGTCGGCACCCGCCGCCGGCATGCCGCGCAGCATCGCCGCCGAGGTGTCGTGGTCCGGGTCCCAGGCTTCCAGGAACGTGATCAGCGCGCCGCGCCCCTCCCTGCGAAGCTGCGCGAAACGCGCCTCGATGCGGCTCACAGCTTTACCCCCAGCGCGTCGGCGACGGTGAAGATGTCCTTGTCGCCGCGGCCGCAGAGATTCATCAGCACGATCGCGTCGCGGTCCATTCCGGGCGCGATCTTGGCCACGTGCGCCAGCGCGTGCGCCGGTTCCAGTGCCGGAATGATACCCTCCGTTCGCGTGCAGAGCTGGAACGCCGCGAGCGCCTCCTGGTCGGTGGCGGCGGCATATTCCACGCGGCCGATGTCGTGCAGCCAGGAATGCTCGGGCCCGACGCCGGGATAGTCGAGGCCGGCGGAGATGGAGTGCGCCTCCTGGATCTGCCCGTCCGCGTCCTGCAGCAGATAGGTCCGGTTGCCGTGCAGCACGCCGGGCCGTCCGCGCGAGAGGGAGGCGGCGTGGCGCTCCGTATCCAGCCCGTCGCCCGCCGCCTCGACGCCGACGAGGCGCACGGAGCGGTCGTCGAGGAACGGGTGGAACAGCCCCATCGCGTTCGATCCGCCGCCGATGCAGGCGACCGCGACATCCGGCAGGCGCCCGGTCGCGGCCTGGAGCTGCGCCTTCGCCTCCTCGCCGATCACGCACTGGAAGTCGCGCACCATCATCGGGTAGGGGTGCGGGCCGGCGACCGTTCCGATCAGGTAATAGGTGTCGTGCACGTTCGCCACCCAGTCGCGCAGCGCCTCGTTCATCGCGTCCTTGAGCGTGCCGGCGCCGGAGGTGACGGCGCGGACCTCCGCGCCGAGCAGCTTCATGCGGAAGACGTTGGGCTTCTGCCGCTCGACGTCCGTCGCACCCATGTAGACCGTGCACGGCAGGCCGAACAGCGCGCAGACGGTCGCCGTGGCAACCCCGTGCTGGCCGGCGCCGGTCTCGGCGATGATGCGCGTCTTGCCCATGCGCCGCGCGAGCAGGATCTGGCCGACGCAGGAGTTGATCTTGTGCGCGCCGGTATGGTTGAGCTCGTCGCGCTTGAAGTAGATGCGCGCGCCGCCGAGCTCCTCGGAGAGCCGCTCGGCGAACCACAGCGGGCTCGGCCGGCCCACGTAGTCGCGCAGCAGCCTCTCGATTTCCGCCTGGTAGGACGGGTCGGCGCGGGCCGCGCGATAGGCGGCCTCGACCTCGAGGATGAGGGGCATCAGCGTCTCGGCAACGAAACGCCCGCCGAACTCGCCGAAGCGGCCCCGCTCGTCGGGTCCGGTGCGCAGGGAATTGGGAAGGGGGGAGCCTGGGATGGGTGTGTTCACGCGGCGCTCTTAGCAAGGGCGGCGGCGCGGGTCACGCCGTCTCGCCCACGGAAGCGGTACGGATTGCGTCAGGCGGCGGTGATGCCGGCCGTGGTGGCGGCGGCGGCGGGTGTCGGTTCCGGGCGCAGCGCCAGCGCCGCGCCGCCGAGCATCGTCACCATGCCCACCGCCTCGAACGCCCCGATATGCTCGCCGAGCAGCACCATGCCGGCGATGACCGCGATCACCGGGGAGACGAAGGCATAGGTCCCGGCCTTCGCGGCACCCCAGTCGCGCACCAGGAGGTAGTACATCAGCGTCGCCCCGGTCGCGGCCGGGCCCACGAGGTAGAGCCAGCCCAGCCATGCCTCCCACCCCCAGGCGAAGTCGAGCGCGTGCGCCGAACCGGGCTCGAAGGCGAGCGAGCCCAGGACCAGCGCCACCCCGCCCATGAGGTTGGTCACGGCCGCCAGCTCCACCGGCGGGAAGCGGCGCACCATCGGCCGGATCAGCAGCGAGCCCCAGCAATAGGCCAGCGTGGAGATGATGATGCCGCCGGCACCCAGCAGTTCCGCGGGCGCGAGCGAGCCCTGCGCCGCCTGCGGGCCGAACAGCAGCAGCACCCCCGCGATGCCGATCCCGATCGCGACCACCCGCATCCGGGTGATGCGTTCCTGGCCCATCGCCGCGCCGAGGCCGAGCAGTGCCAGAGGCGTGAGCGCCGCGCTGATCACGGCGGCGATGCCGGAGGAGACGAAGCGCAGCGCATAGAGCTGCACCACCTGGTTCACCACGATGAGCAGGAAGGTCACCGGCGCCAGCATCACCATGTCGCGCGCGGTGATGCGGCGGCGATGCCCGCGCATCGCCTCCAGCCCCAGCAGCATGAGTCCCGCGCAGGTCCAGCGCAGGCCCGCCATCATGGCGGGCGGGATGACGGCGATGCTGACCTTCATGCCGAGCCAGGTGCCGCCCCAGATGAGGCAGACATAGGCAAACTGCAGGTGCTGGCGGGTCAGCCCGAGACGGGCGCGGCCGATGGCCACCTCTGGGGTCGCTGTGGGAGCTGACATAGACTGTGTGGGACTGGGACTGGCCGTTTCCGCTCGCGCCAGACTAGGCCGGGAGCCCATGCCGCGTCATGCGTGACCTCCGCGCAGCCGCCATGCGCGGCGATCTGCATCGCCGCCCCTGTTTCGTCGCATTCGGCGGCGTGCGCCTATTTCGGCGCATTCGGCGCCAGGGCGGAAACGTCGTTGCCGTTCACGAGCAGCTTCTGCCCGTCGAAGACGAGGTGCCAGACCAGCGCGTCGCCCTCCGGCTTGGCGAGGCCCTTGAGGAAGATGAGCATGCCGAGCGCCTTCTGGCCCTCGGGGTCGGCGGAGAGTTCCTTCATCGCGGCGTCGATGCCGGTCGCGCGCAGCGTAGCACTCCCCTGCGCGTCGCCCGGACCGCGCACGGTGAGCGTGCCGTGGCCGGTGATGCGCGCCGGCCCGGTGTCGATCAGGAGCGAGTCGATCGCGACGGTCGCCGGATGTGCGTCGAGCACCGCCATCGCGAGGCCCGGCAACGCGCTCGGCTCGGGGCTGTCCACGGCGGCGTCGAGGGAGCGGCGCAGCGCCGCGGCGTCGATGCCGGCGAGGCGCGGGCGCAGCACCACGCGGCTGGGCATGAACCTGGCCAGGATCCCGGCGGGGACGAGCGCGGGGAAGGACGGTTTGTCGAGCACGAAGCGCAGCGCCAGCGCGACGCTGCCGTTGCGCTGGCCGAGCCGCATGCCGAAGCCGACATGGCCGATCGTTCCCTGCACCGGGCCCGTGCCGTGGATCGCGATCCCGCTCTCGGAGGACCGCATCGAGACCGAGGTGGCGCCGCTCGCGAGGTCGGCGATCAGCGTGTGCAGTTCCTTGCGGACCGCCGGGTCGGTGCCGGTTCCCCCGCTGGTCCCGGGGGCCGGGTTCGGCAGCGTCGCCAGCGTGGTGATCGCGCGTATCCCCGCGCGCAGCGCCGGCAGCGAAAGGTTGTCGATGCGCAGCGAGCCGCTGGCGCTCGCGACGTCGCTGCTGGTCGTGAGCTTGCCGATCGCCGAGTTCGTGTGCATGCCGCGCAGGCTGCTGGTGTTGGCCAGCGTGACGCGGCCATCGGCGGCGGGGGTGACGAGCAGCGCGCCATCGGCGGCGTCGAGATGCCCGCCGTTGCTGATGCCCGGACCCACGCCGGCCACGGTCTCGTCGGCGATATGGAACCGCAGCCGGGTGGGTGTCGCGAGCGTGGTGTCGATCACGCCGGAAAAGCTGCCCACCTTCATCGTCATCGCGGTGAGGCTGGCGACGCCGGGGGGCGGGTGATCGACGTTGAACTCGAGGTGGCGCGGCAGCGCGCCGTCGCCGACCCGCCAGCGCCCATCGCCGAGCGGGACCAGGTTGGCACCGATGGAATCGCCGCCGACGCCGCCGCCGTTCCAGCGATGCGCGACGGGGATTTCGATGCGGTAATGATCGCCCTGGACCGTCGCGTGCAGCAGGCCGGACGCGGGCGCGAGCGTGCCGAGCACGCCGGCGAGCATGGCGTGGACGCCCTCGACGATCGCCCGCGCGCCGGCTTGGTCGATCGCCGGTGGCGCGGAGGCGGGTGGCGCGGAGGCGGGGGCTTGGGCCGAGACCACGAGGGCGGCGGCGGCGAGCAACAAGGACCGCGGGCGGAACGGGCTCATGCCGCGACCATACGCCAGGCGGCGCGCGCGGCGGGAAACGATTTTGCCGTTCACGCGGCCCTCGCCGCCGCAATGAAGGCGCGGATGCGCGCGGGGTCCTTGTGGCCGGGCGCGGACTCGACGCCGGAGGAGACGTCGACCGCTTCCGCCCGCGTCGCGCGGATCGCCGCCGCGACGTTCTCCACCGTGAGGCCGCCCGCCAGCAGCCACGGCCCCGGCGCGCGCCAGGCGGCCATGAGCGACCAGTCGAAGGCGGCCGCGTTGCCGCCGGGGCGCGTGGCGCCCGCCGGCGCGCGTCCCTCGATCACCAGCGCCGCCGCACCTCCCATCGCGTCCGGCAGGTCCGCGGCCGCGCTCACCGGCACTGCGCGCCAGAACGGCTTCGCGAAACGCGCGCCGATCGCGGCGGCACGCTCGGGGGCGGCGTAGAGCTGCAGGATGTCGAGCGGCACCGCCTCCAGCACGGCAGCCACCTCGTCATCGGTCGGTTCCACGAAGAGCCCGACCAGCGTCGGCCCACCCGCCGGGCGTCGCGCCGCGAGCGAGGCCGCGAGCGCCGCCGTGACGAAGCGCGGGGAGCGCGCGAAGAACACCAGGCCGATCCAGTCCGCGCCGGCCCCGGCCGCGGTGTCGAACGCCGCCGCGTCGTTGATGCCGCAGACCTTGACCCGCGTCACGCCGGCGGCGGCAACGCGGTGCCGGTGCGCGGTGCGTCCCGCAGCTTCGCGAGGTCGGCGGCGAGCAGGCTGGCGCGGCGCTCCGCCCGGCCGGCGCGGCGGCGCTGGGCGACGGCGGCGAACCACATCGCCACCGCGCCGAGCAGGAACCCGAGTGCCGCCGGCACCAGGATGGCGAGCGCCACCGGCAGCTGGATGGAGACATCGGTGGGCCACAGGCCGAGCTCCACCATCTGCCGGTTGGAAAGCGCGAAGACGACGATGATCAGGACGAACGGTGCCGCGAACAGCAGGCGCAGCATGGCACGCCCTCAGGCGCCGCGCTTGCCGCGGTTGACACGCTCGCGCAGCTCCTTGCCGGCCTTGAAGAACGGCACCGCCTTTTCGTCCACATCGACCGCGGCGCCGGTGCGCGGGTTGCGGCCGAGCCTGGCGTCCCGCTTCTTGACCGAGAAGGCGCCGAAGCCGCGCAGCTCCACCCGCTCCCCGCGCGACAGCGCCGCGGTGATCTCGTTGAACACGGTGCCGACGATCGTTTCGACGTCGCGCGCCGTCAGATGCGGGTTCGCCGTTGCCAGTTCCGCGATCAATTCCGACTTGGTCATGGCCTCGCCGCCAGTGCCGTCCCTGAAATCATTGTTGTAGCCATACGGAGTTTGCCCGCTTGCCGAGGGACGTTGCCAGAACGGAACCTGGGCGTCAATCGCACGCCTGGCGCAAGTGCTTGTGAGCCAACAAAAAAGCTCCCGCCACGGGGGCGGGAGCCTGTTTGTCGCCGGCGAGGCCGACGCGTTGCTCTTCCGGCGGTTACTCTTCCGGCGGTTACTCTTCCGTCTGGGCCTGCTGGTTGCGCCGGCGGATCGCCGCACCGAGGATGTCGCCGAGCGAGGCGCCGCTGTCGGACGTGCCGTAGTCGGCGATCGCCTGCTTGTCCTCCTCGACCTCCTTGCCCTTGATCGTGAGCTGGAGCTTGCGCGCGGAACGGTCGATCGCGGTGACCTTGGCATCGACCTTCTCGCCGACCGCGAACCGGTCCGGCCGCTGCTCCGCCTTGTCGCGGGCAAGCTCGGCGCGGCGGATGAAGCCGGTGAGCACGTCGTCCACGCGCACCTCGATGCCGTTGGACTGCACCGCGGTGACGACGCAGGTGACGATCGTGCCCTTGTGGACGCGGTCGAGCACCGCCGCCGCCGGGTCGTCCTGCAGCTGCTTGATGCCGAGCGAGATGCGCTCCTTCTCGATGTCGATGTCGAGCACCTTGGCCTTGACGATCTGGCCCTTCTCGTACTTCGCGATCGCCAGCTCGCCGGGCTCGTCCCAGGAGAGGTCGGACATGTGCACCATGCCGTCGATCTCCGGCGCGAGGCCGACGAACAGGCCGAACTCCGTGATGTTGCGGATCTCGCCCTCGATGGTGGAGCCGATCGGGTGCTCGTCCTGGAACTGCTCCCAGGGGTTGCGCTGCACCTGCTTGAGCCCGAGCGAGATGCGGCGCTTGGCGGCGTCCACATCCAGCACCAGCACGTCCACCTCCTGGCTGGTGGCGACGATCTTGCCGGGGTGCACGTTCTTCTTGGTCCAGGACATCTCCGAGACGTGCACCAGGCCCTCGACGCCCGGCTCCAGCTCGACGAAGGCGCCGTAGTCGGTGATGTTGGTGACGCGGCCGGAGAACTTGGCGCCCGGCGGGTACTTCGCCATCACGCCTTCCCACGGATCGGTCTCGAGCTGCTTCATGCCGAGGCTGATGCGCTGGGTCTCCGGGTTGAAGCGGATCACCTGCACGCGCACCTGCTGGCCGATCTGCAGCGCCTCGGACGGGTGGTTGATGCGCCGCCAGGCGATGTCGGTCACGTGCAGCAGGCCATCGACGCCGCCGAGATCGACGAAGGCGCCGTAGTCGGTGATGTTCTTCACCACGCCGTCCAGGATCATGCCTTCCTTGAGGCCCTGGATCAGCTCGCTGCGCTGTTCCGCGCGCGTCTCCTCCAGCACCGCGCGGCGGGAGACGACGATGTTGCCCCGCGTGCGGTCCATCTTGAGGATCTGGAACGGCTGCGGCTGGCCCATCAGCGGCGTCACGTCGCGCACCGGGCGGATGTCCACCTGGCTGCCGGGCAGGAACGCGACCGCGCCGCCGAGATCGACGGTGAAGCCGCCCTTCACGCGGCCATAGATCGTGCCGTTCACGCGCTGCTGCGTCTCGAAGGCGCGCTCGAGCGTGGACCAGGCCTCCTCGCGCCGCGCCTTCTCGCGCGAGAGCACGATGGAGCCGTCGCGGTCCTCGTAGCGCTCGACGAACAGCTCGACGACGTCGCCGGGCTTCACCTCCGGCGGCTGGCCGGGGGCGGAGAATTCCTTGAGGGCGACGCGGCCCTCGCTCTTGAGGCCGACATCGACGATGGCGAACTCGTCGGTGAGGCGGACGACGCGGCCGGTGACGACCGAGCCGTCGAAGGCGGTGTCGCGGCCGAGCGTCTCTTCGAGGAGCGAGGCGAAATCCTCGCCTTTTGACGCCCGTGCGGGCGCGGTGGCGGTAGCTGACATGCTGTGCTGGGTGACCTTGTTGCGGCGGCCGGGAGTGGCCTCTGCCGCGATGGCATGCGCGCCCTGTATCGGCACGGCTTCCCGCGGCCCTTCATCGTGTCCGGGGCACGGGCGATGTGGTGACACCGGGTCCCCCGGCGGACGCGGACCATCCGCGACGGGGCGCACATAGGGCGCCGGACCCCGGAAAGTCAAGGTTAACCCGCCTCCCGCCCCGTTTCGCGTCCGGGCAATCGTTGCGAGAGCGGTTTCATCCGCCCCCGCCCCGGCGGACAACGGGGCCGGACCGGGCGGACGAAACGGACGGATGAAAAAACCCCAGTCCGGGGCTGGAGCGGACAAAAGCGGACGAAGGCGGACGGACGACCGACAGGGGGGCGGACGGAGCGGACAGCCCCCTTTAGGGGGCTGTCCGCCGTCCGGCCTGTCCGCTTGCGGTATGGGAACCATGCGCGCCGGGATGGCCGGCCTGCGCCGGCCATCGTTCCCCGATCAGCGCCAGCGCGGCGGCGAACACCGCGTCGGCGTCCTTGCCGGTGGTGTCGATTTCGATCGCGTCATCGGCCTTCTTGGCCGGGGCGGCGAGGCGGCGCGTGTCGCGCTCGTCGCGCGCCGCGAGTTCCGCCTCCACCTCCGCGAACGGGCGGTGGATGCCCTTGGCCTCGAAATCCAGGAAGCGGCGGCGGGCGCGTTCCCTCTGGCTCGCGGTGACGAACAGCTTCACCCGCGCCTCCGGGAACACGACGGTGCCGATGTCGCGCCCGTCCAGCACCGCGCCGTGCTCGTCGCCGAAGCGGCGCTGGAAGCCGAGCAGCTCCGCGCGCACGCCCGGCTGGGCCGCGACCAGGCTCGCCGCCTCGTCCGCGTCCGGCCCGCGCAGGTCCGCCCGGTCGAGGTCGGCCGGTGCCAGGCGCTTCGCGGCGGCGAGTGCCGCCTCGGGGTCGGCGGGGTTGCCGCCGGCATCCAGCACCAGGCGGCCGACGGCACGGTAGAGCAGTCCGGTGTCGAGATACGGCAGGCCGTAATGGGCGGCCAGCCGGCGCGCCAGCGTGCCCTTGCCGGCCGCCGACGGCCCGTCGATGGCGATGACCATCCCCGCCGTCACGGCGCGACGAGCGCCGGGGTTTCGCCGGCCAGCCCGTTCATCAGCCCGACGAAGCCCGGGAAGCTGGTGTCGATGAAGCTGGTGTCGTCCACCGCGACCGGCGCTTCCGCCGCGAGGCCCAGCACCAGCGCGCTCATCGCCAGCCGGTGGTCCATGTGCGTCTCGACCATTCCCCCGCCGGCCGGCGGCCTGCCGGAGCCGTGCACCAGCAGGTCGTCGCCCTCGATCTCCACCCTGGCACCGTTGGCGGCGAGCAGGGCGGCGGTGGCGGCGAGGCGGTCGCTCTCCTTCACCCGCAGTTCCGCGAGGCCGCGCATGCGCGTGGTGCCGTGGGCGAAGGCGGCGGCGACGGCGAGCACCGGGTATTCGTCGATCATCGAGGGCGCGCGCTCATAGGGCACGTCGACGCCGCGCAGCGCGGCGTGGCTCGCCACCAGGTCGCCGACGGCCTCGCCCCCCTGCTCGCGCCGGTTCGCGACGGCGATGTCCGCGCCCATCTCCATGAGCGTCGTCAGCAGTCCGGTGCGCAGCGGATTGAGGCCGAGGTCGCGGATGGTGACGCGCGAGCCCGGCACCAGCAGCGCCGCGACCAGCGGAAAGGCGGCGGAGGACGGGTCGCCGGGCACCGAGACGTCGCGGGCGAAAAGCTCCGGCTGGCCGCGCAGGGCGATGCGCCGACCGGCGCCGACCTCCTCCACCGCCACGTGGGCGCCGAAATGGCGCAGCATCGCCTCGGTGTGGTCGCGCGTGGCCTCTTTTTCCTCCACCACGGTCACGCCGGGCGCGTGCAGGCCGAACAGCAGCAGCGCCGACTTCACCTGCGCGGAGGGAACCGGCGTGGTGACGGCGAGCGGCATCGGCTCGGCCGGGCCGCGGATCGCGAGCGGCAGGCGCCCGCCCTCGCGCGAGAGGAACGTGGCGCCGCCGTGGACCAGCAGGTCCGTCACCCGGCGCATCGGGCGGCGGCGCAGGCTGGCGTCGCCGGTCATGACGGAAAGAAACGGGTGCGCCGCCAGCACGCCCGCGAGCAGCCGCGCGGCGGTGCCGGAATTGCCCATGTCGAGCACGTCCCCGGGCTCCGCGAGGCCGCCGACGCCGCGCCCGGCCACCAGCCAGTCCGCCCCCTCGCCCTGGGCATCGTCGCGGGAGATGGTGGCGCCGAGCGCCTGCATCGCGGCGGCGGTGCGCAGCACGTCCTCGCCCTCCAGCAGGCCCTTGATGCGGGTCTCGCCGATCGCCAGCGCCGCGAACATCAGGGCGCGGTGGCTGATCGACTTGTCGCCGGGCACCGTGATGGCGCCGGCGAGCGGACCCGCCGGGCGGCGTGCGACGAGCGGTTTCGGCCGGGGGCTGGCGGCGGTGTCTGGGCTGGTCATCGCGCCGCGATAGACCATGCCGCGAGGGCCGGCGCAACGCGGCCAGGGGCGGCCTGGGTTGCGGGGCGCACGCAGTGTTTGACAGCGGCGGCGAGGGGTGGCATGCGCGCCGCCCTCGGCGAGAGCCCACTCACTCCCCGCGATCCGCCACTCACTTCCCACGACCCGAAGGCAAGGCACGGCATGGTCAAGCCCGAACTCGGCAACAAGCGCGTCTGCGTCGCCTGCGGCGCGAAGTTCTACGACCTCGGCCGCGTGCCGGCGGTTTGCCCGAAATGCGACACCGAGCAGCCGGCCGAGCAGCCGCGCGTGCGCCGCATCGCGCCCGTGGCACCCGTGGAGGTGGCTCGCGGCAAGCCCCAGCCAGCGCCCGGTCTCGAGGACGTGGACGTCGAGGTTGAGGCCGAGGAGGAGGAGGAGGGCGTGCTCGAGGACACCTCCGACCTCGAGGGCGACGACGCCATCGCCGATGTCGAGGTCGAGCAGGAGCCGGGCGAGGAAGAGCGCTAGGGCGCTCCCTCCACCACGGGGCTCCACGCGGCGAGCCGCCCGGTCATGACCCCGACCGCCTCGGGGTTGCTGTCGGCGAGCAGGAAGCGCCGGCCGTTGCGCGCCGCGGCCTCGCCGAAGGAGCCGGAGCCGGCGAAGAAATCGGCGAGCAGGTCGCCCTCGCGGCTGTGCACGCGCACGATGCGCTCCAGGATGCCGAGCGGCTTCTGCGTCGGGTAGCCGGTCTTTTCCCGTCCCGTCGGGCTCACGATCGTGTGCCACCAGACATCCGTGGGCGTCTTGCCCCGCGCGGCCTTTTCCGGCGGCACCAGGCCCGGCGCCATGTAGGGGATGCGGTCCATCGCCTCGGCGTCGAAGACGTAGTTCGCGGGGTCTCGGGCATACCAGAAGATGGTGTCGTGCTTGGTCGGCCAGCGCCGCTTGTGCCGCGCGCCATAGTCGTAGGCCCAGACGATCTCGTTCATGAAGCTGGCGCGGCCGAACACGGTGTCGAGCAGCAGCTTGCAGTAATGCGCCTCGCGCGGGTCGATGTGGAAGAACAGCGAGCCGTCGGCGGCCAGCACCCGGCGGATTTCCACCAGGCGCGGTTCGAGGAAGCCGAGATAGTCGTCGAACGCGTCGGCGAAGCGCATGGAGCCGAGCAGCTTCGTCGCGTAGCGGTGCCCGCCGAAGCCGGTGCGGTCGCCGGCCTCGTCGCGCACGGTCGCGAGCCGCGTGCGCGCCTGGGCGATGCCGGTGTTGAAGGGCGGGTCGATGTAGACGAGCGCCACCGAGGCGTCCGGCAGCCCGCGCAGCAGGTCGAGGTTGTCGCCGAGGACGATGCGGTTCACCCCCTAGCGGTAGCCGCCCGCGCGCGAGCCGCCAAGTGAAAGGGTCCGGCAAGTGAAAGGGTCCGGGGAGCCAGCTCCGTGGCGGCGGGACCGGGCAGCGCCCGCCACTTAGAACCCTCGGCACTTAGAACCCTTCCAGGTTGGCCTTCTTCGTCGCGTTCGAGATGTCCTGCGCCCGCATCCGGTCCGGCCCCGGCGGCAGGGCTTTCTCCGCCGCGATGGCGAAGCCCTTGGCGCGGGGGATGTCGCCCAGGACCATCGCCGACTCGGCGGAGGCGAGCTGCGCCTGGCCGATCTCGCCGAGGCGCCCATAGGCGTCCGCCAGCGCCTGCCAGAACTCCGCCTGGTCGGGGGCGGCGGCGACGGCGATCTGCAGCTGGGTGATCGCGGGGCGCAGCAGGCTCGCGTCGCCGGTCTCGATCATGGCGCGGGCGAGCTCGCCGCGGATCAGCATCGCGCCGGGGGCGAGGCGCAGCGCCTCCTGGTAGGGCCCGATCGCCGCGCGCGGATTCCCGCCGTCGAACAGCACCTGGCCCTCCAGCTCGCGGAACCAGGGGTTGCCGGGGTCCTGCGCCTCCAGCCCCTTGAGCAGCGCCAGCGCCTCCGCGGTGTGGCTGAGCCGGTAGAGCGCGATCGCCCGGGCATAGCGGGCGGGGGCGGAGGTGTCGCTCGCCTTCACGCGCGACAGCGTGAGCGAGGACGGGGTGAGGAAGGCGTCGAGCTTGGCGCGCATCAGCGCGTAGCGGGTGTCGAAGCCGGCGGGCAGCTTCGCGTTGGACCACGGGCTGGTGGCGACGTGGTGGGCGACGTAGTCGATGCGGTCCTGGGTCAGCGGGTGGGTCTGGATATAGGGGTCCTGGTTGGCGCTGATGAGCGATTCCTCGTCCTTGAGCTTGTTCAGCAGTTCGAGGAAGCCGCGCGCGGACCAGTGCAGCGTGTCGAGGAAATGCATCGCCGCCGCGTCCGCCTGCGCCTCCATGTCGCGGGTGAAGGCGAGCATGTTGCGCGTGGCGATGTGCTCGGAGGCAAGCGCGCCGCCGACCCCCGCGCCGGCGTTGCCGGTGGCGATGCCGGCGGCGGCGGCGATGAGCATCCCGGCGATCGCCTCGATATAGGCGTTGCGCAGCGCCTCCGGCAGCAGCACCAGGTGGCCCTCGAAGATGTGGCCGGTCTCGTGCGCGATGACGCCGACGACCTCCGAGGCGTCCGTCGAGGCGTGGATCATGCCGGAGAACAGCACCATCCGGTTGCCGGTTGTGACGAACGAGTTTATGGCGTCGTCCCGGACGAGGAGGATGCGGACGAGCCCTGGATCGATGCCGGCCGCACGGAAAAGGGGGTCGGCGAAATTGCGCAGCAGGGTCTCGGTCTCGGCGTCGCGCAGCAGCTCGATGCCACCTGTCGCCGCGTGGGCGGCGGAAAGCGGCACGGCGGTGGCGGCGCCCAGCGTGGTGATGCCGGCGCAGGCGAGGCAGCAGAAGCGCCGCCTGCCCATCCTGGGGCCGGTCCCGGGGCTGTTTGGGGAACTTCGTGCCATGGGTCGCAATGTAGCGCGCCGCGGCGTCGCCGTCGCCTGCGCCGCCGCGCTCGCAACGAGCGGCTGCTCCACGGTCGGCTCCCTGTTCGGGTCGGGGCAACCGCAGGGAAAGCCGGGCTATGTCGGCGGCTTCATCGGCGCGGTGGTGGCGGATGAGCCGCAGGCGGCGCTGATCGGGCGCTCGACGCTCGCCGCCGGCGGCGATGCCGCGGACGCGGTGGTGGCGATGGCCTACACGCTGGCGGTGACGCTGCCCTCGCGCGCCAGCCTTGGCGCCGGCGGCGGCTGCCTCGCCTTCTCGCCGGACCGCAAGGCGCCGGGCGGCGGCGTGCCGCAGGCGATCCTGTTCCCCTCGCATCCGGGCGGTGGAGGGGCCCAGGCTGGAGCGGTGGGCGACCGGCCGGCCGCGGTGCCGATGCTCCCGCGCGGCATGTACCTGCTGCACGCGAACTACGGGCGGATGAACGAGGCGCAGCTGATCGCGCCGGCGGAGCGCCTGGCCCGCCTCGGCGCGCCGATGAGCGATGCGCTGGAGCATGACATCAGCGTGGTCGCGGGCCCGCTCGCCGGCGACCCGCAGGCCCGTTCCGTTTTCTTCGACAACGGCGCGCCGCTGCCGCCCGGGGCCGCGATGGTGCAGCCGGCGCTGGCGGCGACGCTGGCGCGCATCCGCGTCGACGGGGTGGGCGCGTTCTACACCGGGCGGGAGGCGCGGCGCTTCGCCGAGGCCGCGACCTCGGTGGGCGGCGGCATCACGGCGCAGGCGATGCAGGCCGCGATCCCCACCATGGCGCCGGCGACGGTGCTGCCAGCGCGGGGCAACGACAGCGTGGCGTTCCTGCCGATGGACGGGGGTGCGGCGGCACGGCTGTGGCAGCAGGCGGGCGGCAACCCGGCGGCGATGCACGCGATCGGCGCCGACCGCCCGGCCTCCACCACCTTCGGGGCGGTGGACCGGCAGGGCAACGCGGTGGTCTGCGCCGTTTCGCTCAACAATCTGTTCGGCACCGGGCGCATCGCGCCGGGCACCGGGGTGATGCTCGCGGCCTCGCCCGCGACGATGCCGGCGCCGCTGCTCTCCGCGGCGATCGCCTTCAACCCCAACCTGCCGGCGTTCCGCGCGCTGGCGGGCGGCTCCGGCCAGCAGGGCGCGCCGGCGGCGGCGGCGGCGGCGATCGGCCAGGCGCTGGATGACACCGCCTCGCCCGCGCACCCGCAGCCCGGCGCCGTGCCGGACCCCGGCCGCGCCAACGTCATCGCCTGCACGCGCTACCTGCCGGGCAGCCCCGGCAGCTGCGGCTGGGCGGTCGATCCCAGGGGGCAGGGCCTGGCGCTCGGCGGGGGATAGCGTGAGGCGGCGTCTCGCATGCTGAAGGTCGGCCGCGGCGCAGCGGTGCCGCCGTTCATGGTGATGGACGTCATCGCCGCGGCCAACGCGCGCCAGGCGCAACTCGGCGAGCGCGGCAGCGTTATCCGCATGGAGGTGGGCCAGCCCGGCACCGGCGCCCCGGCGGGCGCGGTCGCGGCGGCGATGGCGGCGCTGCGCGCGGGCCTGCCGATGGGCTACACGGAGTCGCTGGGCCGCGCCTCGCTGCGCGCGCGCATCGCCCGGCATTACCGGGAGTGGTACCAGGCCGGGGTCGATCCCGCGCGCATCGCCGTCACGGTCGGTGCCTCGGGCGCGTTCCCGCTCGCCTTCCTCGCCGCGTTCGACGCCGGCGACCGCGTCGCGATGGCGAGCCCGTTCTACCCGCCCTACGTCAACATCCTGACCTCGCTCGGCATGCAGCCGGTGCTGATCGAGGCGGGGCCGCAGACACGCTTCCAGCCCACCGTCGCGGCACTGGAGCGGCTCCGTCCGCGCCCGCACGGCCTCATCGTCGCCAGCCCCTGCAACCCCGCGGGCACGATGCTGCACCCGGAGGAACTCGCGGCCATCGGCGCCTGGTGCGCGGCAGAGGGCGTGCGGCTGATCTCCGACGAGATCTACCACGGGCTGCACCACGAGTCGCCGATCGCGACCGCCGCGAACATTCCCGGCGCCGTGGTGATCAACTCGTTTTCGAAATATTTCTCCATGACGGGCTGGCGCGTCGGCTGGATGGTGCTGCCGGAGGATCTCGTCCGCCCCGTCGAGTGCCTGGCGCAGAACCACATGATCAGCGCGCCGCACATCGCCCAGGTCGCGGCGGAGGCGGCGTTCGACTGCGGGCAGGAACTCGACGCCAACGTCGCCCGCTACCGCCGCTCGCGCGACGTCCTGCGCGCGGCACTGCCGGCGGCGGGGATCGACCTCGCCACGCCGGCGGAGGGCGCGTTCTATCTCTGGGCGGATGTGTCCCGGCGCAGCAACGACTCACGGGAATTCTGCGCGCGTCTGCTGGCGGAGGCGGACATCGCGGCCTCGCCCGGCGTGGATTTCGACCGCACGCGCGGCGCGCGCTACGTGCGCTTCTCCTATTGCGGGCCGGAGGCGGACATGGCGGAGGCGGCGCGCCGCATCGCCGCCTGGACCGCGGGGTGATACCGGCGCGGGCCGCGCCCTTTCTCTTCGTGCTGCTGTGGAGCAGCGCCTTCGTGGCGGTGCAGATCGGGCTGCGCCACCTCTCGCCGCTGCTGTTCGTCGCGGTGCGCCTGGTGCTCTGCGCCACGGTGCTCACGGCAATCGCCCTGTGGCGCCGGGTTTCGCTGCGCCGCGTCGGCTGGCGCCGCGCCATGCACTGCGCCATCGCCGGCGTGCTGATGAACGGCATCGGGCTGATGGTGCCGCATGTCGGGCTGACCATGACGACGCCGGCGCCGATCGCGCTGGTGCAGTCCCTGACACCGCTGCTCTCGGCGGGGCTCGGCGTGGTGATGCTCGGCGAGCGGCTGCGCTCGCGGCAGTGGCTCGGGATGGTGCTGGGCTTTGCCGGTGTGGCGGCCGTCGCCGCCATCGCGGCGCTGCACAGCGCGCGGCTGGTGGAGGGCATGGCGTTCGGCCTGGGCGGCGTCGTGTCGTTCGTTGCGGGGACGATCTGGTTCGGCCGCTACTGCCGCGGCGTGCCGCTGCTCGCCGGCGCCTGGATCCAGTTCCTCGCCGCCGCGGCCGCCGCGGTGCTGAGCGCCTCGCTGTTGGAGACCAGCCGGTGGGATCTCTCGCTCGGCGCCGTGGGGGCGGTGGCGTGGAACGCGGGTGCCGTTTCGCTGGGCGGCATGGGGCTCTACGTGCTGATGCTGCGCGACGGCACGGCGGCGCGCACGACCGCGAATTTCTATCTCGTTCCCGGAACGACGGCGCTGCTCACCTGGCTCCTGCTGGGCGACCGGCTGACGGCGCCCACGCTTGCGGGCTTCGTCGTGGCCGGCATCGGCTGCTGGCTGGTCAGCAGCGGCGCCCGCCCGGCATCCGCGTGACGCCCGCCCGCCGGCGGATCAGTCGCTGCCACCCTTGCCGCGCGCGGCCATCATGGTGCGATAGCGCTCCTGCCCGCGCGTGAGGTGCTCGCGCATCGCCGCCCGTGCTGCCGGCGCATCCCCGGCGCGGATCGCCGCGGCGATGGCGCGGTGCTCCTGCTGGAAGGTACGCATGTAGAGCAGCCGGTCGCCGCGCGGACCGCTTTCGAGGCGGATGGCCTGGCGCGGCACGACGAAGTGGCCGAGATAGTCGAGGAAGCGCTGGAACTGCGCATTGCGCGTCGCCTCCGCGATCGCGGCGTGGAAGCGCATGTCCTCCTCGATCGCCGACTCGCCGCGGTCGATCGCGCGGTCGATGGCCGTCAGCGCAGCGGCCAGCGCGCGGTGGGCGCGCGCCGTCGCGCGTTCCGCGGCGAGGCCCGCGGCCTCCATCTCCACGGCGCGGCGCAGTTCCATCACCTCGACCAGGCCGTCGAGTGCCGCGAGCGTTTCAGCCTCGATGCGGAACGGTTCGCTGGCGCCGCCCTCGGCGACGAAGCCGCCGAGCCCCTGGCGCGTGACCACGAGGCCGCGCGCCCGCAACGCCGCGATCGCCTCGCGCACCACCGTCCGGCTGGCGTCGAAGCCGGCCATCATCGCGGCCTCGGTCGGCAGCCGCGCGCCGGGCGCGAGCCTTCCCGCCGCGATCTCGTCGGCGAGCCGGTCGGCGATCTCGGCCGCGCGCGTGGGCGGGCGCGCGATCGGGCGCAGCAGGGGGGGCTGGCTTGACAGGCGGGCGGTCCTCGGCTGTATGGTTGTCAGACAAGCGGATGATTAACCGGCACGGATGATGCGATCAACCGCCCCGTGCCTGCAAGAGGGAGAGAAACGATGATCCAGCGGCGGCCACTGCTCGGGATGGGAGCGCTTGGAATGGGTGCGGCCGCGGCCGGCATCGCGACGCCGGCCTTCGCGGGCACCGTCTGGAAGCAGGCGAACCCGCACCCGGAGGGCTATCCCTCCGTCGTCGCGATGGAGCATTTCGGCAAGAAGCTCGCGGCGGCGACCGGCGGGCGGCTGTCCACGCAGATGTATGCCGCGATGCAGCTCGGCGCGGAGAAGGAAACCATCCAGCAGGCGCAGATCGGCGCGATCCAGATGCTGCCCGCGAGCGTCGGTGCGCTCGCCGCCGTGGTCGACGAGCTCAACGTCTTCAACCTGCCCTTCGTGTTCCGCAACACCGCGCACATGCACCACGTGGTGGACGGCAAGGTGGGTCAGGACCTGCTCGACGCCATCACCAACAACCCGAACTCGAAGCTGGTCGGTCTCGCCTGGATCGATGCCGGCGCCCGCAGCGTCTACGACGTTCCGCGTCCGATCCATGGCCTCAAGGATCTCAAGGGCCTCAAGATGCGGGTGATCCAGAACCCGATCTTCCTCGCGATGATGGACGCGATGGGCGCCAACGCGATCTCGATGGGCTATGACCAGGTGTTCAGCGCGCTGCAGACCGGCGTGATCGACGGCGCCGAGAACAACATGCCGAGCTATGTCTATGACCACCATTTCGAGGTGGCGAAGCACTACACCTTCACCGAGCACCTGATCCTGCCGGAGGTGCTGATCTTCTCGCGCGACACCTGGGACAAGTTGTCCAAGCCGGACCAGGACCTGGTGCGCAGGCTCTCGCACGAGGTGCAGGCCGAGGCGCGGACGCTCTGGGCGTTGAAGGAGAAGGACGCGCTCAAGAAGATGATCGAGGCGAAGATCGACATCGTCCACCTCAAGGACAAGTCCGAATTCGTGAAGGCGGTGCAGCCGGTCTGGAAAAAGTACGGCAGCAAGTACGACGCCATGATCAAGCGCATCCAGGCCGTCGCCTGACGCAACTCCGGCGGCGCCGCCGCGCGCGGCGCCGCTCCTCGCGGGTGAAACGATGACCAAGCTGCTGCGCGGCACGATGAACGTGCTCGACGGAATCTGCATCACGGTCGCGAGCGTGGCGCTCGTCGTGATCTCCGCCATCGTCCCCTACGGCGTGTTCACGCGTTACGCGCTGAACGAGGGTTCGGCCTGGCCGGAGCCGGGCGCGATCCTGCTCACCATCGTGATGACGTTCCTCGGCAGCTGCACCTGCTATCGCGGCAGCGTTCACATGCGCGTGACCGTCGTGCGCGAGGCGATGCCGCCGCTGTTCAAGGCGGCGGCGAGCATCGCGGCGGAACTCGTGGTGGCGGCGCTGGCACTGTTCATGCTCGTCGACGGCACGGGCCTGGTGCGGGCGACCTGGCACGAGAACGTCGCGTCGTTCCCGTGGCTCAAGGAAGGCGTCACTTACCTGCCGATCCCATTGAGCGGCGCGATCCTGCTGCTGTTCGTGGCCGAGCGGATGCTCATCGGCCCGCCCTCGCCGCCGCCCGATCCCGCCCATGCCGTCTCGGTGGATTAGCCATGAGCGTGCTTGTTCCGTTGTTCGCGATGTTCGCCTGCTTCGCGATCGGGGTGCCCATCGCCTACGCGCTCGGCATCGCGGCGATCGCCGGCGGGCTCTATGTCGGCGTGCCGCTGCCCGCGGTGATGCTGCAGATCTCGAGCGGCGTCGGCAAGTTCGCGATGCTGACCATCCCGTTCTTCGTGCTCGCCGGCGCGATCATGGCGGAGGGCGGCATGGCGCGAAGGCTGGTGGCACTCGCCAACGTGATCGTCGGCTACACGCGCCTGCGTGGCGGGCTTTCCGTCGTCAACGTGCTTGCGACCACCTTCCTCTCCGGCATCTCCGGCTCCGCGGTCGCGGACACCTCGGCAATCGGCTCGGTGCTGATCCCGCAGATGGTCGAGAGCGGCTATCCGCGCGCCTTCGCGACCGATGTGACGATCAGCGCCTCGGTGCAAGCGCTGCTGGTGCCGCCGAGCCACAACGCGGTGATCTACTCGATCGCGACCGGCGGGCTGATCTCCGTGATCTCGCTGTTCATGGCCGGCGTCCTGCCCGGCCTGCTGCTTGGCTTCGCGATCATCCTGCTCTGCCTGTTCTACGCCTACCGCGACCGCCATCCGCGCGGCATCGTCGTGCCCGCGGGCCAGGCGCTGCGCATCGCCGGCGAGGCGTTCTGGGGGCTGATCACGCTCGCGATCATCCTTGGCGGCATCCTCGGCGGCGTGTTCACCGCGATAGAGGCCGGCGCGGTCGCCTGCGTCTGGGCCTTCTTCGTCACCATGTTCATCTACCGCGACTATCGCTGGCGCGACCTGCCCACGCTGGTCTCGCGCACGCTGCGCACGGTGGCGATGGTGCTGACGCTGATCGCGTTCGCCGGCGCGCTCGGCTACATCATGGCGATGGTGCAGATGCCGGCGAAGGTGACGGCATTCTTCCTCACCCTCTCGCACAACAAGTACGTGATCCTGTTCCTGGTCAACGTGCTGCTGCTGCTGCTCGGCACCTTCATGGACATGGCGCCGTCGATCCTGATCACGACGCCGATCCTGCTGCCGGTGATGGCGAGCTTCGGGGTCAATCCGGTCCATTTCGGCATCATCATGATGCTCAACCTCGGCATCGGCCTGTGCCATCCTCCGGTGGGCGGCATCCTGTTCGTCGGCTGCGCCGTGGGCGAGATCTCGATGGAGCAGGTGGTGAAGTCGATCTGGCCGTTCTACCTGGTGATGCTCGCGGTCCTGATGCTCGTCACCTACATCCCCGCGATCTCGCTCTGGCTGCCGCACATGCTGGGGCTGTGAGGCGCTACATCCCCGCGGGGTAGTTCGGCCCGCCACCGCCCTCGGGCGTACACCAGTCGATGTTCTGGCCCGGGTCCTTGATGTCGCAGGTCTTGCAGTGCACGCAGTTCTGCGCGTTGATCTGCAGTCGCGGCCTGCCCTCCTCCGCGCCCACGATCTCGTAGACGCCCGCCGGGCAGTAGCGCGTCTCCGGGCTGCGGAAGCTGATCCAGTTGCGCGCGATCGCCTGGTCGGGGTGGCGCAGCTTCAGGTGCGCGGGCTGGTTCTCCTCGTGGTTGGTGTTGCTGATGAAGACCGAGGAATTGCGGTCGAAGCTCAGCACCCCGTCCGGCTTCGGGTAGGCGATGGGGCGGGCGGCGTCGGCCTCGAGCAGCGTTTCGTTGTCGGCATGGCTGTAGCCGAGCGTCCACGGCGCCTTGCCGCGGAAGACGTAGGTGTCGATGGCGGCGTTCACGAGCCCGCCCCACAGTCCCCATTTCGCGAAGCCCGGGCGGATGTTGCGCACCGCGTGCAACTCGTCATGCAGCCAGCTGCCGCGGAACGCCTCGGCCAGTCCCGCGGGTTCCGCCTCGCCCGCGGCACGCGCCGCGAGCACCGCCTCGGCCGCGAGCATGCCGGACTTCATCGCCGCGTGCGTGCCCTTGATCTTGGGCACGTTGAGGAAGCCGGCCGTGTCGCCCGCGAGGCAGCCGCCGGGAAAGGTGAGCTTCGGCAACGATTGCAGCCCGCCCTCGGAGATCGCGCGCGCGCCATAGGCGATGCGCCGCCCGCCCTTGAAGTTCCCGCGCACCGCCGGGTGCGTCTTGAGCCGCTGCATCTCCTCGAACGGCGAGAGCCACGGGTTGCGGTAGTCGAGCCCCACGACGAAGCCGTAGGAAACCAGGTTCTCGCCCCAGTGGTAGAGAAACGAGCCGCCATAGGTGGCACCGTCCAGCGGCCAGCCGATCGTGTGCAGCACCAGCCCCTTGCGGTGCGTCTCGGCCGGCACCTCCCACAGCTCCTTGATGCCGATGCCGTAGGTCTGCGGCGCCGCGCCTCGCCGCAGGTCGAAGATGTCGAACAGCTTCTTGGTGATGGAGCCGCGGCAGCCCTCGGCGAGGATCGTGTGGCGGGCGCGCAGTTCCATCCCCGGCTGGAAGTTCGGCCCCTGCTCGCCGTCGCGCCCGATGCCCATGTCGCCGGTGACGACGCCACGCATCGCCCCGTCCTCCACGATCGGCGCCGCCGCCGCGAAGCCCGGGTAGATCTCGACGCCGAGCGCCTCGGCGCGCGCGCCCATCCAGCGCACCACCGAGCCGAGCGAGCCGATGTAGTTGCCCTTGTTGTGCATCGAGGGCGGCGTCGGCAACTGCAACGAGCGGCCGGCGGTGAGCCAGAGGAAGCGGTCGTCCGTCGCCTCGGTGGAAAGCGGCGGCTCGTCGTCGCGCCAGCCCGGCAGCAGCTCGTCGAGGGCGCGCGGCTCGATGACGGCGCCGGAGAGGATATGCGCGCCCACCTCGCTGCCCTTCTCGACGACGCAGACCCCGAGATCCGGCTGCAGCTGCTTGAGGCGGATGGCGGCGGCGAGCCCCGCGGGGCCGGCCCCCACGACCAGCACGTCGAACTCCATGGTCTCGCGTTCGGTCATTGCGTCCCCCGGCGTCCTGTGCCCCGAGGTTCGCCGCAACCGGCGGCGAACGGAAGGGACAAGCAGGCGGCCCGATACAAAAATCCGATCCGGTCCCGCGTTGCGGGCGGCCGGAGGGATGGTCTAGCAACGGCGGCGGGCTTGGAAAGAGACGAGGGAAGGAGCGCGGTGGACGAACTCGCGGCACTGCGCTGGCAGATCGAGATCGGCGCCGACGAGGCGATCGCCGAGGCGCCGGTGGACCGGCTTGCCCGGCGCGAGGCGCCGCGAGCCGTCGTTCCGCCGCCGGCACCGTCCGCGCCCACGCCGCCCGCCGCCGCCGCGCCGCGCTCACCTCCGTCCGCGGCCGCGCGGGCGGAACCTCCTGCCGCACCAGCCCTGCCCACCGTCCCCGCGGCACGCCGCGCCGAAGAAGTCGCCGCCGCCGCCGCCACGCGCGAGGAGTTGCGCGCGGCGCTCGCCGCGTTCGACGGCTGCGGACTCGCCGCGACCGCAACGAATCTGGTCTTTTCCGACGGCAACCCCGAATCAGGGCTGATGTTCGTGGGCGAAGGGCCGGGGGCGGAGGAGGATCGCGCCGGCCTGCCCTTCGTCGGGCCCTCCGGCAAGCTGCTCGACCGCATGCTCGCCTCCATCGGGCTCGACCGCACGCGGTTCCTCATCACCAACCTCATTCCCTGGCGGCCGCCGGGCAACCGCAACCCGAGCGATGCCGAGGTCGCGATCTGCCTGCCGTTTCTGATGCGACACATTGCCCTGGTGCGGCCGCGGCGGCTGGTGCTGCTGGGCGCGATGGCCACGCGGGCCGTCACTGGGAGCAAGTCAGGTATTCGTTCCTTGCGTGGCTCCTGGCGAAATGTGGCAATTCCTGGGCTGGAAAATCCGATCCCGGCCCTGCCGATGCTCCACCCGGCCTATCTGCTGCGTACGCCCGGCGCCAAGCGCGAAGCCTGGGCTGACCTTATTCTCTTGCGTCGCACGCTTGATCACGATGCCGCCGGCTGAGACGCCGGCGCGCTGGAACGCGATCTTCTTTCTTGTCAACCCCGTCTCATGACCTGAGATCGGCCGATTCGCAAGAGGGTTGCCCCGGGGGACCGCGAGCGGCTAGGGCCGCGCCGCCATGCGAGAGAGCGGTCGAACCCCCTCCCGCCTCGTGGCCCCGGCCCGCGCGCTGCGCACTCTCCTCGCCGGAGCCGTCCTTCTGGCGAGCGCCGGAGTTGCCGAGGCCCATAGCGGTGGATCCATCCCCGGACGCGCCGTGCCCACGCGTCGCCATCTGGATGTGGCCTTCGCGGTGCCGCGCTTGTCGCCCGCGCACCCGGTGGCGCTGCCCGAGCCGCTGACGCCGAGCCAGGCGGCACTGCTGCGCGGCATCCTCACGACGCAGGAACGCGGCGAGGCTGCCCGCGCCGCTGCCCTCGATCCCGGCCTCGATACCTCGACCCCGCTCGGCCAGGCGATGCTCGGCCATGTGCTCGCCAATCGCTATCTCGGCCCCGGCACGCATCCCGGCGCGAAGACTCTGGAGGCCTGGCTCGCGCGCTGGCCCACCCTCGCGGAGGCGCCGCAGATCCACGCGCTGCTGCTGCAGCGCCTGCCGCCGGGCGCCAGGCCTCCGCCGGCGCCCGCGCTGCCCACGCTTGCTCCGCCCCCGCCCCCGGCCGACGCGCCCAACCCGGATCTGGCACTCGGTCCCGGCCTGCGACGCAACTGGGCGCTCGACCAGCGGGTGCTTGCCGCCGCCCATGGCCGCACGGCCTATGCCGCCGCGACGCTGATCGCGCGCAGCCACGTTCCGCCCGCCTACGCGGCGATGCTGCGCGCGGAAGCCGGGCACGTGCTGTTCCTCGAGAACCGCGACCAGGAAGCCTACGACACCGCCGCCCCCGCGACGCACGAATGCATCGGCCATCCGCATTGCGAGGCGCCGGCGCTGGCCGGGTTCGTCGCCGGGCTCGCGGCGTGGCGCATGGACGAGCCGGCCAAGGCGCGCCCGATGTTCGAGGCGGCATGGCTCGCCCCGCGCACCACCCCCAACCTGCGCGCCGCCGCCGCGTTCTGGGCCGCGCGCGCGCACCAGGCGCTGCACGATTCCCACGGCGTCGGGGTCTGGCTCGCCCGCGCCGCGCGGCAACCCGCGACCTTCTACGGCCTGCTCGCGCGGCGCATCCTGGGCATGAGCCTGCTCGGTCCGGCGATTCCCGGCGGGCTGTTGGAGACGCTGGGCGAGGCGGACGTGGACGCGCTGCTGGCCAACCCCGCCGGCGCCCAGGCCTTCGCCCTGCTGCAGGTGGGCGAGCGCGCCACGGCGGAGGCGGAACTGGCGCTCGCCGCCGCCTCCGACCCCTCGCTCGCGCGCTCGGTGATGCTGGTGGCACAGCGCGCGCGCATGGGCACGCTTGCCACCCAGGCCGCCGACCTCGTGGCTGCCATCGACGGCAAGCCGCGCGCGTCGATCCGCTTCACCGTGCCGTCCTATGCGCCGAGCGGCGGCTTCACCACCGATCCCGCGCTGATCCTTGGCATCGCGCGGACCGAATCGAATTTCAAGGTGCGGCTGGTGTCGCGCGCCGGCGCCAGCGGGCTGATGCAGATCATGCCCGCGACCGCCTATTTCATCACCGGCGGCCGGCCCGGCGACGTGTTCGACCCCGCGAACAACCTCGCCCTCGGTGAGCGCTACCTCGCCTGGCTCGGCGCCAGCCCCGGCATCGGCGCCAACCTGCTCAAGGTGCTCGCGAGCTACAACGCCGGCCCGAATGCGTTCGCGGACTGGTCGAAGGGCATCGTCGACCACGGCGATCCGCTGCTCTTCCTCGAGGCGATCCCGATCGACGAGACCCGCGCCTTCATTCCGCGCGTCCTCACTTATACATGGCTCTATGCCGCGCGGATGGGCCACGTCCCCGCCTCGCTCGACGCGCTGGCGGCGGACACCTGGCCGCGCTACCGTCCGGCGCGATAGACGACCCCCTCGCTGCTGTCAGGCGCCGCCATGCCCATCGACGAATCCCGCCCCTTCCAGCCCGTCAACATCGCCGTCCTCACGGTATCGGACACGCGCAGCCTCGCCGAGGACCGCTCCGGCGACACGCTGGTGGCGCGCCTCGGGGCGGCGGGGCATCACCTCGCCGACCGCAAGCTGCTGCGCGACGAGGTGGACGACATCGCGGCCCAGCTTGCCGCCTGGATCGACGATCCCAGGGTGGACGTGGTGATCAGCACCGGCGGCACCGGGATCACCGGCCGCGACGTGACGCCGGAGGCCTTCGAGCGCGTGCTGGAGAAGCGCATCGAGGGGTTCGGCGAGCTGTTCCGCATGCTGAGCTACCAGACCATCGGCACCTCGACGATGCAGTCCCGCGCCCTCGGCGGTGTGGCGCGCGGCACCTATCTCTTCGCGCTGCCGGGCAGCACCGGCGCGGTCAGGGACGCTTGGGACGGGATCCTGTCCACCCAGCTCGACATCCGGCACCGGCCCTGCAACCTCGTCGAGCTCATGCCCCGGCTGCAGGAGCATCTGCGCAAGGCGAGCTGATCCCGGCACGCTTCACCAGCGCCTCGCGCGCGGCGCGCATCGCCGCCCCACGCCGGCGCGCCTCCGCCAGCACCGCGGCGGGCGCCGTCTCCGGCGAGCCGGCATCGAAGGGCGGAGCCGGCGCGTATTCGATCTGCAGCTGCACGCGCTGCGCCTCCGCCTCGCCGAACAGTTCCGCGACCAGGCTCAGCGCGAAGTCAATCCCCGCGGTGACGCCGCCGCCGGTGACGAGGTTGCCGTCGCGCACCACGCGGCCTTGGGTCGGGATCGCGCCGAGGCCCGCGAGCAGGTCGTGCGCGGACCAGTGCGTGGTGGCGCGGCGGCCGCGGAGCAGCCCGGCGGCACCGAGCACCAGCGCGCCGGTGCAGACGGAGGTGACGTAGCGCGCCACGGGCGCCCGCGCGCGCAGGAACGCGAGGATCGCCGGGTTTTCCATCGCCGCGTTGGCGCCGGGCCCGCCGGGCACGCAGAGGATATCGAGCGGCGGGCAGCCGGCGAGCGTGGTGTCGGGCAGGATGCGCATGCCGGTCTCGGCCGCCACGGGATCGAGGCTTTCCGCCACCAGGTGCACGGCGAGGCCGGGCGTCTTGCGGAACACCTCGTACGGGCCCGTGAGGTCGAGCTGGGTGAGGTCGGGGAAGAGCAGCAGGCCCACATGCAGCGTCATTGATTTCTCCTCAGGTCGGCGCCGTCCAGCGCCGGGGTAACGACAGCTTTGTTCTCAAGATGTTCTTGACCGATCTTTCCGGGTTCGGCAGGGTAGCGCGAGAACGAAGCAGGAACACGTGCCATGACGCCCGATCGTGCCACACTTCCGGCCGGAACCAGCCTCCCCGCCTCGCTGCGGCGGGGCCGCGGCGCGGTGGACAACCCCGCCAACCGCTTCGACCGGCAGAGCGTTGCGGCCTTCGACGACGGCTGGGAGACGCTGGCGGAATTCGCGGACCTGCCGCCGCTCGCCACCACGCTGACCAAGGACGCGACGCGTTCGGCGATCAGCTGGAACCAGTCGCCGGATATCGGGTTCGATCGCGCGGTGAACCCTTATCGCGGCTGCGAGCACGGCTGCATCTACTGCTACGCGCGCCCGACGCACGCCTATCTCGGCTACTCGCCCGGCCTCGATTTCGAGACCAAGCTGCTGTTCAAGCCGGAGATCGCCGCGCTGCTGGAGCGTGATCTGAAGAAGCCCGGCTACGTGGCGCGCACGCTGGCGCTCGGTTCCAACACCGATCCCTACCAGCCGGTGGAGCGCACGCTCGGCCTGACGCGCGCGGTGCTGGAGGTGATGGACCGCTACAGCCACCCTGTCAGCATCGTCACCAAGTCCGCGGGCGTGCTGCGCGACCTCGATATCCTCAAGCGGCTCGCCGCGCGCAACCTCGTGCGCGTGCATCTCTCCGTGACGACGCTGGACGCGGGCCTCGCCCGCGTGATGGAGCCGCGCGCGGCCACCCCCTCGCGCCGCCTCGCCGCCGTCGCGGCGCTGGCGCGCGAGGGCGTGCCGGTCTCGGTGCTCGCCGCGCCGATGATCCCTGGCCTCAACGACGCGGAGCTGGAGAGCATCCTGGAGGCCGCGGCGAAGGCCGGCGCGCGCGAGGCCGGCTACATCCTGCTGCGCCTGCCGCATGAGCTGAAGGAGATGTTCGAGGCCTGGCTCGCCGAGCACCGGCCGGACCGCGCGGCGAAGGTGCTGTCGCTGATCCGCCAGACCCGTGCCGGCGGGCTCAACGATTCGCGCTTCGGCC
>JAJZUI010000214.1 GCA_021847175.1 Pseudomonadota bacterium
AGCCCACCAGTTCCGCCGGGATCGGGGCGGCGTCGCGCGGGTGCAGGCTGACGCGGGCGCCGATGCCGGCCAGGCCGCCGAGGCCCGCGACCTCCACCGCGAGCCCGCGCACGGCGGCGACGCGGCCCTCGACGGTCGCGGGCTCGATTCCGACGAGCGTGTCGACTGCGGCGCACAACCGGGAGTTGAAGGCCTCAAGGCGGCGGAAAACGGTTATTCTCGACAATTGAGACGAACTGGATTGCCTGCTCCATCGAATTTGCGCGGTCAGGATGAAAATTGAGTGGACAAAGGGAAGAATCCGGCGACTGAATAAAACCATAGGTTGTGGGGAGGCGGGGAATGCGTGTCCTTCTGGTTGAGGACGATCTGATTGCCGCGCGCGGCATCGCGCTGATGCTCCGCGGAGGCGGCGCCGTGGTGGACCAGGCGGACACGGGGGAGGAAGCGTTGGAGCTCGCCCGACACTACGACTACGACATCGTGGTGCTCGACCTCATGCTGCCGGATATCGAGGGGTTCGAGGTGGTGCGGCGCATGCGCGCGGCGCGGGTGGAAACGCCGGTGCTGATCCTCTCCGGCCTCAACCGCCCGTCCGCGAAGGTGAAGGGGCTCGGCGCCGGGGCCGACGACTACATCACCAAGCCATTCGACCAGGCGGAGCTGCTGGCGCGGCTGCAGGCGGTGGTCCGCCGCAGCAAGGGCTTCAGCCAGCCGGTGCTGCACGCCGGCAACGTCAGGCTCAACCTCGACAGCAGGGAGGTGACGGTGGACGGCAGGGAGGTCCACCTCACCGGCAAGGAATACGCGATCCTGGAGCTGATGGTCCTGCGCAAGGGCATGGTGCTGACCAAGGACGCGTTCCTCAACCACCTCTACGGCGGCATCGACGAGCCGGAGATGAAGATCATCGACGTGTTCATCTGCAAGCTGCGCAAGAAGCTGGCGCAGGCCGGGGCGGACAACCTCATCGGCACGGTCTGGGGCCGCGGCTACATGGTGCGCGACCCCGAGCGGGCGGCGGAGCGTGCCGGCGAACACGCCGGGGAGCCCGCGGTTCCGGTGCACGGGCGGGACGAGGCGCGGGTGCTGGCGGCCTGATCCCGTTCCCGGCGCGGGAGGCGGGGGACCGCGGTCAGGCGCGTGCCAGAGAGCGGCGAGTGCGCCTTCCGCAACCAGCGTGCCGCCGGCGAAGCGGTTGGCGAGGCGGCGTGCCGCCCGCCGCCGCGAGCCCCGCAGGGTTTGGCGACGCGGACCCGCCTGTCCCGGCGCGGGCTGGCGCGGTCGCCGGAAATTGGCGGATTCCAGAAGCTTTCTTGTGTCCCGCTGTCCCGCTCCCCAGGCACCGGGACAGTGGGACAGCCGGCGATCGACGTTATCGGGCGTAACGCGGGGGCGGGGTCGCCGCGGTGCCCGGCAGCGGCATCACGCCATGCTCCCACGCCGGCAGGGGGAGCGGTGGGGGCGAGAAAGCGAGAGCCGGCGCGCGGAGCGAAGGAAGGAGAGGAGGAGAGAGAATGAGAGAGGAGAGGAAGAGAGAGTTGGAGGGAGGAGTGGCGAGGTGGGGGTGGCCGTTGTCCCGCTGTCCCGGTGCCTGGGGACCGGGACAGTGGGACAGGAGTGGCGGAACGCTCTTCAGGCGGCGAGCTTGAGGCCCGTCGCGTCGAAGGCGGCGAACAGCTTCTGCGCGGCCTCTGACGAAAGCGGCAGGTGCGGCGGGCGGATGTGGTTCCACGCCGCGTCGCCGGTCCGCCGCGCCACCAGCGCCTTCAGCCCCGGGATCAGCGGCGCGGAGGTGACCGCCTTGCGGATCGCGGAAAGCTGCGTCTGCGCCGCCTCGGCGGCCGGCGTCCCGGCGTTGGCGTAGACCACGGCGCTGACCGGGCAGCCGACGTTGGCCGCCGCCGTGATGCAGCCGGCGCCGCCCGCGCGCAGCAGGTCGTGCAGCGCGCCATCGTCGCCGCAATAGACCTCGAAGCCCTCGGCCGCGAAGGCATCGACGTAGGACCTGGTGTTGGCGAAATCGCCCGAGGAATCCTTGATCCCCTGGAACACGCCGGGGTGCGCGGCGCGCAGGCGGGCGATCAGCGGCACCGTGATCGGCACGGCGGACTGCGCCGGGAAATGGTAGAAATAAATCTTTGCCGCGCCCTCGATGCGCTTCGCCACCTCCGAATAGTAGGCGAACAGCCCGTCCTCGCTCGGGTTCTTGTAGAAGAATGGCGGCAGCAGCAGGCAGCCGCGCGCTCCGAGGGATGCCGCGTGGCGCGTCAGCTTCACCGTGTCGGCGATGTTGGTGGTGCCAGTGCCGGGCAGCATAAGGCGCCCGGGGATGCCGCGCGCCACCAGGCCCTCAAGGATGGCGATGCGCTCCTCGATGCCAAGCGAGTTCGCCTCGCCCGTCGTGCCCAGCACGCCCAGCCCGTTGCAGCCATTGGCCAGCAGCCAGCGCGAATGCGCCGCCATGCGGTCGAGATCGACCGAGAGGTCGGCGTTCATCGCCGTCAGCACCGCGGCGTTCACGCCGCCATAGATCGCGTTCTTCAGCATGTCGGTGTCTCCGGTTGAGTGGTCTGCCTGGGCATGGCGTCAGGCGAACTCGGGTGCGCGGCGGCGCGGGCGGCGGCCCGGCCACTCGGCGACGTGATGCTCCAGCGGCCCCGCGTCGCGCTCGCTCACCACGCGGCCGATGACGGAGGCGCCGGACTCGACCACGCTCTCCACCGTGCCACTGCGCAGCGGGTGCCAGGGCGGCAGGTTCCTGCCCTCGGCGAGCAGGCGATAGGCGCACGAGGGCGGCAACCAGTCGCACTTGCGCACGATCCTGGGCGTGAGGCGGATGCAGTCCGGCACGCGGCGCTTGCGGTTGGCGTAGTCGCGGCAGCGCCCCGTTTCCGTGTCGAGCAGGCGGCAGGCGACGTTAGTGAAGGACAGTTCGTTCGTGTCCTCGTCGCGCAGCTTGTGCAGGCAGCAGCGCCCGCAGCCGTCACAGAGCGATTCCCACTCGCGCTGGGTCATCGCCTCGAGCGTCTTGGTTTCCCAGAAGGGCGGCATGGGCGAAGGTTTAGGCAGGAAGCCGGGGGAAGGCCAGAGGCGGAAGGCCAGGGGCTGTCCCCCCCCTGGCCCTTGCTAGCCCGCGATATTCGCCAGCATCGCCCTGAGCGGCGCGTCGCCCTGGTTGCTGCCCTGGAAGTTGAGCACGATCTGCTGCGGCGACAGCATCTGCCCGTAATAGCTCTGGTCCCACGCGCTACGGCTGGAGAGCACCGTGCCGTCCAGCGCGATCCCCGCGAACAGGCCGCGGTTGGTTGAGAAGGCGACGATGTCCGCGGTCAGCGCCGGGGTCATCGCCCCCTGCACGCCGGCGCCATAGGTGGCGACCGCGACCCCGGCCTCGGCGCCGAACTTGAACTGACTGTTGAGCAGCGACTGCAGTCCCTTGTCGGTCAGCACGACGAGCACGAGCTCGCTGTCCTGGATGCCCGCCTGCAGGCCCAGGCTGCCGCTGCCGATGCCGTAGAACGCGGGGCCGGACCAGCCGGCAGGGCCGGTCGCACCCGTGGCGGAGCGGCCGACCAGCACGCAGCCGCCGCCGGAGCCGCCGACGATGAAGCCCGCCTTGAAGATGCGCGGGCAGACCATCACGGCCTTCGCCTTCTTCATCAGCGCGGCCGCCTGCGGGTTGCGGTTCTGCGTGAACATCTCCTGCAGCGTCAGCGTGGAGCGGTCCACGAGCGACTGCTGGTCGGTCTGGGTCGCGCCGCTGGCTGCGCAACCGGCGAGGGTCGCGGCCAGGGCGAGGGCGCCGATGAGGCGGCGAATCATGCGGTCCTCCTGTTTCCTTGGTCGTTCCTACAAGTCCAGCCGATCGCGCCGCAATTGCGGCGTTGGCGTGGCGCGCGCGCCGCAAATCGGGCGGGCATCGGAAAGCCTCTCTTCATTCGCCGATGGTGAGCAGCGCGCCGCGCACGCGGGCAGCGCGGAACTGCCGGGCGAACAGCAGCGCGGCGGCGGCCATCCACAGCGCGTTGAGGCCGATAGCCCATCCGAGATGGCCCCAGGCGATGACGCCGTGATTAAGCACCGCGCGCATCCCCTCGAACACATGCGCCGACGGCAGCGCCAGCGCCAGCGGGCGCAGCGCGGCTGGCAGCGTCGAGACCGGGTAGAACACACAGGAGAACGGGGCGAGGCCGAACAGCACCGACCAGGCCAGCGCCTCCGCCCCCGCGCCGTGGCGCAGGATCAGGCTCACGACCGCGAGCGAAACCCACCAGCCCATCGCCATGAGGTTGACCATAAAAAGGATGAGGACCGGCCCCATGGCGAACAGGTTGAACGCATAGAGCATCCAGGCCAGCAGCACGGCCGGCAGCACGCCCGCCAGCGTGCGCAGGACCGAGATCGTGAACAGCGCCGTCACCAGCTCCGCCGGGCGCAGCGGCGAGACGAAGACGTGGCCGAGGTTGCGCGACCAGATCTCCTCGAGGAAGGAGATGGCGACCCCCATCTGGCTGCGCAGCGCGAACTCCCACAACAGCACGCCGCCGAGCAGGACGGAGGCGGCGGTGAGCAACGCACCGGACGCACCGGCGGCCGCGACGCCGAGGCGGGCGGCGAAGAAGCGCGCGGTGAGGCCCCAGATCACCATCTGCAGCGTCGGCCAGTAGGCGAGCTCCAAGAGCCGCGGCCAGGAGCGGCGGTAGAGCGAGACGTGGCGGAACAGCATGCCCCAGATCCGGCGCAGCGAGGCGCGCATCACACGGCCTCGTGCGCGCGGTCACGCGAAAGCGCGCGGTCACGGGCGATATCCAGAAACACTTCCTCGAGGTCCTCGCGGCCGTAGCGGGCGATCAGCTCCGCGGGCGAGCCGCGGTCGACGATGCGGCCGCGCTTCATCATCAGCACCTGGTCGCACAGGCGCTCGACCTCCGCCATGTTGTGCGAGGCGAGCAGCAGCGCGCAGCCGCTGGCGGCGCGGTAACGTTCGAGCCAAGTGCGTACGACGTCGCCGGTATCGGGGTCGAGGCTCGCGGTCGGCTCGTCGAGCAGCAGCAACTCGGGACGGTTGATCAACGATTTCGCCAGCGCCACGCGGGTCTTCTGCCCGGCGGAGAGCTGGCCCGACGGGCGGTCGAGCAGCTCGCCGAGGTCGAGTTCGTCCGCGAGTTCCGCGATGCGGCGTGCCGGGCGCGCCACGTCGTAGAGATGGGCGTAGACGGTAAGGTTCTCGCGCACCGAGAGCCGGTGCGGCAGTGCGAGATAGGGCGAGGAGAAGTTCATCCGCGCCAGGGCCGCGAACCGGTCGCGCGCCATGTCGTGGCCGAGTGCCACGATACGCCCCTCGGTGGGGATCAGCAGGCCCAGCACCATCGCGATGGTGGTCGTCTTTCCGGCGCCGTTGCCGCCGAGCAGGCCGACCGTGCCGCCGGGCGCGACCTCGAAGGAGATCGCGTCCACTGCCGGCGCGGCGCCGCCGGGATAGCGCTTGGTCAGGTTCTCGACGGCGAGGGCGGGCATGGCGTGTGGTTAGGCGCCGGAGGCCGGCCGGGCAAGCGGTGCGGCCGGCGGCAGCGTCGGGCGCTCAGGTCGGCGCGACGTGGGCCACGGGCCTGGCGGGTGCCGCGGAGCCGGCGGCGCGCAGTGTGGCGGCGAGCTGGCCGCGCAGCCACCCATCCGGCATGCCGCGCAGGAACTCGGCCTGAAGTTCCGCGAGGTACTGCGGCGTCATGCCCACCAGGTCCGGGCGGAAGAACTCCGGGTCCCGCGTGAACATCAGGTAGGCCTGCATCTCGTTGTACATCAGCAGCTCGTAGGTCGTGTCGTAGCCCTCGGAGCCGAGGAACCGGCGCACCGCAGCGCGTTCCCTGCCGCTCAGCGTGCGGTCCCAGAAGCGCAGCACGTATCCGGAATAGTCCGCGTCGCCGAAGAACACGCCGTGCGACAGCTCGTGGTGCAGGATCGCGTAGCGCGCGGAGAGCGTGATGTCAGGATGCGAGCCGACCGCGGGGATGGAGATCAGTCCGCGGCGGATGCCGGGCGCGAACCAGCCCTCCTGTTGCAGCAACTGGCGCAGCCGCTGTTCCTCGGGGTCGAGCGCGATCTTCCCGGCGTCGGCGAGCGCGAAGAAGCGGCGCAGCGAGTCCGCGCTGTAGTCGTGGCCGTAATAGTAGGTCGCGATGGAGTCGCCGTCCTTGCGGATGGCGGCGAGCAGTTCCGCCTCGGTCAGCACGCGGTTGCGTGGCGTGCCGGCCTTTTCGATCAGGGCGGCGACGCGGTCGAGCATCAGGCCCTGCTGCAGCATCGTCGCGAAATCCAGCACCAGCACGCGGGTGTCGGGCGCGAAGCGGAACACGGTGACGCCGGGTGCCGTGGCGTTGTGGAGAATCTCGCTTTCGGTCGCGGTGCGGATGACGAATTCGCGGGGTCGGGTGGACTGCGGCGCCGGGGCGGCGCCGGCGACCGCGGGCGCCTTGGCCGCTTGCGGCACGGTGGCGACGCGGGGCCCCGATCGGCGTGTGAGGTAATAGCCGGCGCCAAGCAGGCAACCGGCGCAGACCACCCCGCCCGCGGCCAGCCAGGCGCGGCGGCCGACGCCCGGTCCCGGCTTGGATGAG
>JAJZUI010000215.1 GCA_021847175.1 Pseudomonadota bacterium
GGTGAAAACGCCCCTGGCAGGCACCCGGAACGAGGGTTGGGAGAGCGAGGATGCGCGCGATGATCTGCAACGCCGTCCACAGGCCACTCGTTCTGCGACAGGACGTGGCGGTGCCGCAGCCGGGACCGCGCCAGGTGCGGATCCGCGTGCATGCCTGCGGCGTGTGCCGGACGGATCTGCACGTCGTCGATGGCGATCTGCCGCCCCCGAAGCTGCCGCTGGTGCCCGGGCATGAGATCGTGGGCACGGTGACCGATTTGGGCAACGAGGTCACGGGGCTCAGGGCGGGTGACCGGGTCGGCGTGCCGTGGCTCGGCTGGACCTGCGGCGAGTGTCGCTATTGCCGCAGCGGGCGGGAAAACCTTTGCGATCGGGCGCGCTTCACGGGCTATCAAATCGATGGCGGCTATGCGGAATACACCGTCGCCGATGAACGCTACTGCTTTCCCATCCCGGTGGAGTTCGGCAATGTCGAGGCGGCGCCGCTGCTTTGCGCGGGGCTGATCGGATACCGCGCGCTGCGCCTGGCCGGCGACGCGCCGCGGCTCGGGCTCTACGGATTCGGCGCCGCGGCGCATATCGCGATCCAGGTGGCGCGCTACCGTGGGCAGTCCGTCTATGCGTTCACGCGGAAGGGCGACCGCGAGGGGCAGGATTTCGCGAGCAAGCTCGGCGCGGTGTGGGCCGGCGGCTCGGACGAGATGCCGCCGGAGCCGCTCGACGCCGCGCTGATCTTCGCCCCCGCGGGCGAGCTGGTACCGGCGGCGCTGCGGGCCACGGCCAAGGGCGGCGTGGTGGTTTGCGCCGGTATTCACATGTCGGATATCCCGGGCTTTCCCTATGGCATCCTGTGGGAGGAGCGCATGGTGCGGTCCGTGGCAAACCTGACGCGCCGCGACGGTGAGGAGTTCCTGGCAATCGCCGGCCGGATTCCGGTACGCACAACGACCACCCCCTTTCCTCTCGCAGACGCGAACGAGGCGCTCGCGCAGCTGCGCGAGGGCCGGATAAGGGGCGCCGCGGTGCTGGTGCCGTAGCGGGTCCGGCCGGATGCCAGGCAACACCGCGAGACTGCTTGCGCGCCGCCGGTTTCTGCCGCTGTTCGTCACCCAGGCGCTCGCTGCATGGAACGACAATTTCTTCAAGACAGCGCTGGTGCTGCTGGCGACGTTCCAGACGGAGTCCGGCGCGGCGAATGACAGCACGCTGATCGCCGTGGCAGGTGGGCTATTCATCCTGCCCTTCTTCCTGTTTTCCGCGACCGCAGGCAGGCTCGCCGACCGCTTCGACAAGTCGCGGCTTATCGTCGCCACCAGGGTGTTCGAGATCGGTATTGTTACAATTTCGTTTCTTGGCTTCGCGCGCGGCAGCGTGCCGTTGCTGCTCGCGACCCTGTTCCTGATGGGCGTGCATTCGACGCTTTTCGGCCCGCTCAAATACGGGATCCTGCCCGAGCATCTGCGCCCCGAGGAGCTGCTGGCGGGCAACGCGCTGGTCGATGCCGGCACGTTCCTCGCCATCCTGCTCGGCATGCTCGCGGCGGGAGTGGTGATGCCGCTCCGCGGCGGGGCAGTGGCCGCCGGCGGGATCGCGATTCTGGTCGCCGCGATGGGACTCGTTGCGAGCCTGTTCATTCCGCGGGCGCCGGCGGCGGCGCCGGGGCTGGCACTCGGGCTCGACATCGTCGGCGACACCGCGGAGATGCTCCGCTATGCCGCCTCGCGCCGCGACCTGTTCCTCGCGATCCTTGGCATCTCGTGGTTCTACCTGCTCGGCGCCACGTTCGTCACCGAGTTCCCGGCCTATGTGAAGCACACGCTGGGCGCGGACGAGCACGTCGTGACGCTGCTCACGGCGGTGTTCGCCATCGGCGTGGGCATTGGCTCGCTGCTCGCCAACAAGCTGCTGAAGGGCGAGATCAGCGCGCGCCACGCGCCATTCGCGGCCCTTGGGATCTCGATCTTCATTGGCGATTTCTGTCTTGCCTCGCCGACGCCGGGGGCGAGCCACGGCGTGCTTGTCGGGCTCGGCACATGGCTGGCGCGGCCGTGGAACTGGCGCATGCTGCTCGACCTGCTCGGCATGTCGGTCTGCGGCGGCATCTTCATCGTGCCGCTCTACGCGCTCTTGCAGGAGCGCAGCGAAAGCGCGCACCGCGCGCGCGTCATCGCCGCGAACAACGCGATCAACGCGCTGTTCATGGTGATTTCCGCCGCGGGGACCGTGATGCTGATCGCCGCGGGGCTTTCGATCGCGGACGTGTTTCTCGTCGTGGGCGCCGGCAATCTCGCGGTCGCGGTCTATATCTGCGGGCTGCTGCCGGCGGAGACGATCAAGACCGCGCTCGCAGCGGTGCTGCGGAATGTCTACCGCGTGGAGATGAAGGGGCTAGAGAACTACAATTCGGTTGAGGGACCGGCGGTGGTCATCGTCAACCACGTCTCCTTCCTCGACGCGGCCCTGCTGCTGGCGCTGCTGCCCGGGAGGCCGGTGTTCGCGGTCGATACGTTCATCGCGCGGCGATGGTGGCTGAGACCGTTCCTGCGCATCTTCGAGGCGCTGCCGGTCGATCCCACCAATCCCATGGCGATACGGACCCTGACGCGGGCGGTGGCGAACGGACGGCGCTGCGTGATCTTCCCCGAGGGGCGCATCACCGTCACCGGCACCTTGATGAAGGTCCACGAGGGGCCTGGGCTGATCGTCGACCGCGCGCATGCGCGGATCATTCCGGTACGGATCGACGGCGCGCAGTACACCCCGTTCTCCTACCTTCGCGGCAAGGTGCGGCTGCGCTGGTTCCCACCGATCCGCGTTACCGTGCTGCCGGCGAGCGAGCTCAGGCTCGACCCCGGCCTGTGGGGGCGCGAACGCCGCCGCGCGGCGGCGCAGGCGATCCAGCAGCAGATGATCCGGCTGATTTTCGAGACGACAGACTGCGGGCGCACATTTTTCCAGGCGCTGCTCGACGCGCGCGCCGTGCATGGCGGCGCGCATGTCGTGATCGACGACATCGAACACAAACCGGTCTCGCTCAGCCGGTTGATCGCGGGCAGCTTCGTCCTCGGCAGGCGTTTTGCCGCGATGAGCCGCCCCGGCGAGCGCGTGGGCATGCTGCTGCCGAACTCAGCGGCTTCCGCCCTCGCCTTCTTCGGGCTGCAGGCCTATGGGCGCGTGCCGGCGCTGCTGAACTTCACGACCGGGGCGAAGGGGATGCTCGCCGCCGTCACGGCCGCGCAGCTCGGGACGATCGTCACCTCGCGGCGCTTCGTCGAGGCGGCGAAGCTCGGCGAGCCGGTGCGCGAGCTCGCGCTGCGAACGCGGCTTGTCTGGCTCGAGGATCTGAGTATCGGCAGGGCCGCGCGGCTCGCGGGACTGGTGAACGCAGCCTTCGCGCGGGCCGTCTACCGGCGCGCGTCGCGGGCGCGGCCCGACGACCCCGCGGTGGTGCTGTTCACCTCCGGCACCGAGGGTTTGCCGAAGGGGGTGGTGCTGAGCCATCGCAACATCCTGGCCAACCAGGCGCAGCTCGCGACTGTTGTCGACTTCAATCCGACGGATATCGTCTTCAACGCGCTGCCGATGTTCCATTCATTCGGGCTGACCGGTGGATTCCTGCTGCCGGTATTGTCGGGCGTGAAGACGTTTCTCTATCCGACGCCGTTGCATTACCGTATCGTACCCGAGCTCGTCTACGACACCAATGCGACCATTTTCTTCGGCACCAACACGTTTCTGGCGGGCTATGCGCGAACGGCGCACGCCTACGATTTCTATTCCGTGCGCTATGTCTTTGCCGGGGCGGAGGCGGTGAAGGAGGAGACACGACGCATCTGGGCGGAGAAGTTCGGCCTGCGCCTGCTCGAGGGCTATGGCGCGACCGAGACCTCCCCCGTCATCGCCACCAACACGGCGATGATGTACCGCGCCGGCACCGTCGGCACGCTGCTGCCCGGCATCGAGCACCGGGTCGAGCCCGTCGAGGGACTGGCGCACGGCGGCCGGCTGCACGTCAAGGGGCCAAACGTGATGCTCGGCTATCTGCGCGCGGAGGCGCCGGGCGTGATCCAGCCGCCCGTGGGCGGGTGGTATGACAGCGGCGATATCGTCGACATCGATCATGACGGGTTCATGACCATCCTCGGCCGGGCCAGGCGGTTCGCGAAGATCGCGGGCGAGATGGTGCCGCTCGGCGCGGTGGAGGACTTCGTCGGGCGGGTCTGGCCGGGAAGCGGGCACGCGGTGGTGACGCGACCGGATCCGCGCAGGGGCGAGGTGCTGGTGCTGGTCACCGAGCACGAGGGGGCGGACCGCGGCACGCTGCTGGCAGCGGCGCAGCGGGAGGGAGTGCCGGAACTGTTCGTGCCGCGCGTCATCGTGACGGTGAAGAAGTTGCCGCTGCTGGGCACCGGCAAGACCGACTACACGGCGACGCGGGACCTGGTGCTTGCTAAGACGACCGACGGCGCCTAGTCCACCTCGGCGATGGCCTTGCGGAACCGCGCCATCGCGAGCCCTGACAGGACCGTTCCGATCCCGATAAGGGCGGCGAAGTGCGGCCAGACGACATCGAAGCCGGCGCCGCGGAACAGGATCGCCTGCGCGAGGGCCACGAAATGCGTGGTGGGCGCGAGGAGCATGATGGCCTGCACGATTTGCGGCATGCTCTCGCGTGGCGTCGAGCCGCCGGAGAGGATCTCCAGCGGCATGATCACCAGGATGGTCAGCAGTGCGAACTGCGGCATCGAGCGGGCCAGGGTGGCGAGCATGATGCCGAGTGCCGTGGTGGAGAACAGGTTGGCAAGCGCGCCAGCGAGGAACAGCGCGACCGAGCCGCGGATCGGCGTGCCGATCAGCCCGTGCACGACCACGAGCAGCGACACCGCCGTGGCAACGAGGACCACCAGCGCCATCGACCAGATCTTGCTCGCCATGATCTCGAAGGGCGTCACCGGCATGACCAGGAGATGCTCGATCGTGCCGTGCTCGCGCTCGCGGATGAGCGCAGCGCCGGTGAGGATGATCGACAGCAGCGTCACCTGGTTGATCAGTTCCACAACGCTGCCGAACCAGGATTTGTTGAGGTTGGGGTTGAAGCGCATGCGCAGCGCGAGATCGACCTGCGGCACGGCAACCGCGCGGTAGCGGCGCAGGAACGCGGTGGCCTCGGTGTCGATGATTGTCTGGATGTAGCCCGCGCCGGTAAACGCCTGGCTCACGCGCGTCGCGTCCACGTTGAGCTGGATATCCGGCTTGCGGCCCGCGAGCACGTCGCGCTGGAAGTGGGGCGGGATGTCGAGTGCGAAGGTGAGCGAGCCTTCGTCGAGGCCGGTATCCATTTGGGCCGGCGTGATCATCCGCGGCGTGCTGAAATACGGCGGGTAGAAGGCGCCGACAATGCGTCGCGACAGCGCCGAGTGATCCTCGTCCACGATGCCGATCGCGGCGTTGTTCAGCGTCTCAGGCAGCGCGGCGGCGGCGGAATAGATCGCGACGGTGAAGGTGTAGGCGATCAGCACCAGCATGATCGGGTCGCGCAGGAGGCTGCGCAGTTCCTTGACGCCGAGGTTGAGGATGTTGGCGAGGCGCATCGCTCAGGCCTCCTGCTTGCGAAGCAGGATCGCGCATAGAACAATGAGGACCGGAACCGCGAGCGCGAGGGCGAGGAACGCGGACGACAGGTCGGCAAAGCCCAGCGCCTTGGCGAAGGTGCCTCGTGAGATCGTCAGGAAATGTGTGGTCGGGTAGATGCGCCCGATGAAGGCCTCGAAGCCGCGCAGGGAGGAAACCGGGTCAATGAAGCCGCTGAACTCGATCGCCGGGATCAGGGTGACGATGGCCGTGCCGAAGATCGCCGCGACCTGGCTCTTCATGAACGAGGACATGAACTGGCCCATCGCGGTCGCCGCGACGACGTAGAGCAGGGCGCCGGCGAAGAGGGCCGCGACGCTGCCCTTCAGCGGCACGCCGAACCACACCACGGACAGCAGCGTCAGCACCGTGAAGTTCAGCATCGCGAGCACGACGTAGGGGATCTGCTTGCCGAGCAGGAATTCGAGCCGCGTGGTGGGCGTGACGTAGAAGTTGACGATGGAGCCCAGCTCCTTTTCGCGCACCACGCTGAGCGCCGTCAGCATGCTCGGGATCAGCAACAGCAACAGCGGCAGGATGGCAGGCACCATCGCCACCACGCTCAGTACGTTCGGGTTGTAGCGGAAGCGGATGGCCACGTTCACCGGGCTTGCCGGGCCGCCGACGATGCCGAGCCATTGCGCGTGCAGGGCCTCGACGTAGCCCGCCACGGTGTCGGCCCGCGCCGGCATGGAACCATCCACCCACGCGCCGATCGCGACCGGGTGGCCACGCGCGATGTCGCGGCCGAAGCCGGGCGGGATCTCGAGCGCGAGTGTCAGCCCGCCGGACTGCATGCGCCGGTCGAGCTCCGCGTAGTCCCTGATCGGCGCGCGCTCCGTGAAATAGCGCGAGCCCTCGATGTTGAGGATGTAGCTCCGGCTCGCCGTCGTCTGGTCGCGATCGAGCACGGCGAAGGTAAGCCGATTCACGTCCATGGTGATGCCGTAGGCGAAGATCACCA
>JAJZUI010000216.1 GCA_021847175.1 Pseudomonadota bacterium
CCTAGAGAACCAGCCGGTGATACCGCTTTAGCGCCGCCCAGGCGTCGCCGAGCTGCGCGCGCTTGAGCTGTTCGGCGCGGTCCGCGTCACCGGCGCGCAGCGCGGCCAGCACCGCGCGGTACTGCTTCAGTCCGTCGCTGGCGCGGTTGGTGGCGAGTATCACGCGGCGCATCGCCACCGCGCTGCGATCTAGCAACGGTACAATGAGCGAAATGATGGTGCGGTTGTTCGCAGCGGCCAGCATCCGGCGGCGCAACGTCGCTACATGCCGCAGATAGCCTTCGAGGTCGCCCTGCTCGACCATTACCTCCGTGGGTGCGCCGAACAGAGTCACGAGGTCTTCCCACGAGGGCGGCTTGACGTTGCGAGCCGCCAGCCGCGCGCACATGCCCTCGAGCGCGATGCGCGCCTCGAACACCTCGCGCGCCTCGTCCACCGTGAGACGGTGGACGAACGCGCCGCGATTGGGCACCCGGTCGACCAGCCCCGTCGCCTCCAGCCGGGCGAAGGCCTCGCGTAGACGGCTGCGCGAGACGCCGAGCTCGGCCGCGAGGCCCAACTCGTGCAGTTGCGCACCAGGCGCCAGCTCGCCGCTCACGATGCGCTGGCGCAGCGTTCGCAGCACACGCTGGCCGATCTCCGGCTCGCGGGCGACGACCAGGGGAGGGGCCTCGTTCATGCGGGGCTGCATAGCGAATTCGGTTCCTCGCGGCACGTCCAGTAAATTGTAGACAACTTCCCAGGCAGATTGACAACAATATGGTCGGGTGGTGAACTGCCGGCAATAAGAACGCCCGCCGCGAGGGCGGGCCACAGGAGGGAACGCTATGCGACCGATGTCCTTTCGGCGTCACGGCGCCGTGTGCTGCGTCATTGGGGCGCTCGGCTGGCTGGCCTTCGCCGCCCCTAGCCAAGCGGCCGGCCCATCGACCATCACCCTGCGTTTCGCCGATTCCATCCCCAAGACGCACCCGATCAGCGTCTACGGCAGCAAGTTCTGGATGGACATGGTCACGAAGCTGACCAACGGGCGCGTCAAGTTCCAATGGTATCCCGCGGGCCAGCTCGGCAAGGGCCGCGACCTGCTGGCACTCACCGCCTCGGGCGCGGTGGACATCGGTAGCACCGGCCCGTCCTACACTCCGGACAAGCTGCCGCTCTCCGCGGTCGCGGAGCTTCCGGAGATGTTCAACAACACCTGCAGCGGCAGCAAGGCGTTCTGGACGCTGGTCAAGCCGGGCGGGATGCTCGACAAGCTGGAGTATGCGCCCAACGGCGTGCACGTGGTGTTTGCCTTCACCAACCCCCCCTACGAGGTGCAGACCGTCCGCCACAAAGTGGTGCTGCCCACCGACATGAAGGGGCTGAAGTTCAAGACGTTGGGTGGCGCCTCGGATGACGCGGCGCTGCTGGTGGGCGGCGTACCGGTGCAGATGACCGTCGCTGACCTGTTCCTCGGCCTCAAGCGCGGCACTGTGGATGGGCGGTTCGGCGCCTTCAACAGCGTGTACGCCAACAGCACCCAGGACGTGCTGCAGTACAGCACCGTGGGCGCGGATATCGGCGGCTTCGGCCTGGTCGCGATGATCGGCAACCAGCGCTGGAACTCCCTGCCGCCCGACGTGCGCGCCGCCATGATCAAGGCCGGCGACGCCACCTGGGAGAATTTCTGCAAGGCGGAGGATTCCCAGAACGCCTCCATCGGCAAGGATCTCGCCCAGCATCACCACTGGACCAATACCGTTCTGACTTCGCAAGAGAAGGCAATCTGGCGCAAGACCATGAGCCCGGTTCAGGTACAGTGGGCGCAGCAGCTCGACAAGCGCGGCCTGCCCGGCAGCAAGGTGCTCGCCGCCTTCCGCGCCGCAGCCAAGTGACGACGCAACCCGCCCCGGAGCGCACGATCTCGGCTCGCCTGGGGCGGGTGCTCACGCCCGTGGAAAACGTTCTGATGCTTGCGGCATGTCTCGCCATCGCCGGCATGGTGCTGATCACCGCCGCCGACGTCGTTTTCCGTTACGCGCTGAATGCGCCGTTCAGCTGGTCGCACGACCTCACCACACAGTACCTGCTTGTCGGACTGTTCTTTCTTGCCTTGCCCTACGTTACCGGCCGTGGCGCCCACATGTCTCTCGACTTTGCGGTACGCAGCCTGCGCTCGCCCCTGCTGCGCAACGGCTTCATGCTGCTCGGCGATGGGCTGGGCGCGGTGCTCGCCATCGGGATCGCCTGGGGCAACTGGCCCGCGCTTCGCGACGCCTGGGTGAACAACCAGGTGTTGCCGGGCTCGCTGCCGCTGCCGACATGGCCGATGCGCGCGATCGTGATACTCGGGTGCACCGTGCTGGCGCTGCGCCTCATCTGCGGCATGATCGCCGCGCTCGAGTCGACGCTGGCCGGGCGCATTCTCGGACCCGCCGCGGTCGCCGACTGAACGATGCTCGCGATCGGCATCACTGTACTGCTCTTCGCGCTGATCGGCATGGGCATTCCGCTCGCCTTCGCCCTCGGGGCGGCAGGCTGTGTCGGCGTATGGCTCATCGGCGGCTTCACGCCGATGCTCGCCTTCCTCTCCACCACGCCAGTGACAACAGCATCAACTTACGAGCTGATGACCATCCCGATGTTCGTGCTGATGGCCGAGTTCGTCATCGTCAGTGGCGTGGCGGAGGAGCTGTTCGACACCATTGATGCCTGGACCCGCAACCTGCTGGGTGGCCTTGGCATCTCGACGGTGCTGACCGGGGCGGGATTCAGCTCGATCTGCGGCTCCTCGGCGGCTGCCGCGGCGACGCTGGCGTCCACCGCGATCCCGCAGATGCGCCGGCACGGCTACGAGATGCAGCTTGCGACAGGACTCACCGCTATCGTTGGCACACTGTCGTCTATGATCCCACCAGCGAACGGGCTTATCATCTACGGCGTGCTGAGCGGAGCGGATCTCGGCAAGCTGCTGATCGCCGGCATTGTTCCGGGGCTGATCGGCGTCGTGGTTCTGACCCTCACGCTGCAACTGCTGATCCGGCGCAACCCATCGCTGATCACCGAGGCCGCCGAACCGCCGCCGCCGCTCGCCGAGCGGATCCGCATGCTCACGCGTGTGCTGCCGATGACGTTGCTGTTCCTGCTCATCGTCGGCGTGATGTATTTCGGCATCGGCACGCCGACGGAAGCCTCCGCCATGGGCGCGCTCGGTGCGATGCTGATCACCGCGCAGCGCCGACGCCTCTCGATGAGCTCGCTGCTCCAGGCGCTCAAGGCCACGGCGCGGATCAGTGTCATGATCACCATGGTGATCACCGGCGCGCTCTTGTTCGGCTACTTCCTCACGATGAGCCAGGCGACGCAGACGCTGACCAACGCCATCGCCGGGCTTCCGGTCGCGCCGCTGGTGATCGTGGCGCTGCTGCTCGCGATCAAGCTCGTGCTCGGCTGCTTCATGGACCAGGTGGCGCTTCTGGTGCTGACGGTACCGATCACGCTGCCGATCGTGACCCATCTTGGCTTCGACCCGATCTGGTACGGCATCGTGCTGGCGCTAACATCCGAAATCGGGCTGGTGACGCCGCCGATCGGGCTCAATGTCTACATTGTCGGCCGTTACGCTAACGTGCCGGTCGACCAGGTATTCCGCGGCGTGTTTCCGTTCATGGCGACCATGCTGCTCTATCTTGTGTTGCTGACGGCGTTCCCGGGGATCACGCTGTGGCTGCCTAGCCTTATGCATAACTGAGGACACGATGGCGCACGACGCGTTGCTGGAGGAACTACAGGCGCGGCGGGTAAAGGCACGCGCGATGGGCGGGGAGCGCAAACTCGCCGAGCGCCGCGCCCTGGGCTTGCTCAATGCCCGTGAGCGCATCGAGCGGCTGCTGGATCCCGGCAGCTTCATGGAATCCGGGCTGCTCGCTACCGCCGCGGACAAGGATCTGCGCGAGCGCACTCCGGCTGACGGTAAGGTTGCCGGGTTCGGTCGCGTCGATGGGCGCATGGTCGCGGTGGTGTCCAACGACTTCACCGTGCTCGGTGCCTCTTCGAGCCGGATCAACAGCAAGAAGATGGCCCACATCAAGGAAGTGGCCACGCGCAACGGCATGCCGATCGTCTTCTTCGGCGAGTCGACCGGGGCGCGAATGCCGGAGATCATGGGTGCTGCCGGCATCGGCGCCGGCCAGACGCGCAACCGTTACCTGCGCATGCGCGAGACGCCGTGGGCCTCCGCGGTGCTCGGCCCGTGCTACGGCTCCTCGTCCTGGTACGCAGCGATGTCGGATTTCGTCGCGATGCGGCGTGGCGCGATCATGGCGGTGGCAAGCCCGCGCCTCACCTCGCTCGCCACCACCGAGGAGGTCGACCCCGAGGAGCTCGGCGGCTGGCGCGTACACGCCAACACCACCGGCCTCGTCGACCAGGTGACCGACACCGACGAGGAAGCGATCGACGCCATTCGCCGTTTCCTCTCCTACATGCCTTCCCACCACGGCGAAGCGCCGCCGGTGGCCGAGGTGCCGGAGGGCTCCGACGATGCTGCCGACACGCTCGCGGCCCTGCTGCCAAAAACGCGCCAGCAGGTCTACGACGTGCGCCGCGTGCTCGACGCGATCTGCGACCGCCGCAGCGTGTTCGAGATGAAGGCGCGCTTCGGCCGCTCCATCGTGACCGCCCTCTCGCGCATCGACGGGCGCACCGTCGGCTTCATCGCCAACAACCCGATGATCAAGGGCGGCGCCATTGATCCCGATGCCTGCGACAAGGCCATCAGCTTCATGGTCATGTGCGACAGCTTCAACATCCCCATCGTTCTTCTTGTGGACCAACCGGGCTTCCTCGTCGGCATCCAGGGCGAGGCCAAGCGCGCGGTCGGCAAGGTGATCAACTGGATGAACGCGCTGTCGCTGGTCACGGTGCCGTGCATCTCCATCATCATGCGCAAGACTTATGGCCAGGCGGTGCTCAATATGGGCGGCGCCGGCAATGCGGACGAGGTCGCCGCCTGGACCACGGCGGAGGTGAGCTTCATGGAGCCCGAGTTCGGCGCCGTCATCGCCTATGGCGTGCGCCCGGATGGCGACCCCGAGGCCTACCGCGCTGCCGTAGAGCGCATGCGCCGCGACACTGGCGCCTATGACCTCGCCGCGTGCTATGGCGCGCAGGAGGTCATCGACCCGCGCGAGACCCGCGACTACCTGCGCAACATACTGCGCGTGCACGCGTTGTCGCCGACACATGGTGTCGGCCAGCACCTGATGCGCACCTGGCCCACGAGCTTCTGATGCCACTCGACGAAGCGCGCAGCGAACTTGAGGCGCGGCGCGCCAGGGCCCGCGCGATGGGCGGCGCCGAGAAACTCGCCAAACGCCATGCGGCCGGCATCATGGACGCGCGCCAGCGGCTCGACGCCCTGCTCGACCCCGGCAGCTTCTGCGAGAGCGGCATGCTCGCGGCCGGCATCCGCCCGGAGGTGCGCGACCGTTCGCCAGCCGATGGCAAAATCGCGGGGTTCGGGCGCGTCGGCGGGCGGCCCGTTGCCGTGGTCTCCAACGATTTCACCGTGCTCGGCGCGTCCAGCAGTGCCGTCAACGGCCGCAAGATCCAGCACATCAAGCGCGTCGCCGCCCGCTCCGGCATGCCCGTGATCTACATCGGCGAGTCCGCCGGCGCGCGCATGCCGGACCGCATGGGCGCGGCGGGCCGCGCCATGCTGGGCCAGGACCCCACGGAATATCTGCGCGTGCGCAACACGCCCTGGGTCTCGGCGATGCTTGGGCCGTGCTACGGTTCCTCCACTTGGTATGCCTGCCTTTCGGACTTCGTGGTGATGCGCAAGGGCGCGCGCATGTCGGTTGCCTCGGAGCGCGTCACCTCGATCGCGATTAGCCAGGCGGTGGACCCGGAGGAACTGGGCGGCTGGAAACTGCACGCCGACATGACGGGCCTCATCGACCTCGCGACCGACACCGACGCCGAGGCGCTGGCAGCGATTCAGGCTTTCCTCTCCTACCTGCCGAGCCATGCCGGCGAAGCGCCGCCGCGCATCGCCGTCGCGTCAGGCTCCGGTGCTGATGTGCAGGCAATCGGCGACGCACTGCCGCAGTCGAGGCACCAGACCTACGATGTGCGCCGCATCCTGCGCCTTATCGTCGACACCGGCTCGCTGTTCGAGCTGAAGGCGCGGTTCGGTCGGTCCCTCGTCACCGCCCTCGCGCGCCTTGACGGGCGCAGCGTCGGCCTCGTCGCCAGCAACCCGATGTTCAAGGGCGGGGCCATCGACGTCGACGCTTGCCGCAAGGTCACCAGCTTCATGGTGCTGTGTGACAGCTTCAACATCCCACTCGTCTTCCTCACCGACCAGCCCGGCTTCCTCATCGGTGTCGCTGGCGAAATGAAGGGCGCGCCGGGGCTGATCATGAACTGGATGAACGCCCTCTCGCTCGTCACTGTGCCGAAGCTGCAGGTGGTGATGCGCACCAGTTACGGGCAGGCCTATCTGAACATGGGCGGCGGGCGCAACGCGGATGCCACCGCGTGCTGGCCGATGGCCGATCTCGGCTTCGTCGACCCCGTGATCGGCGTCAGCATTTTGCACGGCCTCAAG
>JAJZUI010000217.1 GCA_021847175.1 Pseudomonadota bacterium
CGACCCGTCGTCGTGCCGGGCGAGATCGACGACGATCAATCTCCCGCCGGGTGCCAGCACCCTCGCCGCCTCGGCCAGCGCCTTCGCCGGCTCCGTCGCGTAGTGCAGCACCATCTGCATCAGAACGACATCGAAATGTCCGTCCGGCAGCTCGAGCCGGTACATGTCGCCCAGCCGCACCGCGGCATGGCGCAGCCCCGGTTGCTCGGCAAGCCGCGTCCGCGCCAGCGCCAGCATTGCGCGCGAGGCGTCGATCCCCAGCATCGAGCCGGCCCGTGGCGCGATCACCTGCAGCATCCGCCCGGTGCCGGTCCCGATATCGAGCAGGTGCTGGACCTGCTCCGGCAGGCGCTCCAGCACCGCGCGCTCGATCTCACCATGCGGCAGGCCGAGTGCCCCCATCTCGTCCCAGTTGGCACCCTGCATGCGGAACAGTTCCGTCGCCTGCCGCGCGCGCTCCGCCATCACCCGCTGCGCCGCCCGCCGGTCGGCCGCCACCGCCTCGTCGGCGGTCGCGACGCGTGTCGCGAGTTCCTGCGCGAGCCCGGTAGGGGCGAGGCGGAAGAACACATTCTTGCTCTCGCGCCGGCGCTCCAGCAGCCCGGCCTCGACCATAACGCCGAGATGGCGGGAGACGCGCGGCTGCGACTGCCCGAGCACCTCGGCGAAATCCGCGACGCACAGGTCGCAGCCAGCCGCCAGCGCCAGGATACGCAGGCGCGTCGGGTCCGCGGCGGCGCGGAGCTGGGCCAGGATCTGATTCATGGACTTTTATAGACATGCACATATAAACATGTCTATATACATCCATGTGTTCCGAACGCCTTCGCCTTCGCGCCGGCACCACGGCCGGGCCCGGCGAGACGCTGATCACGGCGCCTCTCCACCCAGTCGGCTGTGCATGCTGCGGCGTGCGTTCGCCGCTGGGGGCGCTGGGTCGCGTCTGGCGGGACCACGCGATGGGCAAGCCCGTCACCGGCGCCGTGGTGCCGATGCCACCCGAGGATCTCGCCCGCGCCTACGCGGCGGACAGTCTCGCCCAGGCGCGTTTCGCCCTCACCGACGGCTGAAGCGCTCTCGCGTGCCGGTTACCCCCTGGAGGGGCGCTCAGGCCACGGCGTCTGGCCCGCGCAACGTCGCGATGATGGCCTCGCGCACCGCCTGATCCTGCGCCGCGACGGCGCCGGCCAGCGCCCGCAGCCGGCGCTGCGCGTCGTGCAACTGGTCGAGCAGCGACACCACCACCGGCAGCGCCTCGGCATCGATGTCCAGCTCGTAGCGGAGCGTGCACAGCAGCCGCACCCGCACCCATGCTTCCTCGGAGAAGCGGGGCGCCTCGGCCGTGCCTTCCGGCACCACCAGCTGCTCCTCGACCCAGGCGACCAGGTCCTCTCGCCGCAGCAGCGCGTTGCCTGCCAGCAGCTCCTCGATGCCGGTCATCGCAGCATCTCCTCGCGCGGGTTCTCCGGGTGCTCCGGCTGCCACGTCTCCAGGAACGCGGCGAGCGGCTTGTCCTCGCCCTTCGGTAGCACGATCCTCAGTGTCACGAACTGATGGCCGCGCTGCCCGCTCTTTCGATCCAGCACGCCGCGCTCGCGCAGCCGCAGCGTGGTGCCGGCGTTCGCGCCCCTGGGCACGGTGACCGACACCGGCCCGTCGATTGTCGGTACCTCGATGCGCGCGCCCAGCACCGCCTCCTTCAGCGTCACCGGAACATCAACGTGTATGTCATTGTCTTTGCGTCGAAAGTAGGCGTGCGGCTCGACGTGCAGCTCGACATACGCGTCGCCCGCCGGCCCGCCGCCGTAGCCGGCCATGCCCTGGCCGCGCAGCCGCAGCATCTGCCCGTCCGTCGACCCCGCAGGGATGGTGACCTGCAGCGTCCTGCCCTCGGGCAGGTTGAGCGTGCGCACGCCGCCGCGCGCGGCATCGAGGAATGGCAGGCGCAGCTCGTAAGTGACGTCCTGGCCCCGCGCCCGGAACTCGCCGCCGCCGAAACCGCCGGCGCGGCCGCCGCCACGGCCGCCACCGAAGGCGCGGGCGAGAAACTCCGCGAGTTCCTCGTTGCTGGCGAACCCATCCTGCGCCGCGTGCGGTCCGTCGGCCGTCTCGCGGTAGAAATGCTGCGGCCGCTCGGCGCCCGCCGCGTCGATCTCGCCGGCGTCGAAGCGTCGCCGCTTCTCCTTGTCGCGCAGCAACTCGGCAGCGGCAGAAACCTCCTTGAACTTGGCCTCCGCCTCCTTGTCGCCGGGGTGCAGGTCCGGGTGGTAGCGCCGTGCGAGCTTCTTGAAGGCGGCGCCGATCTCCTCCTCGCTCGCGCTGCGCGCGACCCCGAGTGTCTCGTAGGGGTCCTTCATGCCGGCAGGCCAAGCACGCCCGCGACCTCGTTGGCGAGCGCCAGCAGTGCCGCGTCGTGGCCGGCCGCGGCGACGAGCGAAAGCCCGACCGGCGCGCCGTCCGCGGTGCCGACGGGGATGGTCACCTCCGGCAGCCCGGCGAAGCTCGCGATCGCCGTGACCCCGATCGTCGCCTCGCGCACCGCCTGCTGGTGCGCCTCGCTCGCGGTCAGCAGCGGCGCGGCGCTCGGGGCGGTCGGGAAGACCAGCACCGCGCCGCCGCCGAGCAGGGGAGCCAGGCGGGCGGCGAGGCGGCGGCGGAAGGCGCGCCCGGCCGCGGCCAGCGCCGGGCTCATGGTGCGCGCCGCTTCGATCCGCTCGCCGATCCCGGGCCCGAAGCGCGGGTTGACCGAGACCACCCAGTCGCCCAGCGTCGCCCAGACCTCGGCCGCCTGCACGGCGCGGAAATGCCCGTAGAGCGCCGAAAGCCCCTCCGGCACCAGCGAAACGGAAACCGGCCGCAGCGCTGCCACCGCCGGCGAGAGGGCGGAGGCGACCGCGGGGTCCGCGTTCACCCACGCCTCCTCGACGCGCAGGAACGGCCCCGACAGCGAGCCGCCCGGCTGCGGCAGCAGCGCCTCGCCCACCACTTCCAGCAGGTCTGCGGAGCGGGCGAACCAGCCGCACGTATCGAGGCTCGGCGCCAGCCCCCGCGCGCCGGCCAGCGACACCGCGCCGTGGGTCGGGCGGATACCGTAGAGGCCGCAATAGCTCGCCGGGATGCGCACCGAGCCGCCAGTGTCCGAGCCGAGCGCGAAATCCACCTCCCCGGCGGCGACCGCCGAGGCCGAGCCGCAACTCGATCCGCCGGGAAAGCGCAGGGGGGCTGCCGGATTGCGCGGCGTGCCGTGCCAGATGTTCTCGCCGGTCAGGCCGAAGGCGAGCTCCACCGTCTTGGTCTTGCCGGCGAGCCGGGCCCCGGCGGCGAGCAACTCCGCGACCACCGGCGCGGTCGCCTCCGCAGGCGGATGGGTGCGTGCCCACTCCGGGTGGCCGTAGCTCGTGACAAACCCAGAAACGTCGAATAAATCCTTGACCGCAAAAGATAATCCATCGAGCGAACCGCTGTCCGTGGCGGCCATCGCGGCGCGTGGGCCAGGGACGAAGGCGCCGGCATCCGCCCCCGGTTCCTCACGTGCACGATCATCGTCCCTGAACATTGCGCGCTCCCGCCCGTCACGGTCCCGGCCCGACGCGGCCCGAGCCACCTCGCGCGAACCTTCTCGGGGCGCGGGATTCAGTCAAGATGACAGGCAGGCAAGGCTGCGGGAATGTCGGGGCGAGGGGGGGCCAGGCGGACGGCCCGATCACGGTGATGTGATCGCGGGAGGCCCTGTCCAGGCCACGTTCCGGTCAGCGAGTTCTTCGTATTCCGGGCACGAACCGTGCTATAAGAATATTTGGTGGCCGGCGCGCCCGGTTCCCGCGACGGTGCTTCACGTCCCGAGGATCAAGCTCTTGGATTCAATACCGCCTGTCGCCGGCCCGACCGCCCCTTCCCCGGACCCGCGGGAGAAGCTGGAGGTGCGGCTGCTCGCGCTGATCGAGGCGGCGCGCTGGCACGGCGTGGACCTCGACCGCGACGACTTGCGCCTGCCCACGGGCGGCATCGTGGCGCCCGCGGTGTTGGTGGACTGGGTACGCGGCTCCGGGCTGTGGGCGCGCGCGGCCCGGCTCTCCTGGAAGCACCTGGTCGCCACCCAGGCCTCGGGGCCCGTCGTGCTGCTGCTCGAGGACGGCTCGGCGGCGCTGATGGTCCGCGCCGATCCCGCGCGCAATGTCGTCTGGCTGAAGAACCCGGCCTCCTCATTCGACGACGGCGGCGTGCCGGTGGACGAACTGCGCCTCAGCCAGTTGTGGAAGGGCGAGGTCATCCTGCTGCGGCCGGAGCGCGGCGCCAACGAGGACAATGCGCCGTTCACGCTTGGCTGGGTGGCGCGCATCGTCTGGCGCGAAAAGAAGACGCTGCGCGACATCTGCGTCGGCTCGATCGTGCTGTCGGTGCTGGCGATCCTGCCGCCGCTCCTCGTGATGGTGGTGGTTGACAAGGTCGTCACCTACCAGTCCGGCTCCACGCTGCTGATGCTCTCCCTGATCCTGGTCGTCGCGGCGATCTACGAGACCTATCTCGGCTTCGCGCGGCGCGAACTGATCCTGGTGGTCGCCACCCGGATGGACGCGCGCATCGGCCTGCACATCTTCCGCCGCCTGCTCGGGCTCTCGATCGACTACTTCGAGAAGAACCAGACCGGCGCGATCCTCTACAAGCTCAACCAGTTCGCCAAGATCCGCGAGTTCCTCACCGGCAAGATGCTCGCGACCATCCTCGACCTGGTGACGCTCGCGGTGCTCATCCCGTTCCTGTTCTGGCTCAACGCGCCGCTCACCTGGCTCACCATCGCCGCCGGCGTGATGATCGCCCTCATCATTATTGCCTGTCTGCCGCGGGTGCGGCGGACCTTCGGCGAATGGATGAAGTCGGAGGTCGAGAAGAGCAACGTCATGGTCGAGAGCGTCGCCGGCATCCGCACGGTGAAGTCGCTGGCGCTCGAGCCGCAGCAGCGCGAGCTGTGGGACCAGCGGCTCGCCAAGGCGTCGCTGTGGCAGCAGGAGCTGGGCCGGGCGAGCAACGTGCCGGCGACGCTGGTGACGCCGTTCGACAACTTCATGAACCGCGGCGTGCTGCTGGTAGGCGCCTATTTCGCGCTGCACGGCAACGTCGCGACGCTGGGTTCGCTTGTCGCCTTCATGATGCTGTCCGGCCGCGTGGCCGCGCCACTGGTCGGCCTCGCGCGGCTCACCGAGGAATACGAGTACGCCCGCGCCGCGGTGGGCATCGTCGCCGAGGTGCTGAACAACCGGCCGGAGGTGGTGAACCCCGGCGCCGGCGTGCGCCCGCGCATCGAGGGCGCGGTGCATTTCCAGGACGTCGACTTCGCCTATCCGGGCTCGCGCAACAAGGCGCTGCAGGAGGTCTCGTTCGCGATCCCGGCCGGCACCACGCTGGGCCTGGTCGGGCGTTCCGGCTCCGGCAAGTCGACCATCACACGCCTGCTGCAGGGCATCAACCGCGAGTACGAGGGGCAGATCAAGGTCGACGGCACGGATCTGCGCGAGATCAACCTCGCCTATCTGCGGCGCAGCTTCGGCGTAGTGCTGCAGGAGAATTTCCTGTTCCGCGGCACCATCCGCGAGAACATCATCGCCGGCCGCCCCGGGCTCACGCTCAACGACGCGATCCGCGCCGCCCGCCTCGCGGGCGCCGAGGAGTTCATCGAGCGAATGCCGCTCGGCTACGAGACGTGGATCGAGGAGGGCTCGCCCAACCTCTCCGGCGGCCAGCGCCAGCGCCTCGCCATCGCCCGCGCGCTGATCCACGACCCGCGCATCCTCATCCTCGACGAGGCGACCAGCGCGCTCGACCCCGAGAGCGAGGCGCTCGTCAACGCCAATATCCGGCGCATCGCCCATGGGCGGACGATGATCATCGTCTCGCACCGGCTTTCCTCGCTGGTCGAATGCGACCAGATCCTGGTGCTCGACCAGGGCAAGGTCATGGATATCGGCCCGCACAGCGTGCTCGTGGACCGCTGCCCCGTTTACCGCCAGCTATGGCTGCAGCAGAACCGGCACATGATGGACCAGGGCCGCGGCCCGCAGCCGGCGGCGATCGTCGCTCGCAACGAGGGCTAACCGATGTCCGAGGCGACGCCGCTGCCGCAATCCACGTCGCGCGCGCTGGCCGCGATCGCGAGCGCCAACGATCCCGCCAGCCGCGCGCTGCTCGAGTTCGAGAGCCCGACGGTCTCGCTGATCGCCCGCCCGATCCGCGTCGGCATCCGCTACACGGTCTGGTCGCTCGCCATCGTGATGGTGATCATGCTGGTGGTCGCCGGCACGGTGCCGATCGACCGGGTGGTGACCACGCACGGGCGCGTCGTGCCGCGCGCGCACAACATCGTCGTGCAGCCGCTCGAGACCTCGATCATCCGCTCGATCGACGTGCGCGAGGGCCAGTTCGTCAAGAAGGGCGAACTCCTTGCCCAGCTCGACCCCACCTTCGTGCAGGCGGACGAGACGAGCCTCGCCCAGCAGGTGGCTAGCCTCGGCGCCGAGGTGGCGCGCCTCACGGCAGAGGCCGCGGGAAG
>JAJZUI010000218.1 GCA_021847175.1 Pseudomonadota bacterium
GGCCTCCGTCATCCGGCGCAGTGCATAGCCGACATGGACCATCACATGGTCGCCAACCTCGATGCCGTCGTCGCGGATCATGAACAGGCTGACGGTACGCCGCACGCCCCGCGCCTCGCAGACGGCGCTAAACCCGTCGATCGCGACCACCTGCATCGGTACGCCGAGACACATCTTTACCGCCTCCCGCCAGCAGAAAACCGCGCAGTTCCCCATCCGAACACTTGCGAAAATGTGCGCCGGCGGAGCCTGCGGCAATGATCTGGGTCAAGATCCGCACCCGCCGTCGGCACGTAGCGGTGCGCGAGCCTGTCCGCGCCCGTGGCCCGATCTACCCGAAGCAACCGCCGCCCGGCGGCGGCGGGAGAGGAAACGTCAGGTCCTGGCGGCGCGCAGGGTGCGGAAATGCCCGAGCGTGGTTGCGGCATATCGCAGCGCCGCCTGGGTCTCGGCGCTGGTCAGCACGTGCCACAACCCGCCGATGCCGCCCGCGGGGCGCGGCTTGCCGGCGTCGTCCGCCGCCGCGCGCTCGAGCGCCTGCAGCAGGTCCGCCAGCAGGTTGGAGCGCTCGACCTGATCGGCGAGCGTCACCAGCCGGTCGGCGAGGCCGCTGCGGGTGACGCGGTCGATCAGGACCAGGGCGTTGCTCGCCGTCTCCGCCAGGCGGGTGACGATGTCGTCCGACATCGCATCGCTCACGCCCCCGACGAGCCGGGCGAGTGCCACCAGCAGCTCCAGGTCGCCGTTGCCCACCAGCGCGGTGAGGGCGGGAAGCGCCTTGGCGATGCCGCTGCGGTTGGCGCGATCCAGCAGGTCCATCCCGTCCGCCGCTGTCGCCGAGAGCCGCGTGACGATGTCGTCCGACAACGAATCCTCGACCCCGCCGAGCACGCGCGCGAGGGCGACGAGACGGTCGAGATCGCCGTTCTCCACCAGCGTCGCGATCGCCGGAAGCGCCTTGGCGATGCCGCTGCGGTTGGCGCGATCCAGCAGGTCCATCCCGTCCGCCGCTGTCGCCGAGAGCCGCGTGACGATGTCGTCCGACAGCGAGTCCCCGACCCCGCCGAATACGCGCGCGAGCGCCACAAGACGGTCGAGATCGCCGTTCGCCGCGAGCGCGGTGATAGCCGCGTGCGCGCGCGCCTCCGCCGCCTCGGTTGCCGCCGCGAGGTCGGCCGATGATGCAGACATGGTCACGCCTCCGTTTACAGAAGACCGCGGACGGACGCCCAGTAAAGTTGGTTATAGGCCATCTTGAACGCGTGCATCGCCGCGTTGGGCGCGCGCGGCTGTGGCGGCTTCTGGTAGTTGAACATCGCATAGGTGGCGCGGTCCTTGCCGGCCTCGATGAAGCAGAACACCTTGCCGTCGTAGCTGCGCACCTCGCGGCCGATCTTCACGCGCGTGGCCACGTTCTCGGCCGCCACCTCGGCCTCGAAATGCGCCGTGGAGCCGGCCTTGCTGATCGGCAGGTTGGTGGTGTCGCCGAGCACGATCACGCTGTCGCCATGATCACCCTGCATGTGCAGGGAGTGCCGGTCCGTGGGGATCCAGCCATTGGCGCCGAGGCTGTTCTCCTCGATCACCTTCTGCCCGCGATGCGGCGGCACGCTGACCAGCAGATCGTAGGCAATTTCCGAGCCTTCCTCGCTGCGCACCACCGCCTTCGAGCCGTCGACCTCCTTCATGTTGAAGAACGTCTCCTGGTGGATGCCACGCTCGGCGAACTCGCCGTTCGCCCAGAGCGCCACGTTCTCGAGGCTGTGCAGGCGGCCGATCGGATACGTGTAGTAGAATTCTGTTTTGTCCAGCAGCCCGCGGTCGCGAAAGTAGTCGTGCATCGTGAAGGTGATCTCGAGCGGGATCATCGGGCATTTGTGCGGCAGCCCAACCGTCACCACGATGCGTCCGCCGTTGAAGGCCGAGAGGCGGTCATACAGCTTCAGCGCGTCCTCGGCCGAATAGCAGTGGAAGCTGTTCTCCTTCAGCCCCGGCACGTCCTCCGCCGCGGGGCGCGAGCCGGTCGCGATCACCAGGATGTCGTATTCGTGCACCTTGCCGCTCGCGGTCACGACGTGCTTGGCCCCGAGGTCGAAGCTCTTCACGGGATCGACGTGCAGCTTGATCTCGGGCTCCAGCAGGCTCGCCTGCTCGCGTTCGAGCTGGTCCGGCGTCATGCGCCCGAGCGCCACATAAAGCCAGCCGGGCTGGTAGATATGCTTGTCCGAGGCCGTCAGCATCGTCAGGCGGGCCTTGCCGGAACGCAGTTCGCTCGTCAGCCGGCGTGCCACGTTGTTGGCGAAGATCGTCCCCGCCATTCCGCCGCCAACCACCACGATGCGCATGAGACGCCTCCCTTTTTATTTATTTCGCCTTCTTTACGAAAAGATGCCACACCTTGGCATCGTCCTGCTCCGTCCGCTCCATTTCGTGCCCGACCTTGCGCACCCATTCCGGCACGTCCTTGGCCGAACCCTGGTCGGAGGACAGCAGCTCGAGCGTGTCGCCAACCGCGGCTCGCTTCATCGCGGTGATCAGTTCCATCAAAGGCCCCGGGCAGAAGCTGCCCCTTGCGTCGACAAGGTGATGTTCACTCACGCCGGAAACTCCCTCCGCTTACCAGCCTGCGGGCTCGCGCCGGGGCGGACAAGCCGCAACGGCTCCGCCCCCTTGGAGCCTGCCATTGGCATATCAAAACGCCAGCAGCTGCCCCGCCTCCGCATCGCTCAGGAACTTGGTCAGTCCCTGCGCCCCAGCGAGGTATTCCGCCAAGTCTTCCTCGCCGACCTCAAGTAAATCCATCGCCATCGAACAGGCGTAGATCTTCGCGTCCCCCAATTCCACCGCCTGCTGGAACAGGTCCTCGAAACGCGGGGCCTTGCGGGATTTCAGGAGCTCGCCCGTCGGCCCCGCCGCCGGCGCGTCCGGCGAGGGGCGCCGCAGGAAATGCTGGAGCGCGTTCATCGAAAGGAACACAGTGACGTCCCGTCCCGAGACCGCGGCGACGGATGCCGTCATGGCCGCGAACTGCAGCGATTCACGTGAACCGTTCTGGCAGACGATGAACATCGGGGTCGCCATGGCGCGTCTTTCCTCCAAGCCATCCCGGTTGCCCCGGTGTCATATGCCAAATCAATAATGGACTACACTATGCCGTGCCAAAGCGGGCGGCAAGCATAAGCCTCATCCATCACGGCGACGATCGCGCGTCATCGCGCCGACGCCCCAGCGCCTCGCTCAGCAACCCCCGCAGCGTCGCCGCGTCGAGCCCCCCGATCCGCGTGCCAGCGAAGAACGCCGCCAACGCTGCATCCGCCTCGCCGAGCGGCACGCCGCGCAGCGCGGCCTCGAGATCGAGCACGGCGCGCGGTGGCGTGGCGAAGAAATCGCCGCTGATCAGCGTCTCGCGGATGCGCGGCTCGCCCAACCCCTCAATGAACAGGTCGAGCCGGATCGTGCCGGAGGCGCCGGTCGTGCTGGCGGACGCATGCGCCGGCTCGGCGGCACGGACGCCGTCGAGGCCGACGAAGGCATCAGTCCCGATCTCCTCGGCGAACAGGCGTGCGGCCTCTTCCTCCTCGAGTGCCGACACCGCGGCGGGCTCGAGCGCGAGACCAAGCCCCTCGGCAAGACCCTGCGCCAGCGCCGCCTTGACCTCGGCCAGCGGCGGGGGCGCACCCGCTGTCAGTTCCGCAAGCGTCACGATGCGCTGCGCCGCCGTCTCGGCGCCGTGGCGCGCGAGCTTGGCGGCCGGAACGCGTAGCAACCGCACCATCCGCGCCGGATCGAAGCGCACCAGCATCGTGCCCTGGAAGAACAGCGACCGGCCCTCGAAGAAGCCGCCGGTGCCTCCGAGCTTGCGACCATCGACCTCGATGTCGTTACGTGGCCGGAACCGCGCGGCGATGCCGAGCCGCGCCAGGCCCAGGCATGCGGCCTCGCAGATCGCCCGCGCGGCGGCCGACAGATCCGCGAACGGCAGACGCGAGCGAGCGAACACCAGCTCCCAGCCAAACTGGCCCTCGTCGAGATACAGCGCGCCGCCGCCGGTCACCCGCCGCCCCACCTCGACCCCTGCCTCGCGGCAGGCGGCGAGATCCACCGCCTCCTCCAGCACCTGGTGGCGTCCCGCCAGCACGCAGGGGCGGAATTGCAGGAAGCGCAGCGTGTCCTGAATCCGGCCCGCGGCGTGCAGCGAGATCAGCGCCTGGTCGAAGGCAATGTTCTCGCGCCCGCCACGCAGACCGGTGTCGATCCAGCGGAACGGAACCACGCGCTAGCGCCGCAGCCCGAGCTGGCCACGCACGCGCCGCAGATCGTTGCCGTTCGGCTTGAACGGGTAGGAGGCGATGTTGCTCGGCGGCGAATCACCATAGGGCCGGTCGCAGGCTGAGACGTCGTCGGCCTCCTTGCCCGGGCAGCCGGAGGTACGGAACGCGGTGCCGGCGGCGACGATTCGCTCGATCTCCTCTGGCGGAAGACCGTAGTCGACCAGCCGGCCCTCGTCGTCGAAACGCATCCGGTCCAGCGAATGGCCGCGATAGTCGATAAGGTAGCGGGCCAGCTGCACCCGGCGCCATTGCGGGCGCGGCACCGCCGGCAGGTGGTCCATCAGCGACCCCTTCTCGGGGAAGAACGCGAACATGTGGCTGTGCCCGCCGAGGTCGCGCAGGCGCTGCACCTGGGTCAGCACGTCCAGCTCGCTCTCGCCCATGCCGACGATGAGGTGCGCGCCGAATTTCTCCGGCCCGAAGATCTCGGCGGCGGCATGCAGGATTTCCCAGTACTTGTCCCAGGAATGCGGCGACTGCACGCCGCGGCCGCGGGTGCGCTCGAAGATCTCGGGGTTCGCCGCGTCCAGCGCCACGGTGAAGATGTCGGCGCCAAGGTCGTGCAATTGCTGCACGTCGTCGCGCGTCATTGTCGTGGGGTTGGAGAGGATGGAGACGGGAATGTGCGGCACCCGCTCCATCCAGCGGCGCAACACCGTGCGCGTATCCTCGTCCGAGTTCGGATGCGTGATCATGCTGATGCACATGCGGTGGAACTGCCCGCCATCGCCGCCGGAGGCCACGATGTCGAGCACCTCGTCGTAGGGAACCGCCGGCCAGTCGACACGGATGAAGTTGCGGTCCGCGTAGTCGCGCTCGGCCTCGCGATGGCGCGCGAGGCCGCAATAGGCGCAGTTGGCGCGGCATCCCTCGGGATAGGTCAGCAGCAGGTTGAGGCAACGCGTGCAGCAGGTGCGGTGCATCGCGCCCTGCATCACGCCGAGCGTGATCGCCGCCGCCGTCGACATCTGCACATAGGCGGGCGAGCGCATGTCCGGGGTGAGGATGTTATCGTTGGGCCGATACACGCCCCGCGGCGGCACGGAATGCGCCTTCACCGCGGCACCGTTGCGCCGGTCGGCGGGGACGACACCCGGCGTACGCGGCTGCATGGTTGCCGCGAGGTTCGCGTCGGGCTCCTTGGTGCGCACCGACGCGGGCGAACGTGGCAGCTCAAGACAGCTCATGGACTTCTCCCCAGTATTCGTCGAACCCGATCCAGCCTGCGCGCTGCAACGCAGCGCCCGGTGCCTCGCCGGCATCATAACGTGCGAGCAACGCGCGGCGGCGGGCAAGCGCGCGCGCGAACGTGGCGTCGTAAAGATCCGCCAAGTCCTCTTCGTACCCGGCGAGCGCCGCCGCGGAGTCGCCGAGATGCGCCACGCCCGCCTCGCCGGCGAGCGCGCCAGACAGCACGGCTGCGGCAATGCCGGCGCCGCTGATCGGGTGCGCGAGCCCCGCCGCATCGCCCGCGAGCAGCACGGGGACGTCGCCCAGCCAGCCCGTGGCGGGCAGCCGGCCGCCGACCGGGATCGCGCCGCCGGTGAGGCCCAGCACGGCCTCGCCCACCCTGCCCTCGCGGACCAGGCGCTCGTGCAGTTGTTCCAACGCCGGCTTCAGCCTGGCGCGCGCCGCGGGCACGACGCCGAGGCCGAGATTGGCCGTGGCACCGCAAGGAAACAGCCAGCCGTAGCCGCCGGGATAATCGGCGGAGAGAAAGATGTCGGTGGCATCGTGGCTTTGCAGCAGCGGCACGCGAATCTGGCGCGCCTCCACGAGTTCGCGGTTCACCGAGCCGATGGCCGCCCCGACGCGCGAGCGCGGACCGTCGGCGCCGATCACCATGCGCGGGCGAAGCTCCGTCCCGTCGGCGAGGCGCGTGGTGCCATCGGGCATGATGCGCGCGAGCGAGGTTGCGAAACGAAGCGTGGCCCCGGCCTCGGCGGCGCGCGCGGCGAGCAGCGCGTCGAAGCGTGCGCGATCCAGCATCCGCCCGCGGAAGCCGGTCGTCTCCTCGGCCGTACCCCGCTCGATCGCGGTGCACATTCGCTCGATCGTCTGCCGGTGCACGGCGCCCAGCCCCGCGACCTCCTGATCCAGCAGCAGCGGCACGAACTCCGCGCACTGAACCGGCTCGCCGGCAACGGCGCGGCGGTCGATCGCCAGCACGTCGAGCCCTGCGGA
>JAJZUI010000219.1 GCA_021847175.1 Pseudomonadota bacterium
CGGCGGCAGCGGCTCCTCGAGGAAGACGTCGAGCGCCGCATGCGCCAGCCTGCCTTCACGCAGCGCCGCGATCATCGCCGCCTCGTCGACGAGCGCCGCCCGCGCTGTGTTCACCAGGATTGCGTCGCGCCGCAGCTTCGCCAGCCGCCCGGCATCAAGGAAGCCGCGGGTCTCGTCGTTGAGCAGCAGGTGGATCGACAGCACGCGGCTTTCGGCAAGCAACGTGTCCAGGTCGACGAAGTCCACACCCTCGGCGCTGCGCTTCGTGCGGTTCCACGCCAGCACCTTCATGCCGATGCCGCGCGCGAGCCGAGCCATCTCGGCGCCGATCCCGCCATAGCCCAGCAGTCCCAGCGTCTTGCCGGTGAGCTGCGGCCCCGCCGTGCGCGGCCAGCCCCCGGCGCGCACACCGCGGTCCATCGTCGCGATCCCGCGCGCCGCGGCGAACATCAGCGCGAAAGCATGCTCGGCGACCGCGGTGTCGCCGTAGCCGCGGATGATGTGGACCGTCTGCCCCTGGGCCGCCAACTCCTCGGGGTTCATGTAGCTGCGCGCGCCCGTACCGAGGAAGATGATGTGCCTAAGCCCCGGCGTCTTCGCGAGTTCCGCGGTCGGCATGCGGCTGTGGTCGTCGAGCACGAAGTCGTAGCCGGCGAGCAGCGCGGACAGTTCCGCTGGTGTCACGTTCTCGGCGCGGTTGACGTGCACCGGCGGGTCGGTGGGCCGGACCACGGCCTTGAACACCTCCGAAAGCTCCGGACCCGCGTCGATGAAAATGCCCTTCATGCCTGCCCCTCGTTGCGTCGCGAGGCAGACTGAATGAGCGCCTCCCGCCTCGCAAGCTCGGCACGGACGAAGGGAACCAGGCCGCCGGCATCGGGAATGGTGCCCCGCCACCCTCGCTGTCCCAGGCCACGGCGGGCTCGCGCATCCGCGCCAGGCTGGTGGCGCTGATCACGTCCTTGGCCGGCACGATGTGCTCGTTGGCCAGCACCGCGGCGTGCCGATCGGCCAGATGCCACGCGCCCGTCGCCTGGAACTGATCGAGCGCGATCGGCCCGGTGACGTCGTGCAGCAGCACGCGATCGACGCACGCGGTCATCACGTCACCGGCGGCGACCTTCTGGCCCGCATGCTCGCCGATGATTTTTTCCACCGCGGTCTTGCCCGTGGCGCGACGGTTCCATGCCCGCCCCGCCGGGGCAAGTCGTGGTGCTTGATTAGGCAACTTTTTGGTTGCATATTAGCGCGCATGCAGGACGAGGGAGCCGACGACGATGTCTTCCGCGCGCTGGCCGACCCCGCACGGCGCCAGCTTCTGGACCGGCTGCATGCGCAGGATGGGCAGACGCTCGGCGCCCTCTGCGCGGGGCTCGCGATGACCCGCCAGGCCGTGAGCAAACATCTCGCGATCCTGGAGGCGGCGAACCTCGTGGCGACCCTCAGGGACGGGCGCCGCAAGCTGCATTTCCTGAATCCGATGCCGATCCAGTCAATCGCGGACCGTTGGATCGGCAAGTACCGGCGGGGAGCCGTCAGGGCGCTCGCCGACCTCAAACGCAACCTCGAGGGAGAAGGCCGATGAACGGCGATCGTTTCGTTTACGTCACGTATATCCGCGCCACCGCGGAGCAGCTGTGGACGGCGCTGACCGACCCGGACTTCACCGCCCGCTACTGGTTCGGCGTGCGGCTCGAAAGCACGTGGAAGGAAGGGGCCGGCTGGAAGATGGCCTACCGGGACGGGAGGGTGACGGATCTCGGCGAGGTGCTGGAGGTCGAGAAGCCGCACCGCCTGGTGCTGTCCTGGCGACACCAGTGGCGGGAGGACCTGAAGGCGGAGGGCGAGGTCCGCGCCACCTTCACGCTGGAACCTGCGGGAGAAATGGTGAAGCTGACGGTGGTGCACGAAAGCCCGCGTGCACCCTCGAAGGTCATCGAAGCGGTGTCCGGCGGCTGGCCGCAGATTCTGTCGAGCCTGAAGAGCCTGCTCGAAACCGGCGCCGCGCTGCCACGCCCGCAACCCGCGCCGGCCAGCGCCGCCTGATCCCGATCCGGCGCGCCATCTGGCGGCGCCACCGGCTGGGGCGCTAACCCATTACCGTGCCTCGCCCGCAACCCCTGGCCCGCCCCACGCAACGACCCGCCCCGCGCGCGCGCCGCCGCGGGCTTGCTCGCCCAGCGCCGCGGCGCCCCCGCGCGCGCCCGTCGCTGTCATGGCGGTTGTTCAAATGGGCGATCTATACCGCGGTCTGGGGCAGCGTGGCCGGCGGGCTGCTGCTGCTGTCGCTGGCGTGGGACCTGCCGCCGCCCTCGACAGCGCTGCGCGCCGTGCGTCGCCCCAGCCTGACGCTGGTCGACGACCGCGGCACCACCTTCGCAACGTTCGGCGATCTGGTCGGCGCGCCGATGCGCCTGTCGCAGCTGCCGGCCTACGTGCCGCAGGCCGTGGTCGCGGTGGAGGACCGCCGCTACTGGGAACACGGCGCGATCGACCCGATCGGCATCCTCCGCGCCATGGCGGTGGACCTCTGGCACATGCGCATCGTCCAGGGCGGCTCGACCATCGCACAGCAGGTGGCGAAGAACCTGTTCCTCACCAACGCCCGCACCTGGCGGCGCAAGGCGCAGGAGTTGCTTCTCACCTTCTGGCTGGAGCAGCATTTCACCCGCCGCGAGATCCTCGAGATCTGGCTCAACCGAGTCTATTACGGCGCCGGCGCATGGGGCATCGATGCCGCCGCGCGTGCCTATTTCGGCGTCTCCGCGCGGCACCTGTCGCTGTGGCAGGCGGCAGTGCTGGCCGGGCTGCCGCGCGCGCCCTCATATTTCTCGCCCAAGACCAATCCCCGTGCGGCGGCAGACCGGGCGCGTGTGGTGCTCGCGGCGATGGTGCGCTCCCACTACATCACCCCGGCCCAGGCGCGCCGGGCGGCGCTCTCCATCGTCTTCCCCCCGCCCACCGACAGCGCGGGCTGGTTCGCCGACTGGGCGGTCGAGCAGGCGCGCCGGGCACTGCCGCAGGGCACCGACGCCACGGCCATGACGACACTGGACGCGCCGCTGCAACGCGTCGTGGACCACGCAGTCGCCGCCTATCTCGCCGGCCCCGCCCGCGCCGCGCACGCCTCCGAGGTCGCGGTGGTGGTGATGGACGCGGCGACCGGCGCCGTGCGCGCGATGGTGGGCGGCCGGCCCGACCAGATCGGCGGCTACAACCGCGCGGTGATGGCGCGCCGCCAGGCCGGCTCGACCTTTAAGCCCTTCGTCTGGCTTGCCGCCCTCGAGGCCGGCGTGCGGCCGGGCAGCATGGTGCTGGACGCACCGATCCGGCGCGGTACCTGGCACCCGCACGACTTCGAGCCGACCTATCGCGGCGAGGTGACGGTGGAGACGGCGCTGGCGCAGTCGCTCAACACCGCCGCCGTGCGGCTGGAACGCCGCGCCGGCGGTCCCCCGAAGGTGATCGCGGTCGCGCGCAGCCTCGGCATCACCGACAAGCTGCCCAACGACGCGACCGTGGCGCTCGGCACCGGCAGCGTCGGGCTGATGGAGATGTGCGGCGCCTATGCCGCGTTCTTCAACGGCGGCTATCGCGTGGTGCCACACGCGCTGCGCACGCTCACCGCCGACGGCAAGCCCGTGAGGCTGGCGAACGACACGCCGCGGCGCGCGATCAACCCCAACCTCGCCGCGATGATGGTGCGCATGATGGCCGCGGTGGTCAGCCGCGGCACCGCGCGCGCCGCCGCGATCCCGGGCGTGGTGGTCGCGGGCAAGACCGGCACCAGCGAGGGTTTCCGCGACGCCTGGTTCATCGGCGCCGTCAACGGCACGGTCATCGGCGTATGGACCGGCAACGACAATAACGCGCCGATGAAGGGCGTGGTTGGCGGCTCGCTACCCGCGCAATTATTCCACCAGATCGCCATTGCGATCCCGGGCACGTAACATCGCCCACGACGAAGGAGACAAGCGCATGACCGAACCCTGGAGCCTGACCGCAACCCAGCTCGCCGCCGAGATCCGCGCCGGTCGCCTCTCCGCGCGCGAGGCCACGCAGAGCGCGTTGGCACGCATCGCGGCGGTGAACCCGGTGATCAACGCCCTGCCCGACATCATGGCGGAGGAGGCGATGGCGGCGGCGGCGGCGGCCGACGAGGCGCAGGCGAAGGGCGCGCGGCTCGGGCCGATGCACGGCGTGCCGGTCACCATCAAGGTCAACGTCGACGTGAAGGGCCACGCCACGACCAACGGCATCGTGGCGCTGCGCGACAACATCGCCAAGGAAAACGCGCCGGTGGTGGACAACCTGCGCGCCGCCGGCGCCATCATCGTCGGGCGCAGCAACACGCCGGCGTTCTCTTATCGCTGGTTCACCGACAACGACCTGCACGGCCGCACGCTCAACCCGTGGGACCATGGCACAACGCCCGGCGGCTCCAGCGGCGGCGCCGCGGCCGCGACCGCGACCGGCATGGGGGCCGTCGGACACGGCAACGACATCGGCGGCTCGGTGCGCTACCCCGCCTACGCCTGCGGGATCGCAGGGCTGCGCCCCACAGTCGGCCGCATCCCCGCATACAACTCGACGATGACCGAGGACCGTGGCCTGTCCAGCCAGATGATGTCGGTGCAGGGGCCGCTCGCGCGCAACATCGCTGACCTTCGCCTCGCCTTCGTCGCCATGGCGCGGCCCGACCCGCGCGATCCGATCTCGGTGCCGGTGGCCTTCGACTTCCCGCTGCCAGCGACCCCGATCAAGGTCGCCCTGTTCCGCGACGGCCGCGCCGACAGACAGGTTGCCGGCGCCTTGGAACGCGCCGCCAAGGCGCTCGCCGCCGCCGGCTATGCCGTCGAGGAAGCCGCCCCCCCGAGCTTTGACGAGGCGCACCGTCTCTGGCTCACCTTCGCCGCCAGCGACATGCGCCGCTCCATGCTGCCCGCGATCGAGACCTATGGCGACGCAGCAATCCGGGCGAGCGCCAGGCACTTCACCGGCTCGGTTCCGGAACAATCCTGCGACGAGGCGCTGGCGATGCTGGCGCGGCGGTACACGATCGCGCGCGAATGGTCGCTGTTCTTCACCCGCTACCCGATCCTGCTGATGCCGGTCTCCTGGCGCCGTCCGGTACCTGTCGACATGGACATCAAGGGTGCCGATTTCGGTGCCGAGCTGATCGCGGCGCAATCGCCCATGCTGCCGATCGCACTCCTCGGCCTGCCGGGCCTCGCCGTGCCGACCGGGCTCGCCGAGGGACTCCCCTCAGGCGTGCAACTCGTCGCCGACCGGTTTCGCGAGGATCTGCTGCTGCGGGCGGGTGAGGCGATCGAGGCGGTTCAGCCGCCGCTCGGCTTCCCCGCCGCGGTGCGGAGCTGACCACAGGCGGCGAGGATGTCGCGCCCGCGCGGGGCGCGCACCGGCGAGGAAAACCCGGCGGCGTTCACGATCTCTGCAAAACGCCCAATCGCCGCCGGTGTGCTGGTCTCGTAGGGACTGCCCGGCCAGGGATTGAACGGAATCAGGTTCACCTTGGCCGGGATGCCGGCGATGAGGCGCACCAGCGCGCGCGCCTCGGCCGCGGAATCGTTGACACCCTTCAACATCACGTATTCGAACGTGATGCGCCGCGCGTTGGAGGCGGAAGGGTAGCGCCGGCACGCCTCGATCACGTCCTTGATCGGATACTTGCGGTTGAGCGGAACCAGTTCGTCGCGCAGTTCGTCGGTGACGGCGTGTAGCGACACCGCCAGGTTGATGCCGAGCTCCGCCCCCGCGCGATCCATCATCGGCACCACGCCCGAGGTCGAGAGCGTGATGCGCCGGCGCGACAGCCCGATCCCCTCCCCGTCCATGACGATGCGCATCGCGGCGGCAACGTTGTCGTAGTTGTAGAGCGGCTCGCCCATGCCCATCAGCACGATGGTCGAGAGCAACCGCGCCTCGCCCTTGGGCGACGGCCATTCGCCATAGGAATCGCGCGCCGCCATGAACTGCCCCACGATCTCGCCCGGGCCGAGATTGCGCGCTAGCACCTGTGTACCCGTGTGGCAGAAGCGGCAGGAGAGAGTGCAACCGACCTGCGACGAAAGGCACACCGCGCCGCGGTCCTCCTCGCGGTCGGGGATGTAGACCGACTCTGCCTCGCGCCCGTCAAGGAAGCGAAAAAGGAATTTCCGCGTCGAATCCGCGCTGGTCTGCACCGCCGCGACCTCCGGCCGCGTGACGTTGAAATGCTCGGCGAGCTTGTGTTGCAGCGGCTTCGCGATCGTGGACATGCGCGCGAAGTCGGTCGCACCCTGGTGGTAGATCCAGTGCCAGATCTGTTTGGCGCGGAACGCCGGCTCGCCGATCCCGCCAAGGGCGGCCACCAGCTCCTCGCGCGAGAGGCCGACCAGTTCGACCCGGCCGTCCGGCCCCTTCGCCGGCGGTGGCGCGAAACGCGCGATCTTGGCGCGGATGCGCGAGCGCTCCGCTTCCCCCCAGTCGGCCGGTG
>JAJZUI010000220.1 GCA_021847175.1 Pseudomonadota bacterium
GCGCGCGCCGACGACACCTGTCCCGCCGCGCCCAGGCGTGGCGCCAGGCGTGCAGCGTGCGCCGACGACACCTGTCCCGCCGCGTCCAGGCGTGGCGCCGGGCGTGCAGCGTGCGCCGACGACACCTGTCCCGCCGCGTCCGCCGGTGCAGCAGCCGCATGTGGGCGCACCCGGCCCCGCCATCGCGCCGCACGCGCCGGGCGCGCCGGGCCAGTTGCCGGCGTTGCGTCCGGTGACGCCGCAGCCGCAACCACAGCGCCTGGGCCCGACACCGCAGCCGGGCCGCCTGGCGCCTGCGCCGGCGGTGCGCGGCTTCCAGCAACCCGCGCCGGCGCAGCAGGCGCCGCGTGTCGGGGCGCCTGGCCCCGCGATCGCGCCTCGCGCGCCGAGCCAGTTGCCGGCGCTGCGCCCGGTCGAGCCGCGCCCGGTCGAGCCGCGCCCGGTGCCGGCACCGGCGGTGCGCGGCTTCCAGCAACCCGCGCCGACGCCGCGGCCGCAGACGCAGCCGCAGCGCATCGCCCCGACGCCGCAGCCGCGGCCGCAGACGCAGCCGCAGCGCGTCACGCCGACGCCGCAGCCCCGGCCGCAGATGCAGCCGCAGCGCCTCACGCCGACGCCGCAGCCCCGGCCGCAGACGCAGCCGCAGCCGCAGCGCATCGCCCCGCCGCCGCAGCCGCCGCCGCCGCAGCAGCAGGAACCGCTGCGCCGGCCACAGCAGGGCTTCAATGTGACGCCGCAGCCGCACTACGCCGTGGCGATGCCGCGCTACACGCCGCCGCCGCAGCCGCACTATGCCGCGGCGACGCCGCGCTACACGCCGCCGCCGCAGCCGCACTATGCCGCGGCGACGCCGCGCTACACGCCGCCGCCGCAGCCGCACTACGCGCCTCGGCCCGGCCCGCGCGCCTGCCCGCCGGGACATCCGCGATGCTGACCGGCACCTCGCTGTGGCAGCAGCGCCTCGGCTCCTGGCTCGCCGGCGCCGGCCTGCGCGGTGGCGTGGCGGACCGCGGGCCGTCGCCGGAGACGGAGCCGGACGACGCGCCTGGCGCGACCGGCGCCGGCCACCTGCGGCCCGACTTCGCGCGGCCCGACTTCGCGCCGCCGGACGAAGTCGGGCCTGGGCCCGCGTGGTCAGACGATCCCGAACGCGCCGAGCACCGCGGCCGCCGCGAGTAGCCAGAGCGGGTTGAAACGTGTCGTCGTCGCAACGACCGCGACGGCGAGCGTCACCGCCACGTCGGATGCCGAGCGCGAGGTCGCCTCGCTCAGCAGGATCGCGGCGGCCATGATCAGTCCCACCGTCACCGGCGAGATGCCCGCCTGCACGCGCCGCCGCCACGGCCGGTCGCGCCAGCGCGTCCACAGATCGCCCACCGCGTAGCTCAGCACGGAGGAGGGCACGATCAGCCCCAGCGTGGCGACGATCGCACCCGCGAGCCCCGCGACGCGCCAGCCGATGAGGGTCGCCACCAGCATGTTCGGACCCGGCGAGGCCTGGGCGAGCGCGAACAGGGCCGCGAAATCCGCCCCGCTCATCCAGTGGTGGACGCTGACCACCTGGCGCTGCATCTCCGGCAGCACGGTGTTGCCGCCGCCCACCGCGAGCAGCGAGAGTTCGCCAAAGATGGAACCGAGCGAGAGAAGGTGCTGGATCATTTCGGTCTCGCAAGCAGGAGGCCGAGCGGCACCGTCACCGCCATGGTCAGCAGCAGCGGCAGGTGGGCGAAAACCAGCCCCGCGCAGGCCAGCGCCGCGACCGCGATCGCGCGCGGGTCGCCGAGCAGCGGGCGCGCGATCTTGAGCACCATCGACAGGATCAGCCCCGAGGCCGCCGCCGCCACCGCGGCGATCGTGCGCGCCACCACGGGGTCGTGCTGGAACCGCCCGTAGATCGCGCCCAGGATGCTGACGATGACCAGCGGGGCGGAAAGCAGCCCGGCGAGTGCGGCGAGCGAGCCGCGCCAGCCGCGGAAGCGCGCGCCGAGCACCACGGCGAGGTTGATGATGTTGCCGCCCGGCAGGAACTGCGACAGCGCCAGCAGGTCCGTGAACTCCGCCCCGGTGAGCCAGGCGCGCTGCTCCACGATCATCCGCCGCGCCCAGGGCAGCACGCCGCCGAAGCCCGAGATGCCGATGGAGAAGAAGCCGGTGAACAGCGCGCCGCAGGTGGGCGGCGCGGCGCGGGAGGCGGCCCCGCGTTCCGGCGCGGCGGCGTTCATCACCGGACGCGCGTGATGCTGGCGATGGCGGCGATGACGCAGCTTGCGGCACCCATCAGCAGCACCGGGCGCGTGCCGGCGGCGGGGAACAGACCATAGACCACCGCCACCGCGACGGCGCCCAGCGTCTGGCCCAGGAGGCGCGTCGTCGATTGCATGCCGGACGCGCCGCCGGAGCGCGAGGGCGGGGCGGCGGCGATCATGGTGCGGTTGTTGGGCGAGTTGAACAGGGCGAAGCCGACGCCGCACAGCGCCATGCGCCAGGAGAGCCCCACGACCGAGACGTTGTCCGGCATCGCGGCCAGTGCGACGAGGCCCACGGCGAGCATCGCCTCGCCCGCCGTGCCCATCTTGGCCGCGGAGAACCGGTCCGAGAGCCGCCCCGCGATCGGGGCGACGATGGCGACGGCGAGTGGCCAGGGCGTCATCAGGAACCCGGTCTCCACCTGGCTGCGGCCGAGGGCGCGCTGGAAGAAGAACGGCAGCGAGACGAGCGCCGCGGTCTGCCCGGCGAAGGAGAACAGGCTCGCGATCACCGAAAGGCGGAACACCGGCAGCGCCAGCAGGTCGATGGGCAGCAGCGGCGAGGCCTGGCCGAGCTGGCGGCGCGCCAGCGCGATGCCGCTCACCAGCATGACCGCGAAGGCGCCGGCCACGGGCAGCAGGCCCTGGTCGTGACCCGCGGCGTCGATGCCGATGATGAGCAGGCCGAAGGTCAGCGCGCTCAGGATCGCGCTCACGACATCGAAACGGTGGTGGGAGCGCGGGCACGCGGGCAGGGAGCGCCGCGCCACCAGCATCGCCACGATGCCGATGGGCACGTTGACGGCGAACAGCGCCGGCCAGTTGGCGACGGAGAGGATGGCGGAGGCGATGGTCGGCCCCAGCGCCGAGGCGACGGAGGCGACGGTGGCGTTGATGCCGACCCCCGCGCCCAGCAACCGCCGTGGATAGATGAAGCGGGTGAGCGCCATGTTCACGCTCATCAGCCCCGCGGCGCCGAGGCCCTGGACGATGCGCGCGATGGTGAGCGTGGTGAGCGAATCGGCGGAGGCGCAGCCGAGCGAGGCCAGCGTGAAGGCGACCAGCCCCACCTTGTAGATGCGCTCGTAGCCGACGATCTCGCCCAGCGCCGCGAGCGGCAGCAGGGTGACGGTGACGGCAAGCTGGTAGGCGTTGACCACCCAGATCGAATCCGCCGCCGAGACGCTGAGGTCGCGCGCGATGGTGGGCAGGGCCACGTTGGCGATGGAGGTATCGAGCACCGCCATGCCGAGGCCGAGCCCGATCGTGGTGATGGCCCAGTAGCGGCGCGGGACGGCCACCCCGTCCTCGATCTGCGCGTCCGGCGGGAGGGCGGCCGTTGCGGCGTCAGCCATGCGCGGCTTCCGGTGATCCTGTTGCGTCCTCGAAACTTCCGTCCTCGAACCACGTGCGGCCGCTGCGCTCGATCAGCGCCACGGAGCCGGCGGGCCCCCAGGTGCCGGCGGTGTAGGGGCGCGGCGGCTCGCCCGAAGCGTCCCAGGCGGCGAGGATCGGGTCGATCCAGCGCCACGCCGCCTCCACCTCGTCGCGGCGCATGAACAGCGTCTGGTTGCCGCGCACCACGTCCATCAGCAGCCGCTCGTAGGCATCCGGGTTGCGCACGCCGAAGGCGCGGTCGAAGCTCATGTTCAGCGCCACCTGGCGCAGGCGCATGCCGCCCGGCCCGGGGTCCTTGATCATCAGCCAGAGGTCGATGCTCTCGTCCGGCTGCAGGCGGATGGCGAGCCGGTTGGGCAGCACCAGGCCGGCGCCCTGGCCGAAGGCGTTGTGCGGCACCGGGCGGAAGGCGACGACGATCTCCGAAATGCGTTGCGGCAGGCGCTTGCCGGTGCGCAGGAAGAACGGCACGCCGGCCCAGCGCCAGTTGGCGATCTCGGCGCGCAGGGCCGCGAAGGTCTCGGTGCGGGTCTCGCGGCCGACCTCCTCGCGGTAGCCGGGCACCGGGCCGCCGTCGCCGGCACCCGCGCGGTACTGGCCGCGCACGCTGCGCTCCGCCACGGAGGCGGCATCGAGCGGCACCAGCGCCTTCAGCACCTTCAGCTTCTCGTCGCGCACCGCGTCCGCATCGAGCGAGGTCGGCGGCTCCATCGCGGTGAGGCACAGCAGCTGGAGCATGTGGTTCTGCACCATGTCGCGCAGCGCGCCGGCGGTATCGTAGTAGCCGGCGCGGCCCTCCACGCCCAGCGTCTCGGCCACCGTGATCTGCACGTGGTCGATATGAGCGGAGTTCCACACCGGCTCGAACAGCGCGTTGGCGAAGCGCAGCGCCATCAGGTTCTGCACCGTTTCCTTGCCGAGATAATGATCGATGCGGTAGATCGCGCGCTCGGGGAACACGGCGCCGATGGCGGCGTTGACCGCCATCGCGGATTCGAGGTCGCGCCCGATCGGCTTTTCCACCACCACGCGCGCGTCCTTCGCCAGTCCGTGGCGCGCGAGCCCCTCGCAGAGCGGGGCGAACAGTTCCGGCCCCGTTGCGAGGTAGAAGACGCGGATCGCGCGGCTGGCGTGCAGCAGGTGGGCAAGCTCCTTCCAGCCGGCCTCGCCGGTGGCATCCAGATGCACATAGACGAGGCGGGCGAGGAAGCGCGCGCGCTCCTCCGGCGTCGGCGCCGCGGGGCCGATCGCGATGTCGGCCTCGGCGCGGAAGGCGGCTGTGTCCATCGTGCGGCGCGCCGCGCCGATGATGCGCGCGCCCGGCGGGATCTGCCCCGCGCGGTCGCGCTGGAACAGGGCCGGCAGCAGCTTGCGCCGTGCCAGGTCGCCGGTGGCGCCGACGATGACGAGGTCGAAGGGCTGGACGACGATGGTACGGGACGCCATGGGATCTCGTTACGGCAAGGGATCGGTCAGCATTCGGTGACGTGCACGGCGAGCCCGCCGCGCGCGGTTTCCTTGTATTCGGCGCGCATGTCGAGCCCGGTCTGGCGCATGGTGGCGATGGCGGCATCGAGGCTCACCTTGTGCGTCCCGTCGCCCGCCAGCGCGAGCGATGCCGCGGCGATCGCCTTCACGGCACCCATGGCGTTGCGCTCGATGCAGGGGATCTGCACCAGCCCGCCGATCGGGTCGCAGGTCATGCCGAGATGGTGCTCGAGCCCGATCTCGGCGGCGTTCTCCACCTGCGCCGGCGTGCCGCCCAGCACCTGTGCGAGGCCCGCCGCCGCCATGGCGCAGGCGACGCCCACCTCGCCCTGGCAGCCGACCTCGGCGCCGGAGATCGAGGCGTTGCGCTTGGCGATGGCGCCCACGGCGGCGGCGGCGAGCAGGAAGTCGTCGGCGGGCGCCGCGGGATCGTCGGCGTAAAAGCGACGCCAGGTGCGCAGCACCGCGGGGATGACGCCGGCGGCGCCGTTCGTCGGCGCGGTCACGACGCGCCCGCAGGCGGCGTTTTCCTCGTTGACGGCGATCGCCCACAGGCTCGCGTGGTCGGCCATCTCGTTGGGGCGGCGGACGTTGCGGCGCGCGGCGTCGGCCAGGCGCTCGGCGAGCATCGGCGCGCGGCGGCGCACGGCAAGTCCGCCGGGAAGCTCGCCGCTGGCGGCGAGGCCGGCATCGACGCAGGCCTCCATCGCGGCGACGACGGCGCCGGCGTGGGCACGGACCTCCGCCTCCGGGCGCAGCGCGGCTTCGTTGGCGAGTTGCAGTTGCGCGATGGACAGGCCGGTGGCGCGCGCCGCCTCCAGCAGTTCGGCGGCGTTGGCGAAGCCATGGGGCAGGGGGGGGGCGTCCTCCGTCGCCGTCGCTTCGCCTTCGCGCTTCCCTTCACGATGGATGAAGCCGCCGCCGATGGAATACCAGCGCTCGTCGGCGAGCACGTCGCCGGCCTCGTCGAAGGCGGCGAAGCGCATGGCGTTGGGGTGCAGGCCGGGCTTCGTCTTCCTGTCCACGTCGATGGTTGCGGCAAACCGCGTGCCGCCGCGCGCGAGCATGAAGCCCGCCGCCTCCCAGCGCGCGGGGGCCTCGCGCACCGCGCCGGGGTCGGCGGTGGCCGGGTCCATGCCGGCGAGCCCAGCGAGGATCGCGGCGTGCGTGCCGTGGCCCTGCCCGGTCCAGGCGAGCGAGCCATACAGCGTCGCGGCCACGCGCGCGGGCGGGCGCGGCAGCGCGCTCATGAACCGGTCGGCGGCGCGCATCGGCCCCACCGTGTGCGATGAGGAGGGGCCGATGCCGATGCGGAAGAGATCGAAAATGCCGATGAGGCTCATGA
>JAJZUI010000221.1 GCA_021847175.1 Pseudomonadota bacterium
GAGTTGGGCCCGCGTTCCATCGAGTAGGGCTGCCAGCGGCGCAGGCTGCCCTTTGGCAGCACGGTGGGGTTGACGCAGCTCATCGGCCAGCGGCCGGACAGCACCAGCGCCAGTTCCTGGCCGACGCGGCGGCGGCGGGCCGGATCGAAGCGCGCGGAGGCCGAGGCGTTGTGCGGCGAGAGGGTGACGTTCTTCATCTGCAACAACGGGTTGTCCTGGCGCGGCGGTTCCGTCGCCAGCACGTCGAGCGCGGCACCTGCGATCCAGCCCTGTTGCAGGGCGGTGATGAGGGCGGTCTCGTCCACGGTGGGGCCGCGCCCGGTGTTGATGAAGATGGCGTTGGGCTTCATCATGCGGAAGTGATGCTCCTTGAGCATCCCCTGCGCCTCCGGCGTCGCGGGGGCGTGCATGGAGATGAAGTCGGACTGCTTCAGCACCTCCTCCAGCGACGCCGGCTCGGCGCCGTATTGCGGCATGATCAGTTCCTCGATGAACGGATCGTAGGCAATGAGGCGCAGGCCGAACGCCTTGGCGCGCAGCGCGGTGAGGCGGGCGGTGTGGCCGAAGGAGATGAAGCCGAGCGTGCTGCCCATGAGGCGGGGGATTTTCAGCAGCTGCGGGCGGCCTTCGCGCCAGCGGCCCTCGCGCACCATGCGGTCCTGCTCGATGAGGCGGCGATGTGCGCCGAGCAGCAGCGCCATGGCGTGGTCGGCGACTTCCTCGATGAAGGTGTCGGGGCAGTTGGTGACGGGGAAGCCGCGGGCGGTGGCGGCGGCGACATCGACGTAATCGACGCCGACGGTGCCGAGGACGATGCCGCGGCACTTTTCCGGCAGCGCGTCGATCATCGCCTTGGTGAAGGTCATGCCCTTGGCGTAGACCGCGTCCGCGTCGCGGCTGCCGGCGATGAAGTCGGCCTCGTTTGCGGGAAGCTCGACGATCTCGGCATCCATGCCGTCGAGTGCCTCCATTTCGTAGGCGTAACCGCCTCCGCTCACCGTGAAGCTCACGCCCGCCGGGGTGACGATCTTGTACTTGGCCATTCGGTTTGTTCTCCGTTCGGAACTTATTAGATCTTTGGCGGGCGCGCCCGGATCGCGGCCTCGTTGACCTCGATGCCCCAGCCGGGGGCGGTGGGCATGACGAGCATTCCGCCCTCGAGCACGGGCAGGCTGCGGACGTATTCGTCGCGCCAGGGCACGCCGTCGGGGTCGATCTCCATGGTGCGCAGGTTGGGCACGCCGGCGGCGAAATGCGCCGAGATCATCGAGCAAAGATGGCCGTAGAAGTTGTGGGGCGCCACGTTGATCTCGTGGGTCTCGGCCATGGCGGCGATCTTCATGGACTCGCCCAGCCCGTTCCAGATCACGTCCACGATCGCGACATCCATGGAGCGGTTGTCGAAATAGGGGAGGAAGTCGCGCCGGCCGCACAGGGTCTCGCAGGAGGCGATGGGGCAGGGGGCGTGGCGGCGGACATCGGCGAGTGCGCGCGGGTCGTGGATGTCGAGTTCGAGCCAGGAGAGGCCGAAGGGGGCAACGGTCTCGGCGACGCGTTCGAAGCCCTCGGTCTTGAAGTGGAAATTGACGTCGAGCTTGAGGGCGACATCGGCGCCGGCGCCGGCGCGCATCGCCGCGAGCGTGTTGTGGATGCCGCGCAGGATGGCGTGGTCCCAGTTGAGCTCCGGCCAGCCCGGCAGGCGGCCGAAGCCGGGGTTGAAGCTCTCCAGACGCCCGTCCTGCACCAGGAAGGTGTTGGTCTTCATGGCGTGGAAGCCGCGCGCCTTGATCTCGGCGGCATGGGCGGCGAGGTCGTCGTAGGTGCGGATTTCCGGCACGCCCATGACGGCGGCGTTGCGCACGCGATAGGTGCCGGCGTGCGACCAGTAGACTGGCACACGGTCGCGGATGGGGCCGCCGAACAGGGCGTAGACGGGGACGTTGAGGTCCTTGGCGCGGATGTCGAGCAGCGCGTTCTCGATGGCGGCGATGGCCTGCTGCACCAGGCCGCCGCGCGAGGTGCGGTTCTGGACATGCAGCGTGGTGACGATGCGCTCCGAGCGGCGCGGGTCCTGGCCGATCAGGGCCTGACCCAGCGCCTCGACCACGGCGCCGAGTCCGGGGCTGCCGAAGCACTCGTTGAACTCCGACCAGCCCTCGATGCCGGAGGAGGTGGTGATCTTCACGAAGGAGAAGAATCGCCAGCCCGCATCGGCGCGGAGGGTTTCGAAGCCGGTGATTTTCATGTCTGCTTCCCGGACGCGTGGAAGGGGAGGATGCCATGGGCAGGCTGGATGGCAAGGTGGCGTGGGTGACCGGGGCAGGTTCCGGCATCGGGGAAGCGGCGGCGGAGGCACTGGCGGGCGAGGGGGCCAGGGTGGTGCTCTCCGGGCGGCGGCGGCCGCCCCTTGAGGCGGTGGCGGAGCGGATCGGGGCGGCGGCGAGAGTGGCACCGGGGGACATGGCGGTGGCCGCGGATGTCGGCGCGATCGTGGCGGGGATCGAGCGCGAGTTCGGGCGGCTCGATATCCTGGTGGCGAACGCAGGGCTCAACATCCAGGAGCGGGGTTGGGACAAGCTGACGCCCGAGGGGGCGGCGAGCGTGATCGGCGCCAACCTCAACAGCGCGTTCTATTGCGCGAGCGCGGTGCTGCCGATGATGCGCCGGCAGAAGGACGGGGTGCTGATCCACACCGCGAGCCTGGCGGGGCGGTTCATCAGCCTGCTCTCGGGGCCGGCCTATACCGCGGCGAAGCATGGGGTCGTGGCCATGAGCCACACGCTCAACATGCAGGAATGCGTGCATGGGATCCGCTCCAGCGTGATCAATCCGGGCGAGGTGGCGACTCCGATCCTCGACAAGCGGCCGGTGCCGGTGAGTGCGGAGGAGCGGGCGAGGATGGTGCAGCCGAGGGATGTGGCGGATTTGATTCTATATATCGCCTGCCTGCCGCCGCACGTGGTGCTGAACGAGGTGACGATCGCGCCGACGTGGAACAGGAGTTATGTCGCGGCGCTGGGCAAGGCCGATTCCTGAGGTCCAGGAGGCCAAACCTCCTGGCGGGGTGAGGGCAGAGCCCTGGCCTCAGGGGCTTCAGACGTTGGCCTTCTTGGCGGTCATGAACTCGAGCGGCGCTCGGCAGCCTGTTTAGGATGCGAGTCTTCTGGCTTCCGCGCGGTAGACGTACGCTTTGGCGCGCTGCCTGAACTCGTTCATACACGCTTCGGCGTCCTCGGCGCGGCGGAATTTCGGGAGCGGCGTGTTCTCGATGGAGTTGCACGCGGCTGAGTCACAACGCACCACGCCCATGTTCTGTGCAATCACGAGCTCGCTATCAGTGAAGAAGTTGCCGATGTACTTCGACGCCGAACAGACGCCGCCGCGTGCGCGACCATCCTCTTCTAAGAATAGCACGTTGGTTCCACTACAGCAATAAAATCCCTTGTACGAAGGGGTGGCTGTCTGATTGAGGAATCGAAGCGAGTCCTCGGGCGACAGCATGATGTCGTTGTCTTCCAGCTTGACGACGACATCGCAGACGATGCGCGTGAAAGCGGGTACCATTCTATAGGTTGGCTGCGGAAGCCCCGCGAACAGGTCCCGCACGGATTTGATCCAGGCGAAGTCATCCTCCGTGCACTCGGAGCCCATGATGCCACCAGTGGTATAGGGAAGATTGACCTCGAAGAAAAACGGCACCGACATGCGAAGCGCGAAGAATTGATCAACATAGGATTTAATCGCGTCGCGATGGCGGGCGCTGAACATGATGCTCACCGCAGGCGCCATGCCGGACTGCGCGGTTTCTTCCACGCAGGCTAGGAAGTTCTTGAACTTAACGAACTCGGGGTGCAGCGAGAAAATGATTCCTAGTTGGTTGACTCGCGTGCGTCGGCCCAGGTGATGGAAGTAGCTTGGTGGTCGGCTTCCGTTTGTGTACATCCTTAGGATCACTGGAGCTGAAGCGGCGCTCAGGAACTCTGCGAGATCGAGTAGGTGAGGGTGATAGGTTGGCTCGCCCCCGTACAGCGTGATCTGGTATCCTGGGCGGCCAAGGCGGAGGAGAAGGCGGGCCGCGCGCAGGATCTCGTCGCGGCTACTAAAGTTTCCCAAGGGTACATCACGCGAATAAGGACAATAGCTGCAATCATAGTTACAGCCTTTTGTAACGGCCCAAAGGATGCTCAACACGTCGCAGCGGTCGCTTGACCAATCCCCGGAGGCCATGACTGTGGCAACATCAATCGGGTCTTTATTCATGGGCTGACGGCCTGGAAAGAAGCTTGTGCCTGCGCTGCTTGGAAGCGGGGTCCAGAATACGAACCGCGCGTCGTTCAAAATATCCTTGAAGAATATAGTGATTGATCGGACCCGACAAAAGGCCGACATTGACAGCGGAACAAACGTCGTCATGTACTGACAGGTAATGTTCCTCATCAATAATGCCGTCGTAACGAAACCGGTTCATGTATTGGACAATCTTATCGAAATGAAGGGTAATAAACTGACATTCGCCGCCGAGAGCGAGGACGCTATTGACGTCTGGCGCGTTTTCGGGATCGGCGGTCGCCACGAATCGGATGAACTCATCGTATCTGAAGACGACGAGATGCGGCTTCTGGTCAACAAGCCAGACATCCTGGATGCTGGGAAGCGAAGAAATTGGAATGGTCGCATGCTGAACATCCATCGACTCTGTTCCCGGTAGACGAAAAGGACCTAACGCGTTCCATTCGACGCCCGCTTTGGTCACGGCGCATTGCCGCTGACCATCGAGCGTCTTGTTGTTTACTGGCTGCCGTGATGGCGGCAAGTCAGAAGTGGCGGGAAGCGCGTCAGGGGCGGGAGACGGCGGTTTCCTTGGAGGTGATGAACTCCAGCAGCGCCGGCTGGCCGGCTTGCGTGGCGGCGATGCCCCGGCGGATGGCGGCGGCGATGTCGCCGGGTTGCGTGACGCGTTCGCCGTAGGCGCCGAAGGCGCGGGCCATGGCGGCGTAGTCGCCGGAGATGTCGGTCGAGCGGTACTTCTCGGTGGAGACGGGCATGACTTTCAGCTCGATCGCCATCGAGAAATTGTTGAGCAGGATGGAGAGGATGGGGATGCGTTCGCGCACCGCCGTCTCGAGGTCCATGCCGGTGAAGCCGATCGCGGCGTCGCCCCAGACGTTGATGCAGAGCTTGTCCGGGCGGGCGAGCCTGGCGCCCATGGCGAGGCCGAGGCCGTAGCCGAGCTGCGTGGTCTTGCCCCAGCCGAGATAGGAAAGCGGTTCGGTCGAGCGCCAGAACGGGGCGAGCTGGTCGCGCGGGCTGCCGGCGTCGTGGGTGATGATGCAGCGCGCCGGGTCCACTTCGCGTTCCAGTTCCGCGAGGACGCGGTATGGAGAGAGTGGGGTTTCGTTGCTTTCCCGTTTCGGTTGCCATTCCGCGAGCCAGGCTGTGCGGATCTGCGCGATCTCGGCGGCGGCGGGGGCGGGATCGCGGCGGATGTCGGCGAACTCCGCGAGGAGGGCGTCGAGCGTGAGCGCGGCGTCGCCGAGCAGGCCGCAGGTGACGCGGACGTCCTTGTCCAGGTGCATCGGGTCCAGCGTGGCGTGGATGACGGTCTTGCCGCCGGGAATGGCGACGGCGAAGGAGGACTGGGTGAAGGAACAACCGATGCCGAGGATGACGTCGGCGGATTTGAGGAAGTGCGGCACGGTGCGGGGCATGGCGACACCGCCGCAGCCGAGCGAGAGCGGATGGGTTTCGTCGAAGGCGGACTTGCCGCCGAGCGAGGTGGCGACGGGGGCGGCGAGGCGTTCGGCGAGCGCGCGCAATTGCGGCCAGGCGCGGGACCAGTGGATTCCCTGGCCGGCATAGATGACGGGGCGCTTCGCGGCGCGCAGGAGGCGGGCGGCCTCGCGCACGGCAGTGGGGTCCGGGGCGGTGCGGGTGGCGACGACAGGCGCGTAGTCGAGCGGTTCGGGGACTTCCTCGTTCCACATGTCGGCGGGGACTTCGACGAGAACCGGGCCGCCGCGGCCGTTCCTGAGGCGGGAGAAGGCGCGGCGCATGATGTGCGGGACCTCGGCCGGGAGCCACACGGGCTCCGCGGACTTGGTGACGTCGCGCATGGCGGTGAAGCTGCGGAAATTGGGCTCGATATGCGCGAGGCGGCGCGGGTAGCCCTGGGGAACGACGAGGACGGGCACGCTCTCGCCGAAGGCCTGGGCGACGCCGCCATAGGCGTTCTCCGAGCCCGGCCCGTGCTGCATGGCGAAGGCGCCGAGCTGGCGGCCGGAGGTGACGCGGGAGATGGCGTCGGCCATGTGCAGGCCGATGCGCTCCTGGCGGACGATGATGGGGCGGATGCCGGCGGCCGCGGCGAACTCGATGAGATGGTTGACGGGGTAGGCGCAGAGGATTTCCATGCCCTCGCGCTTCATGATCTCGGCGATCGCGGCACCCAGTTTCATGGTCTTTCCCCGTTGTTT
>JAJZUI010000222.1 GCA_021847175.1 Pseudomonadota bacterium
GGTCTCGCTGATCGCCCGCCCGATCCGCGTCGGCATCCGCTACACGGTCTGGTCGCTCGCCATCGTGATGGTGATCATGCTGGTGATCGCCGGCACGGTGCCGATCGACCGCGTGGTGACCACGCACGGGCGCGTCGTGCCGCGCGCGCACAACATCGTCGTGCAGCCGCTCGAGACCTCGATCATCCGCTCGATCGACGTGCGCGAGGGCCAGTTCGTCAAGAAGGGCGAGCTCCTTGCCCAGCTCGACCCCACCTTCGTACAGGCGGACGAGACGAGCCTCGCCCAGCAGGTGGCTAGCCTCGGCGCCGAGGTGGCGCGCCTCACGGCAGAGGCGGCGGGCAAGACCTACCTCTCGGACGGCACGCCAGCGAGCAACCTGGAGGCCGAGATCTACGCCCAGCGGCACGCCGAGTACACGTTCAAGGTGCAGACCTACGACCAGCGCATCGACAGCACCAAGGCCAAGGTGGCGCAGGCCGCCGCCGACATCCGTTCCTTCACGGAGCGCCTCGCGGTAGCGCGCGCGATCGAGAAGAAGCGCATGGAGCTGGAGAAGATGCAGGTGGGCAGCCAGCTCAGCACGCTCGCCGCACAGGACACCCGCGTCGAGATGCAGCGCTCGCTCGCCGATGCCGAGGCGCAGGCTTCGGGGGCCATGCGCGACCTGGCGGCCCTGCGCGCCGAGCGCGACGCCTACATCCAGCAATACAAGGCGGATATCTCCTCGCAGCTGCAGACCCAGACCCGCAAGCTGTCGCTGGCGCGCGCCGATCTCATCAAGGCGAAGCTGCGCCGCCAGCTCGTGCAGCTGCGCGCCGACCGCAACGCGCTGGTTCTGTCCATCGCCCAGGTCAGTGTCGGCTCGGTGCTGCAGTCGGGAGATCAGTTCATCACTCTGGTGCCCGCCGACGCCAAGCTCGAGATCAGGGCGGTGCTTTCCGGCATGGACGCCGGCTTCGTCCATGTCGGCCAGCCGGTGCGCATCAAGTTCGATTCGTTCCCATACTACACCTACGGCACCGCCTACGGCACGGTGCGGGTGATCTCGCCCGACAGCTTCCATGCGCCGAACGCCTTCGCCGCCGCGGCGACGCGCCCGCACAGCACCCAGCAATTCGGCGAGGTCTATTACCGCGTGCGCATCGCCATCGATCAGATGCACATGCGCAACCTGCCGGCGGGCTTCCACCTCGCCCCCGGCATGCCGGTCACCGCGGACATCAAGATCGGCAAGCGCACGGCACTGCAGTTCATGCTCGCGCGCGTCATCCCGGCGGTGTCGAACGGGATGCGGGAGCCGTGACGCCGGGCGCTGTCGCGGGCACGCGGGGCGCCGATGCTTGACCGCCTGCTGCCCAAGGCCGTGCTGGGACCGGAAGCGGCACTGCGGCGCGCCCGCGCGCTGATCGCGGCCGGCAAGAGGACGCAGGCATTTCCGCTGCTGGCACGCGCCGCCGCCGCCGGGCTCGCCGAGGCGGAATTTCATGTCGCGCGCAGCTATTTCGAGGGTGCCGGCGTGCCGCCGAGCCTGCCCGAGGGGATGCGTTGGCTCGAGCGCGCCGCGGGGCAGGGCAATGTCGAGGCGCAGAACATGCTCGCCTCGCTGTACCTGCAGGGTATCGTTTCGCCAGAGACACAGCCGGGCATGCCGCTCTTCGCCACCGCGGTGCCGTTGCCGGGCGGCACCGACTGGCAGCGCGCGCGGCTCTGGGCCGAGCGCGCTGCCGAGGCCGGTTCGCCGGAGGGGCAGGCCACGCTTGCCTTCATCCTCACCATCGGGCCGCAGGAGGGGCGCGACGAGGCACGCGCGGCCGAACTCTACGAGGCATCCGCCGCCTCGGGGTGGCCGCAGGGCTGCCTTGGTGCCGCGATGATGCGTCTCGGCCGCGCCAACGCCGACCCCGAGGTCGCGGCGACGACGGATTATGGCGCGATCATTGCCCTGCTCAACCGCGCCGCCGAGGCCAGCATTCCGATGGCGAGCGCGGTGCTGAGCGAGATGGCAGCGCGCGGGCAGGGCGGGCCGGCCGATCTCGCGGCTGCGGCGCGCCATCTCGCGACCGCGGCGGCACGCGGCCTGCGCTCTGCCCAGGCGCGCTATGGGCGGATGCTGATGGCGGGCAGCGGGGTTGAGAAGGACATAGTGGAGGGCGAATCCCTGCTGCGCCGCGCGGCGCTCGGCGGCGATGCGGACTCCGCGGCGTTTCTCGGCGATCTCTATGCGCGCGGCGGCGACCTGCCGCCCAACCATACCGAGGCGGCCATGTGGTACCGCCGCGCTATGGACCTCGGCCACGGCGCAGCGGCACGCGCCTTGGGCCAGTTGCACCTCGTCGGCGCCGGCACCTCGCGCGACCCGCAGGAGGCGGCGCGCCTGTTCCGTATCGCCGCCGAGGCGGGCGATCAGCAGGCCGCCACGCACCTCAGGGGACTGGTCACCAACCCCGAAATGGGCCCCGAGGTGCACGCCGTCTCCCACGCCTGGATCGCCGAGGCGGCCGAGAAGGGCGACCTGCTCGCCGCTTTCAATCTCGGCATCTGGCTTGCCGACGGCATCGGTGCCGAGCGCGACGACGTCGCCGCCGCCCGCTGGCTGCGCCGGGCCGCGGACGGCATCGTCAACGCGCAGTTCGGCTATGGTCTGATGGTGATGGCCGGGCGCGGTGTGCCGGCCGACCCGGTGGAGGCGCGCGTCTGGATCGCACGTGCGGCGGCGGCCGGCATGACCGAGGCGCAGATCGTGCTGGCCGACCTGCTGGTCGCCGGCACCGGTGGCCCGCGCGACCACGCACAGGCGCTGGCGCTGTACGAGAAGGCGGCCCAGACGGGCAAGACGCAGGCGATGTTCGCCATGGGTGCGTTGCTCGGCGGCGGTCACGACGTGCCATGGGACCGGCCGGCGGCGCAGCACTGGTTCCAGGAGGCGGCGCAGCGCGGACACGGGCTCGCGCAACTCATGCTCGGCCGCTACCTGGCGCGCGGCCTCGCCGGCGAGCGCGACCCTGCCGCGGCGCGGGTGTGGCTGGAGCGGGCGCTCGCACAGGGCCACGCCGAGGCGGAGGCCGAACTGGCGGCGCTGGGCCCGACGGACCCGCCGTCCGCGACCGCCGCCTGATTTGGGTACGATTTCGCAACAATACCAGCGCGAGGCGGAGCAGGCGGTCGCCGCCGCGCGCGAAGCCGGGGCGGCGGGCGAGCCTGCGAAGGCCCGCGCCTGGCTGGAGCGCGCGCACCGGCTTGCCCCGACCGATCCCGCGGTGGCGCTGCTGCTTGCGCAACGGCGCATCGCCGACCGCGCGCCGCGCGAGGCGGTGACGCTGCTGGAGAGCGTGGTCGCCGACGTGCCCATGCGCGAGGCGTGGTGGATGCTCGCGACCATCCGTCTGGCTCTCGGCGATCTCGCGGGCGCGGCGGCGGCGCTGGAGGTCGCCTTGCGGCGGTTCCGCCTGCCCGATCCGGTGCCCCCCGCCGCGGCGGCCATCGCGCGTGCCGCCGGGCTGCCAGGCTGGTGCGGCCTCGGTCCGCGCGGACCCGCCGGCATCGTGCTGCCGGGCGTCGGCCCGGCACGGCGGCGACGCACGCAGGGCGGCATCGCGTTCGTCTCGGACGGCCGCGAACTCCTGGGCTCGCCCCTCGATCCGTCCGTGCTCGGGCATGTGGAGGGCGCGGTACGTGCGGAGGGCACCACGCTGGTCGGCTGGGCCTGGTATCCCGCGGATCCCGACCGCGACCCCGTGCTCACCCTCGACGGCGGCGGTGGGCGGCGGCGCGTGGTCGCCGGTGACCGGACCATGGAGACACCACGTCCGCTGGTGCAGGCGCGTGGCTTCCGCGTCGCCCTCGGCCCGCGCGACGCGGCGGGGCCGCTCTGCATCGCCTGCGGCGGGCGGGCATTGGCCGGCAGCCCGCTCGACCCCTTCGCCGAGCATCGCGCGGCGCGGGCGCATGGCTTGGCGCTGGCGCGCGCCTATCCCGTCAACGGGCGCGACCGCCCGATCCCGCCGCTCGCGGTCAACGCCGACATAACGGGCCTGCCGGCGCGTGCCCCCGCGCGGCCCCGCCGGCCCATCGCGGTGGTGCTGCCCGTGCACGGCAGCGGCGACGCCGCCAACCGCGAGGCGACGCTCGCCTGCCTCGCCGCCCTCGACGGCACGCTGCCCGCGGGCACGGCGCTCATAATCGTCGACGACGCGAGTACCGACGCCGCGCTGGTCCGGGAACTCGCGGCACGGGCGTCGCGACCTGGCACGCACCTGATGCGGCTCCGTCATAATCTCGGCTTCTGTGCCGCCGCCAATGCCGGCCTTCGCGCCGCCTGGCCGCTCGCGCCGGCGCGCGACATCGTGCTGCTGAACAGCGACACGGTTCCCGCGCCGGGCTGGATCGAGCGCCTGCGCGAGGCGGCGCACGCGGCGCCCGACATCGGCACTGCCTCGCCGCTCTCGAACGACGCGACCATCCTTTCCTACCCGCGCGCGGACCGTCGCAACCCCATGCCCGCGGACGTCGCGGCGATGGGAGCGCTCGCCGCGGCCGCCGGCGCGACGCCGGTGGAGTTGCCTACCGGCGTCGGCTTCTGCCTTTACATCCGCCGCGAATGCCTCGGCGACACGGGGTTGCTGCGCGCCGACCTGTTCGCGCAGGGCTACGGTGAGGAGAACGATTTCTGCCGCCGCGCCGCCTGGCTCGGCTGGCGGCATGTCGCCGTGCCGCGCGCCTATGTCGCGCATTTCGGGGCCGGCAGTTTCGGCGCCGCGACCGCCTCCCTCGTCGCCCGCAACAGTGAGACGATGGAACGGCTGCATCCCGGCTACGCGGATGCGATCGCGCGCTGGGTCGCGGCCGACCCGCTCGCCCCGACGCGCCGGACGCTGGACGAGCGCCGGCTGTCCGCGAGCAAGCCGCGCGAGACGGTGCTGCTTGTCACGCACGACGATGGCGGCGGCGTGGAGCGCGCGGTGCGGGCGCGCATCGCCGCGCTCGCCGCCGAGGGACGCGAGGCGCTGCTACTGCGCCCGGTGCCGTACGGCGACGGCGCGGGCGAGCCGCGCTACCGGGCCGGGTTCTGCCGCGTCGACGACGGTGGGGCCGCGTTCCCCAACCTCGTGTTTCGCGTGCCGGAGGAGCTTGCGGCGCTGCGTGCGTTGCTGCGCCGGCGGCACGTGCGCGCGGTCGAGATCCATCACCTGCTCGGCCATGAACGCGCGGTGACCGGCCTCGCGCGCGCTCTGCGCGTGCCGCTCGCCTGGCACGTGCACGACTACGCCTGCGTCTGCCCGCGTGTCACCTTCTCGCTGCCCGACGGGCGTTATTGCGGCGAGCCGGCGGAGCCGGGTGCCTGCGAGGCCTGCATCGCCGACCACGGCAGGCGCGACGGCGCCGAACTCCCGGTCGCCGCCCTGCGCGCGGCGAGTGCCGCGGCGCTGGCCGCCGCGCCGGTGGTGGTGCCGTCCGCCGATGTCGCGGCGCGTCTCGCCCGGCATTTCCCGGGTGTCACGGCGCGCGTCGCGCGCCCCGAAAGCGACGCGGACCTGCCGCCCTTGGCGCCGCCGCCGCGCGCCGCGCGCCGCCGCGTGGCCATCCCCGGCGCAATCGGGCAGGACAAGGGCTATGACGTACTGCTCGCCTGCGCCCGCGACGCCGCGAGCCGCGACCTGCCGCTCGAATTCGTCGTCGTTGGCCATAGCGGGGACGATACGCGGCTGATGCAGACTGGCCGCGTCTGGGTCACCGGCCGCTATGAGGCGGAAGAGGGCGAGGCGCTGCTGCGCGCCCAGGGCGCCTCGCTCGCCTTCATCCCCTCGACGTGTCCCGAGACCTGGTGCTTCGCGCTGTCGCTCGCCTGGCGGGCCGGGCTCGCCGCCTGCGCGTTCGATCTCGGCGCGCAGGCCGAGCGGGTGCGCGCCACCGGACGCGGATTCCTGCTGCCGCTGGGGCTGCCGGCGGCTTCCATCAACGCGGCACTGCTCGCCGCCGCGCCTCTTGCCTTGGGCGCCGGTTGACGCGAAACAGGAACGGCTCGCAAATCCCGAAGCCCGCCACAGATAGAACGGAACGCCTGCATGTCAGAAGCCGTCGCCCGTCCAGCCGTCTCGCCCGTCGAGGAGCTGAAGGTCACCGGCCATCTCATGGCATTGGACGCGGGTCTGTACTGCATCGTCGCCTCGCGCAGCCCCACCGCGGGAGGCCCCACGGGCCTGCCGGCGGTGCGCATCACACCCTCGCCGGGCCCGATCGGCCGGCCGGAGGCAGTGACGGTGCGCACCTTCCGCGACGACGGCCTGCTCTCCGGCGCGGGCGACGCCGCGCTGGTGCGCGTGTCGGGCGGGCCGGCGCAGGTCCTGGTGACGGTCTATCAGGCGCAGGGCGCCCAGGATGCGGCCCCCAGCCTGCAGGTGATGCGCCTTTCCGAGGCCGCCGCGGCCGCGGCGCCAGCCGCCGCCGCTGCTCCCGTTCCCGCTCCTGCCG
>JAJZUI010000223.1 GCA_021847175.1 Pseudomonadota bacterium
ACGAAGACGGCGGTGGGCACGAGGGTGAAGGCGAGCGGCAGGATGGCGCGGCCGCGCCAGGCGCGGACCTGGCCCTGGACCAGCAGCAGGGCGACGAGCGGGGTGGCGAGGCCGATCTGCCCGCCGATGAGTTCGCCCATGAACTGCAGGGCCCGCAGCGGCTGGAAGTCGAACAGCCGGCCGCCCTGCTTGGCGTAGCTGACCCAATGGTGCGCGGCGTTCCAGGCGATGTCCGGCGCGAAGACGAGGAAGGCGAGCGCGAGCCCGGCCCATGGCTCCCAGCGGCGCAGCTCGCGCGGGCGGACGGCAATGAGCCAGACGAGGACCGCGGGGAAGATGAGGAAGGCGGTGTACTTGCTGAACAGGGCGAGGCCGGTGGCGAGGCCGGCGGCGAACCACCAGCGCCGGTCCCAAGTCTGTTCCAGCCGCGCGAGCGCCCAGAGGGCCGCGGTCCAGAACAGCAGCAGCGGCGTGTCCGGCGTCACGATGATGGCGCCGGCGCCGAAGAGGAGCGTGGAGTTGAGCAGCAGCGCCGCTGCCTCGCCCCGGCCGGGGGCGGCGCGGTCCACCGCGTCCATCAGCAGGAGCGAGCCGAGCAGGGCGGCGAACGGCGCGAGGAGGCGCACGCCGAGCGGGCCGTCGCCCGCGAGCGCGGTGCCGGCGCGGATCATCAGGGCGACCATCGGCGGGTGGTCGAGGTAGCCGGGGGCCAGCGCGGTGGACCAGAGGCGGTAATACGCCTCGTCCGGCGAGAGCGGCACGAAGGCGGCGACGAGCAGGCGCAGCAGCGTGAGCGACAGCAGCCAGGACGGCACGCGCGGGAGGGGCGGCATGGCGGACGGCCCGGCGGTCAGCCGCCGTTCTTCTCGAAGGGGACGCCGGCGAGCGAGCGGCTGGTGCGGATGGTCTGCAGCGTCTGCACGCGGCTGACGTTGGGCGCGCCGGTGAGGCGCTGGGTGAGCGCGTTCTCGTGCGCGGTGTCGCGGGCGAGCAGGCGCAGCAGGAAGTCGCCGCCGCCGCGGATCATGTGGCACTCCCGCACCTCCGGCCAGCCGGCGACCAGCTTCTCGAAGCCGGAGAGCACGGCCTCCTTCTGGCTTTCGAGGCCGACGATGGCGAAGACGGTGATGGGCCAGCCGAGCAGTGAGGGGTCCGTGTCCGCATGGTAGCCGCGGATGATGCCGGCCTCCTCCAGCCGGCGGACGCGGCGCAGGCAGGGGGGCGCGGAGATGCCGGCCTTGCTGGCCAGTTCCACGTTGGTCATGCGCCCGTCGCCCTGCAGCTCCGCGAGGATGCGCCGGTCGATCGCATCCAGGTTCGGCAGTTCGTCGGGGCCGGGTTTCATGCCGGGTTTCATCGGGGGCGCTTTCGGTTGGGGGCGATTCGGGCACGGCGGGCCCGGATGGAAGTTAGTTGACGGATCAGGGTTTGCGTTCGGCCGGATATCGGTCTGGGCCTTTCTACGCAATTATATTCCAGGCTCTCGCGCCGGCAAGGGGGCTCGGCGGGTTGGTATGCACGGATTGCTTGTCTCGCGGCGCCGTCGGTTCATAATCGGCACATACAGGGACTCGGCGTCGACTCGCAGGTCCAAGGTTCAAGGTTCATGTCCACCACGCATCGGGTTCGGGTTCTCATCATCGGCGCCGGGCCGGCCGGGTATACGGCCGCGATCTATGCCGCGCGCGCGGCGCTGGAGCCGCTGCTGGTGGCGGGGCTGCAGCCCGGCGGGCAGCTGACCATCACCACCGACGTCGAGAACTATCCCGGCTTCGCCGAGGCGGTGCAGGGCCCGTGGCTGATGGAGCAGATGAAGGCGCAAGCGGAGCACGTGGGCACGCAGATCGCCGAGGACCTCATCGTCAAGACGGATTTCTCGCGCCGGCCGTTCGTTGCGATCGGCGATTCCGGGGACCGTTACGAGGCCGATGCGGTGATCATCGCCACGGGTGCGCAGGCGCGCTGGCTCGGCCTGCCCTCCGAGAAGCGGCTTTCGGGCGCCGGGGTCTCGGCGTGTGCCACGTGCGACGGGTTCTTCTTCCGCGGCAAGCGCGTGGTGGTGGTGGGCGGCGGCAACACCGCGGTCGAGGAGGCACTCTATCTCACGCACCATGCGAGCGAGGTGGTGCTGGTGCACCGGCGGGATTCGCTGCGCGCCGAGCGGATTCTGCAGCAGCGGCTGCTGGCCAGCCCCAAGGTGCGGGTGAAGTGGAACCGCGCGGTCCAGGAGATTCTGGGCGAGCGGTCCGTGGAGGGCGTGCGGTTGCGCGATACGGTGACGGGGGCGGAAGAGGTGCACCCGACGGACGGCGTGTTCGTCGCGATCGGGCATACGCCGGTGACGGAACCGTTCCGGGGCCAGGTGGCGCTCGACGCGGAGGGGTATGTCCTGACCGAGCCGGGGACGACGCGGACCTCCGTCGCGGGCGTGTTCGCCGCGGGGGACGTGCAGGACCGGGTGTGGCGGCAGGCGGTGACGGCGGCGGGGACGGGCTGCATGGCGGCGCTGGAGGCGGAGAAATACCTCGCGCACGCCTCGGCCGGGGCGGAGATGGCGGCGTGATGCGTGTGGGTGGGACCTGGAGCGGGGTGGGCGTGCGATGATGGACTGGGACAAGTTGCGCGTGTTCCACGCGGTGGCGGAAGCCGGCAGCTTCACCCACGCGGGGGACACGCTGAACCTCTCGCAGTCGGCGGTGTCGCGGCAGATCTCGGCGCTGGAGGAGGCGCTGCAGGTGCCGCTGTTCCACCGCCACGCGCGTGGCTTGATCCTCACCGAGCAGGGCGAGAGCCTGAACCGGACGGTGCGCGAGGTGTTCGCCAAGCTCGCGATGACCGAGGCGCTGCTCACGGAGAGCAAGGAGAAGCCGGCGGGGAAGCTGAAGCTCACCACCACGGTGGGGTTCGGCTCATCCTGGCTCGCGCCGCGGCTGCACCTGTTCTACGCGGCCTATCCCGAGGTCACGATGCAGCTGCTCCTCGATGACTCGGACCTCGACCTCGCGATGCGCGAGGCGGATGTGGCGATCCGCATGCACCCGCCGAAGCAGCCGGACCTGATCCAGCGGCACCTGTTCACCATCAACTGGCGCGTGTGCGCGAGCAAGGAGTACCTGGCGGACCGCGGGACGCCGGCCAAGGCGGAGGACCTCGACCAGCACCGGCTGATCCTGTTCGGCGAGTACCGGATGCCGGTGCCGGACATCAACTGGCTGGCGACGGCGGGGCGGCGGGGCAACGACCCGCGCCGGCCGGTGCTGGAGGCGAACTCCATGCAGGCGATGCTGGGGGCGGCGGCATCCGGCCTCGGGATCATTGCGGTTCCGGATTATGTCGAGCCCGGCTCGCAGGGGCTGGTGGAGATTTTGCCCAACATCGCCTCGCCGAAGGTGGACGTGTTCTTCGTCTATCCCGAGGAACTGCGGAACTCGAAGCGGGTGGCGGTGTTCCGGGATTTCCTGCTGGGGCAGTTGTCGCAGCGGTAGGGGGTGGCGACCCTTCGGGGTCGCGGCATGCGGTCGCAAGCGGGCGGGCCTGGGCTGCGCGCGGTGGTGCGCGTGGTGGCGCTGCTGAACCTGGCGTATTTCGGGGTGGAGTTCGCGGTGGCGGTGGCGATCGGGTCCGTGGCGCTGTTCGCGGACAGCGTGGACTTCCTCGAGGACGCGTCGCTCAACCTGCTGATCGCGGCCGCACTCGGCTGGGGCGCGCGGGGGCGGGCGCGGCTGGGGATGGCGCTCGCTTGCATCCTGCTGGTGCCGGGGGCGGCGACGCTGTGGACGGCCTGGCGGAAGATCGCGGCGCCGGTGGCGCCGGAGCCGCTGGCGCTGTCGCTGACCGGGTTGGGGGCGCTCGCGGTCAACCTCGCCTGCGCGCTGATGCTGGCGCGCTACCGCCACCACGCAGGCAGCCTGACGCGGGCGGCGTTCCTCTCGGCGCGCAACGATGTGCTGGCCAACGTGGCGATCATCGGCGCCGGGGCGGTGACGGCGCTGCTGTGGCGGACGGCGTGGCCCGACGTGGTCGTGGGTCTCGGGATCGGGCTGCTCAACGCCGACGCGGCGCGCGAGGTGTGGGGCGCGGCGCGGGCGGAGCACCGGGAAGCGGCCTGATCAGGCTTGGCTTTCGGGGCGGGATGCCCGGAAAACAGTTCGGCGCCGAACGGTTTTGAGGCGTGGCGCGGCGGCAACGGGCGGTGTGCCGCGTCTGCATCAAGGCTCGTATAAAGGTTTTGCGACAGAACCGATTTTCCTTCGATTTGTCTTACTGATCAGAGACTTACATGGGCATGCGCTTATGGCATGGCGGAGAGGCGCGTTTAGGGGGTGTAACGATGTGCGGCGCAACATATGTTTTTGCCACGAGTTCGAGGCCATCGCGCGGATCTGGGTGCGTGGTGGCCGGAGTTCCCGCCCTCGCGGCGGGAAGGGGTCCTTGGACCCTACGTCTCCCAGACGTGAAGCCTCCCTGTATCCTTGCCCCGCGGCTCGTCCGCGGGGCCTTTTTTTGTGCCATGCGCCGCCGGGCAGGCGCGCCGGCTAGCGGCGCCGTGCCGCGAGCGCGTTGCGCGCGGCGATCGCGAGCAGGACCGCCCCCACCGCCAGGATGCAGGCGTAGAGCAGCACCGGAAATGGCTGCCAGCGCCCGTCCCGCCAGTAGCCGAGCTGCCAGCGGCGCTTGCGCAGCGCCGTTCCGACCGGGAGGTCGCGCGGCAGCGAGGCATCCGTGGGCCCGGCGTCATAGGCGACGACCGCGCCGCCCGGCACGCGCAGCCGGTACGCCGTGCCGTGCCGCGGGCCGCCGCCGGCCGGGACCGTCACGCTGGCGACGACGGTGCCGTCCAGCGCCGTGGCGGCGCGGCGATAGACGGTCTGGAAGCCGAACGCCCAGAGGATCCACAGCCCCATCGCCAGCGGCAGCAGGACGCGGGTGCGGTGGCCGGCGGCGTGCGCGGGCCGGGGGCGCGAGGGGTCAGGCACCCTGGCTGCGGCCCGGCGCCGGACCGGGTTCGCCGAGCAGGCGGAGGAGGCCGGCGAAGCTTGCCTCCACGTCGCGGCCCGAGGTGTCGAGCGTGAGCTCCGCGCGGGCGTAGAGCGGCTCGCGGGCGGCGAGGATGGTGCGCAGGTCGGCCATCGCGCCGCGGTTGTCCTGCATCGGGCGCATGTCGCCCTGGGCGACGACCCGCGCCATGTGCTCCTCCGGCGAGGCGCGGACCCAGACGGTGCGGCAGCCCTCCAGCAGCAGGGCGAAGGTGGCAGGGTCGGCGACGATGCTGCCGCCGGTCGCGAGCACGAAGGGGTCGGCGGCGCCGAGCAGGCGTTCCAGCACCGCGCGCTCCAGCCGGCGGAAACCGGCCTGGCCGTGCAGCTCGAACAGTTCGGAGAGGCCCATGCGCGCCTCGGCCTCGATCTCGCGGTCGAGCTCGTGGAAGGCGACGCCGCGGTGGCGGGCGAGCAGGCGGCCGAGGGTGGACTTGCCGGCGCCGCGCAGGCCGATCAGCGCGATGCGGGCGTGGCGCAGGCTGGCGGCGCCGGCGCCGAAGCGGGCGGCGAGCAGCGCGCCGGCCTCGTGGCGCTCGCGCGGGGAGAGGCGGGCGAGCAGGCCGCCGAGGAGGCCCTCGGCCAGCGCGTGTTCCGCCTCGCGCGGGGCGAGGAGATCGGTGAGGGAGACGCCGAGCGCGGCGGTGAGCGCGCGGGCGACGAGGAGGGAGGCGTTGCCGGCGCCGGCCTCCATCTGCGCGATGTAGCGCTCCGAGACACCGGACTGCTCGGCGAGTGCCTTGCGGGTCATGCCGCGGCGGGCGCGCAGGGTGCGCAGCGTCTCGCCGACCTGGCGGAGGAACTCGGGCTCCGCGGCCTCGTGCCGGCGGGTCATGCCCCCTCCCCTTCGGCCCGGCCCTCTTGCGCGCTGTCGTGCATGCGGCGGAGTGTTCGTGGCGCGCGGGCGGATGTCCAGGGAGGTGCGGATTGTTTCGTTATATCGTGGTGGCGCCGCCGGGGGTGGAGCTGGTGACGCCGGTGGAGGAGATCGCGCGGATGGCGGCGTCGGCGCCGGAGCTCGCGGCGGGGCTGGTGCACACGCCGGCGCGCGGTTCCGACCCGTATCTCGACGACGGGGCGCCGCCGGCGGTGGCGCTGGAGCTGGATTTTGCCTCGATCGAGGCGCTGGAGGCGGCGGTGGCTCCGGGTGGGACGTTGCGGGGGCTGGCGGCGATGCTGCCGGCGGGGACAACGCAGCAGGCGATGGTGGCGCGGCGGTTCCCGGTGCCGGAGGCACGCGCAGCGGCGGCGTGCACGTACCTGGTGGCCTATGAGGGGCGGGCCGAGGACGAGCAGGCGTGGCTTGAGTACTACCTCGCGCACCACCCGCCGATCATGGCGCGGTTTCCGGGGGTGCGGGCGATCGAGATCTGCACGCGGGTGGACTGGATGGGCGGGCTCGACCTGAAGCGG
>JAJZUI010000224.1 GCA_021847175.1 Pseudomonadota bacterium
CATTCACACCCGGACCCATCATCTCCCAGGTGGCACGGGCCTGGCCCTGCATCACCGAGCGGACGATCGCGTTCTCGTCGATCGCCTTGGCGAAGGCCTCACGGACGCGGATGTCCTTGAACGGGTTCTTGCCCTTGACGTTGGAGTGCAGGAGTTGCGGGCGGCTCACGTCGAAGCCGAAATAAATGGTGCGCAGCTCCGGCGTGATCAGCAGCTTCACGCCAGGCGAATGGGCGATGCGCGCCATGTCCTGCGGCGGCACCGAGTAGATCATGTCCATCTCGCCCGAGAGCAGGGCAGCAACGCGCGTCGGAGCGTTGGAGATGACGTTGAACTCGACGCGATCGACGTTGCCGTCAAGCTTGCCCCACCAGCCGGGGTTGCGCTTGATCACCGTCTTGCGGTCCGGCTCGCGCGAGACGAGCTCATAGGGGCCGGTGCCCATGGTGTGCATCAGCGCGTAGTTGGAGTTCTTGCCGACGATGGCGGGTTCCGCGGCGCCGTGCGCCGTCATCCACGCCTTCGGCAGCATGTCGACGTTGGTCAATTCCGACGGCAGCAGCGGGTCGGGCACCGTGGTGATGAAATCGACAGTGTGATCGTCGACCTTCTTCACCTCCTTGACCGTCGAGACATTCTCCGAGGTCGAGGAGGTCTTGGATTTGATGCGCTGGATCGAGAACAGCACGTCGTCCACGGTGAAGGGCGTGCCGTCCTGCCACTTCACCCCCTGGCGCAGCGTGAACTGCCAGGTGGTAGGGTTGACCAGCTTCCACGAGGTCGCCAGGCCCGGCTCGAGGCCCAGCGTCTTGCTGCGCCGAACCAGCGGTTCGTAGATGTTCTGCAGGAAGGAGTTCTGGACGGTCTCGTCAAGCGTGTACGGGTCGAGCGCCCGCACGTCGCCGTCATTGGCCCATTTGAAGACGGTCTCCGCGCGCGCCAGCGGTGCGGTGAGCACCAGCGCGGCGGCGGCCGCCCAGATCATCGATCGCATTTGAAATCCCCCGATTATGGTCCGCGGCCGGCTACGGCTCCGCGGGTGGCGCCACGATACTCAGGGAACGGCAAGGTGCAAGGCAGGAATGATCCGCAGCCGGGCCGCGGGTAAGGCTGGCAGTCGCGCGAAGGGCGCGTCGCGGAATGATACGACCAGGGTTCGTTATAGGGCCGGTTCGTGACGCGGTACGAGCCGGCGCGACGATGCCGCGCCGGCGCCGTATCGGTTCAGGCAGCCACGCGCATCTGCCCGACCTCGATGCCGCGCCAGTTGCGCAGGGTCGGACGCATGAATGGGGAGAGCCTGTCGTCGGCATCGCCGAGGAAGCGCGCGGCGAGCGTCGCGATGGCAACGCATCCGGCGCGGCCGGCGCCGTCACGGGCCTTCACCACGATGCCGAGCCCCTTCTCGGGCAGCGCCATCGCGTGCACGCCCTCGGCACCCCCCTTGCTGAAGATGCGCGTGCCCATCGCCTTCATGATGTCGGTGTCGAACTTGCCGGTGCCAGCAACCATCAGCGGATTGGCGGCGACCGCGGCGCGGATGCGGGCGAGCGCCGCGGCACGCGCGGGAGCCTGGCCGGCGCCCGTGCCCACGCGCGCGAAGCCGAGCGCCTGAGCGCGCAGCGGGATGGCGAAGGTCGGGATCGAGCAGCCATCGACGCCGCGGTTACGCTCGTCGAGCACGGCACCGGTCATCGCGGCGAGTGCGGCGGTGATCTCACGCATCGCGGGGTGGTCCGGCTTCTCGTAGCCCGCGGGATCGAGGCCGCGGTCGCAGGCGAGGCAGATGAAGCCCGAGTGCTTGCCCGAGCAGTTGTTGTGCAGCGCCGTGGGCTTCTGGCCGGCGGCGGCGAGGGCGTGCGCCGCGTCCTCGTTGCTCGGCCAGTGGATGCCGCAGGCGAGGCAGGTGAGGTCGCGTCCGGCCTTAGCGAGCATGGAAGCCGCGGCCCTGGTGTGGACCTCCTCGCCGGCGTGCGACGAGCAGGCGAGCGCGATCTCGGCCTCGGTGAGGCCGAGCCGCTCCGGCACGCCGGATTCTACCATCGGCAACGCCAGCATCGACTTGACGGCCGAGCGGGGGAACACCGCGGAATCGGGGTCGCCCGAGGACCAGACGAGACCGCCGTCGGCGTCCACGACAGCGGCGTCGATGGCGTGGCGGCTTTCCACGGCGGGGCCGCGCGTGACTTCGACTAACATTGGCGTATCTCCGACACGACGATCATCGCAGCGCCTCGGTCAGCGCGAGTAGAACTCGACCACCAGGTTCGGCTCCATCTGCACCGGGTAGGGCACGTCCGAGAGCTTTGGCGCGCGGGCGAAACGGCCCTTCATGGCACGGTGATCGACCTCGAGATATTCCGGCACGTCGCGCTCCCCGGCCTGGGCGGCGTCGAGCACGATGGCGAGCTGCTTGCTCGATTCCTTGACTTCGACGATGTCGTTGTCGCGCACGAGGTAGGAGGGGATGTTGACCCGCTTGCCGTTGATCAGGATGTGGCCGTGGCTGACGAACTGGCGGGAGGCAAACGGCGTCATCGCGAACTTCATGCGATACACCACCGCGTCCAGCCGGCGCTCCAGCAGCTCGATGAGGTTCTCGGAGGTGTCGCCCTTACGGCGCACGGCCTCTTCGTAATACTTGCGGAACTGTTTCTCGCCGATGTTGCCGTAGTAGCCCTTGAGCTTCTGCTTGGCCATCAGCTGCACGCCGAAGTCCGTAGGCTTGTTCTTGCGGCGCTGGCCGTGCTGGCCGGGGCCGTAGTCGCGCTTGGAGAGCGGGGACTTGGCGCGGCCCCAGAGATTCACGCCGAGGCGGCGGTTGATCTTGAATTTGCTTTCGACGCGCTTGGTCATGCGCGGGATCCTTCGTGTTCCGGGCATCCGACTGGAATGCCGCTTGTTGCACCGGTAGGCCCGCACACAGCGCGCGTGCGGGCGGGGCGCGATCTCCCGCGTCCACGTTCCCGGCAGTGGGGCGCGGTCTAGGCCGCCGCTGGAAGCGGGTCAAGCTTGCGCGAGGGCGGCCGACCAGGGCGAATACGCATCGCTGATCCCCATCCAGCGGCCGTCCGCCAGGCGGGCAATGACGTTGGGGTTGGCGAAATTGACGGGCGAGACGGCGGGTTCCACCAGCTCGACCGGACCCTGCGCCGCGAGCGCCGCGAGCACGTCCGGCGCCAGGCGCAGGTCGGCGGTGACGGTATCGGTCCCCGAGACGTCGATGCGCGGCGTGTGGGCCGCCTGCTCCGGCGTCATGGCAAAATCGGCGACGAAGGCCAGCATCTGCGCGATCGAGGCGAGGATGCGCCGCCCGCCCGAGGCGCCGGCGGCAAGCTCCGGGGCGCCGTCCTTTGCCACCACGATCGGGCACATGTTGGTGAGCGGGCGCTTGCCCGGCGCGATGGAGTTGGGCTGGCCAGGGCGAGGATCGAACCACATTACGCCGTTGTTCATCAGCACGCCGGTGCCCGGCAGCACGACGCGGCTGCCCATGGACGAGAGCAGCGTGGTGGTCATCGCGACCATCGTGCCCTCGGCGTCGCGGACGGTGAGATGGGTGGTGCAGCTTTCCGCGGCCCGGGGTTCGGTCTCGCCCATGCCGGCGAGGCGGGCCTCGTAGGCGGCCTTCATCGCGGCGGCGAGCGCGGCGTACCAGGCCGCATCCGGCGCCTTCCCCCATGAGGCGTTGCGCATGAGGTCCAGCACGTGCGCGAGGGTGGGGCCGGCGGTGAGGCCGGTCGCGACCTGCACGGTGCGGCCGTTGCGCCAGGGCACCGGCGTCGCGGGAAGGATACGGGCCTCACAGCCCCGGAGGTCGTCCGCGGTGATGACGCCGCCGAGTGCCTTGACGTCGGCGGCCAGCGTGGCGGCGACCTCGCCATCGTAGAAGTCGCGCAGGCCGGCGCGGCGGAGCTGGGCCAGCGTCTCCGGCAGGCGGCCCTGGCGGAGGAAGCCGGGCGAACCCTGGTAGGGCGGAACGGGCGGCAGGCCGTCCGGCAGGTAGACGCGGGCGCTCTCGGCGTAACGGCGCAGCACCGAGGCGGCGGAGGCGATCTTGATGGTGGTGAACCAGTCCTTGGGCAGGCCGCGCTCGGCCAGCGCCACGGCGGGAGCCATCACGTCGGCGAGCGGCAGCTTGCCCCACCGCCGGTGCATCAGCTCGTAGCCCGCGGGCGCGGAGGGAATGGCGAACGAAAGCGGGCCGTGGATGTTGGCGTCGCCCTCCACTTCCGGCCAGGCGAACAGGTCCGCGGTCATGCGGCCGGTAAGGCGGAAGGCGGAAGGCGAGAGCCCGGCGGGGGCGACGGGGCCGAAATCCACCACCTCGGCCGCGCGCTCGCCGGCACGGTGGACGAGGGCAAAGCCGATGCCGCCGAGGCCCGAGTTCCACGGCTCGGCGCTGGCCAGCGCGAGCGCCGTGCCGACCGCGGCGTCGATGGCGTTGCCGCCGGCATCGAGGATGGCGCGGCCGGCCTCCGCTGCGTCGCGCGCCTGCGAGACCACGATGCCGCGCTTGCCGGTGGCGGCGGGCTTGGCGAGCGACCAATGCTGGGTGACGTGGCGGGGCGGGTCGTAGTTCATGTGCGCGCTTTCGTGTTTCTGCGTGATTCCGTGCCGCGAGCATCGCGCCGTTCGGCGCGCGGCGCCAGCCCGACCGATCGTGCGGACCGATCGGTCCAAGCGCCTGTTTGCGTTGGAGCGCCGGGGCGCGAGGGACGACATAGCGCGGCAGCGAAAGCGGAGCCACCCATGCCTGTCCTGCGTCGTTTCACCTCGGTCCTGCCGGGGGTCGTTCTTTGCGTGCTGATCTCGATCGCGGGCTACGCGCTCCAGCGCGTCGAGGAGAACGCGCTCGGGCGCGCGCCGCTGGAGGCGCTTGTGCTCGCGATCCTGATCGGGGCGGCGCTGCGCACGTTCTGGACGCCGGGACCGCGGTTCATGCCGGGGGTCAAGACCAGCGCGAAGTTCCTGCTGGAAGTCGCGGTGCTGCTACTCGGCGCCTCGGTGAGTGCCGCCAGCATCGCGGCGATCGGGTTGCCGCTGCTGCTCGGCATCGCGGCGACCGTGGCGCTGGCGATCGCGGCGAGCTACGGGCTCGGGCGGCTGCTGGGCCTGCCCTCGCGCATGGCGCTTCTGGTCGCCTGCGGCAACTCGATCTGCGGCAACTCGGCGATCGCGGCGGTGGCGCCGGTGATCGGCGCCGATGGAGAGGACATTTCGGCCTCCATCGGGTTCACCGCGGTGATGGGCGTGGGTGTGGTGCTCGGCCTGCCGCTGCTGTTCGCGCCGCTGCATCTGTCGCTGCCGCAGTATGGCGTGCTGGCGGGGCTGACGATCTATGCGGTGCCGCAGGTGCTGGCGGCGACCGCGCCGATGGGCGCCGCGGCGCTGCAGCTCGGCACGCTGGTGAAGCTGGTGCGGGTGATGATGCTCGGCCCCGTGGTGCTGGCGCTGTCGACGCTGACCGCGCGGCTGCGCGAGGAGACGGACGAGCCGGCGCCGCACCTGACGGCGGGCGACCGGCCAGCGCCGGGCAAGCTGGCGATCCACCGGCTGGTGCCGTGGTTCATCGTAGGCTTCCTGGGGCTTGCGGCGCTGCGCACGGCGGGGCTGGTGCCGCAGTTCGTGCTGGGCCCGGCGGGATGGCTCTCGACCGCGCTCACCATCGTTTCGATGGCGGCACTCGGGGTGGAGACGGACATCCGGCGCGTCGCGGCGGCGGGACCGCGGGTGACAGCGGCGGTGGTCGGCTCGCTGGCGCTGCTCGGCGCGATCAGCCTGCTGCTGATCCACGTGCTGTCGATCGGGTAGCGCGGCACCACGCCTGATCAGAGCGCCCGGCGCTGGCCGGCGACGGTCAGCGCGCCCGCGTTTTTCCGGTCATCAGCGCGAGCAGCGCCTCGGCCGCGCGGCTGCCGCGCCGTTCGCGCAGGCGCAGGGCCTGGAACTGGCGCGACGGCAGGTCCAGCGCCGCGCGCACGAGCAACCCGGCCTCCAGCGACGGGGCGACGACGGAGGCGGAAAGAACCGCGACGCCCATCCCGGCCTCGACCGCGGCGCGCACGGTCTCGTTGCCCGGCAGTTCCTGCACCACGCGCAGCGAGGCGGGCGCGATGCCGAGGCGCGTGAGTGCCGCCTCGAAGGCGGAGCGGGTGCCGGAGCCAGGTTCGCGCAGCACCCACTCGCAGGCGCGCAGGTCGCGCGGCGTGACGTGCGGGGCGGTCGCAAGCTTGTGGCCGGGCGGCACGACGAGGAGGAGCTGGTCGCGGGCGAGCGGCACGGCTTCGAGCAGGGGGTCGGACACCGAGCCCTCGACCAGGCCCATCTCCACCAGCCCGGCGCGGACGGCGGC
>JAJZUI010000225.1 GCA_021847175.1 Pseudomonadota bacterium
CCACGGGCCCGGACTTCTTCTCCCCCGGCCCGCGCCATGTGGACCTGCCGAAGCTGCGCGACGGCGGTGTGGGCGCGGCCTTCCTCGCTGCCTACGTCCCCCAGGGCAAGCGCGACGAGGCCGGCCACGCGGCCGCATGGGAGCGCGCGACGAGCATGCTCGGCGTCATCGGCGGCCTCGGGCGCGACGGCGCCGTGATCTGCCGCAACAGCCGCGAGATCCGCGCTGCGCGCGCCACCGGCCACATCGCCATCGTTCCCGCGGTGGAGAACGGCTACGCGGTGGGCGAGCAGCCGGAGCGCCTCGCCGAGTTGCGCGCCATGGGCGCCACCTACCTCACCATCACCCATAACGGACACAATGCGCTGGCGGATTCCGCCATTCCCCGCGCCGATCTCGGCGACGGCTCGGCCGAATATGGCGGGCTTTCGGCCCTGGGGCGCGACGCGGTCGCGATCCTCAACCGCGTCGGCATGCTCGCCGACATCGCGCATACGTCGAAGGCGACGATGCTGCAGACCGCTGCACTGTCGAAGTCCCCGGTGGTCTCGACCCATTCGTGCATCCGCGCGCTGTGCGAGCACGTGCGCAACGTCGACGACGAGCAGCTCGACGCGCTGCGCGACTGCGGCGGTGTGGTGCAGATCACCGCCGTACCCACTTTCCTGAAGGCCGGCGGCACGGCGGAGACGGTGACGCTCGCGGATTTCTGCGACCACGTGGACTACGCGGTGAAGCGCATCGGGATCGAGCATGTCGGCATCTCCTCGGATTTCGACGGCGGTGGCGGCTTCGTCGGCTGGCGGCATATCGGCGACAGCGCGAACGTGACGGAGGCGCTGCTCGCACGCGGCTACGACCAGGCGGCGATCGCGCTGCTCTGGGGCGGCAATTTCCTCCGCTGCATGGAGAAGGCGGAGGCGCTGGCGAGGTGATACCGCGAGTCCGGCTGCCCGGCGGCGCGGAGGTGCCGGCACTTGGGCAGGGCACCTGGTACATGGGCGAGCGGGGAACGGAGGCGGAGGCAGAGGCCGCTGCCCTGCGCGTCGGGCTCGACGTCGGCCTCGCGCTCATCGACACGGCGGAGATGTATGCGGACGGCGGCGCCGAGCGCGTGGTGGGGCAGGCCATCGCCGGGCGGCGGGACGAGGTATTCCTGGTCTCCAAGGTCTATCCGCAGAACGCCTCGCGCCAGGGCTGCATCGCCGCCTGCGAGCGCAGCCTCGCCCGGCTCGGCACCGACCGGATCGACCTCTACCTGCTCCATTGGCGCGGCTCCGTTCCGCTCGCGGAGACTGTCGCCGGCATGGACGCGCTGCTGGCGGCGGGGAAGATCCGCTCCTGGGGCGTGTCGAATTTCGATGTCGCCGACATGGAGGAGCTGTGGCACGCCGGCGGCGGCGGCTGCGCCACCAACCAGGTGCTCTACAACCCCGAGCACCGCGGCATCGAGTTCGATCTCATGGCGTGGCAATGGCAGCGTCGTGTGCCCATGATGGCCTACACGCCGCTCGGACAGGCGGGGAAGCTGCTGCGCGCCAAGGCGCTCGCGACGGTCGCGGCCCGGCATGGCGCGACGCCGGCGCAGGTGGCTCTGGCCTGGTCGATACGATCCGGCAACGTCATTGCGATTCCGAAGGCATCGTCGCTCGCGCATGTGAAGGCGAACGCGGCGGCGGCGGCGTTGCGGCTGAAGGCGGAGGATCTCGCGGCCATCGACGCCGGCTTCCCGCCGCCCAGGCGCAAGCAGGCCCTGGCGATGCTTTGAGGCGGAGCTGGCGGGCCGTCTGAGCAGCGCGGACCGGTGGGCGGCTACACCGGCAGCGCGATGCGCGCGCGCAGGCCGCCCATGGGGCTCGTCTCCAGCGTCACCTCGCCGCCGTGCGCGTGCACGATGTCGCGGGTGATCGCGAGCCCGAGCCCGGTGCCGCCGGTGCCGCTCGCGAACGGGCGGAACATCGTCTCGTGCTGCTCCGGCGCGATGCCCGGCCCATCGTCGTCCACCGCGATCTCTACCGTTGCCTCGTCGCGCTTGAGGATGGCGAGCACCACGTGGCGCGCCTGGCGCGTGGCGTTGTCCACCAGGTTTGTGATCGCGCGCGTCATCGCGTCTGGCCGCAGGGCGACGATGGCCGGTCCCTTGCTCTCGTAGTCGATCGCGGGGAAGCCGCGGCGCGCCCGCTCCGCGACGTCGGCGAGCAGCGCATCGAGATCCGTCGGCCGCGCCGCCTCCGCTCCCTCGCCGCGCGCGAAGGCGAGATAGCCCGCGATCATGCGCTCCATCTCGGCGACGTCCGCCTCCATGTCGGCGACCTCCGCCTTCGCCGCCTCGCTCACCGGCAGCACTGCAAGGCCGAGGCGGAGGCGCGTGAGCGGCGTGCGCAGATCGTGCGAGACGCCAGCCAGCATCTCCGTGCGCTGCGCCACGAAGCGGGTGATGCGCGCCTGCATGCGGTTGAACGCGATGGCCGCGGCGCGCACCTCGGCCGCGCCCTCCGGGTGGATCGGCTCCGCGTCGCGCCCCTTGCCGAACGCCTCGGCGGCGACCGCGAGGCGGCGGATCGCGCGCACCTGGTTGCGCATGAACAGGGCTGCGATGGTGAACAGCAGCGCGCTGGAGCCGACCAGCCAGACAACGAAGACAAGGATCGTGCCGGGGTAGAGCCGCTTGCGCGGCACCGCGAAGGACAGCACGCCGTTCGGAACCCGCACGCTGATCAGCACCGATTGCGGATCGGTTCGCCAGTCGAGCGAATAGGGCTCGCTGAGCTGGCTCGCGAGCGCTTCGTCCAGCGCCCGGGCAACCGGCCCCACGAAGAACGGCTTGCGCTCCGCCGGCAGCACCGCTGCGCTGGTAGCGTCAATACGCAGCTCGAATTGTTGCCAGGCGAGGTTGAGCAGGTGCGCCCGCGCGGCCGGGGAAGGTGAGCGCTCCCAGAGATCGCTGAGCAGCGCCACCTCGCCCGCGACCGAGCTGGCGAAGCGGCGCGAGATCAGTACCAGGTGGCTGCCGTAGTAGATCTGCAGCGCGATCGCCAGCACCAGCACCAGGGGCGCCAGGATGATGAGCAGCGACCGGCCGAGCAGGGAGCGCGGCAGGAAGCGCTTCACGACGCGGCTTTGCGGCGGCAGGGTGACGCGCATGGGCGAGACATAGCGTGTGCGCGGCGGCACCGCCAACAAGCGCCGGCCAAGTGTCGCGTCAGATCGAGGAGAGGATCGAGGGCGCGAGCGCCGCGGCCTTGGCCGCCGGGTGGCCGGGGTTGCGGAAGCGCAACTCGCCCTCCGGCGCCGCGCCGGCTGCGGCAAAGAGTTCGAGCCTTGAGCAGCAGGAAACCGCGACCACCGCGCGCGCCTCCGGCCGCGTCAGGAACTGCCGCGCCTCGCCCTCGAGCTCCAGCCGCTCGCGCAGCCCGCGCCATTCCCGTGCGTCGGTGTCCTCCACGAGCACCGCGAGGATGCCGGGCCGCGTGCCCGAAAGCCGGGCCGGCGCCAGGGCTGCGAGCCGGCGGTGGATCGCCGCGGCGATCTCGTCCTCGCGTCCGGCGCGCGCCGCCATCACCATCACGCTGCCGCCCGCGTTGGTCAGTGCCAGATGCGCCTGTTCGCCGAACGCCTCGCGCACGGAACGGAGCAACCCAGGCTCGTCCGCCTGGCTCGCCGCGAGCATCAGCGGGTCGAGGCGCAGCACCACCGCCTCGTCATGGTCGCTGCGGCGCTGGGTGGCCAGCATCTGGCGAATGCGTGCGTGCAGCGCCGGAAGCGAGGTGTCCGCCGCGCGCAGTCCCTGCGGCAGGGTGAGCTTTAGCAGATAGCGGCCGGGATGCGCGGCGAGCCAGGTCTGCAGGTCTGGATCAACCTGGTCCACCAGCCGTACCCACGCGCCGCGATGCACGTCGCGCCCCTCCTCGGCGGAGACGACGTCGCAGACAATTTCCGCCTCCATTCCATCGCGCGCGATCAGCAAGTCGTGGCGCTCGCCCTCCAGCCCCGCGAAGCGGACCGTGAAGCCGCGGGCGCGCTGCAGGGCGGCCGTACGCAGCAAATGGAACAGCGGTACCAGCGTCGCGTCGCCATCCAGGCACTCACGCACGCGCTCGCGCAGCCGTTCGCGCGCCCCCGCCGGCATGGAGCGGACCAGGGCAACGGCATCCGCGGCCAATGCCGCGATCGGACGCTCGTGCGGGCGCGGCGCGTCGCCGTCGGCGAGTCGGCCGAGCGTGAACTCGATCGCGTGGCGGGTGACCAGGTGGCGCCCCTCCCGCCCGGAGGCGGCGCGGGCCCGCAATGCGTTCAGCCGGCCGCGCCACAGGCGCGGGCCGGCTAGGTCCAGGAATGTCTTCACTTGCTGCGTCATGCGGGGCGGATAGATGCCATACCGGACTGCAGCGGTCCAGCTTCCCGGCGGCGAAAGCCGATCCACCCGGTCAAACGGCCAGTCAGCACAAATCCTTGGAATTTGCGCAGTCCGTTCGCGCACGTATCGGCTGCGCCGACATACCCGGGCGCCAGCGCATGCGGTAGAAAACCGCGCGGGCCTCCTCCTGCCGTCGCGCGTGTGCGCGCACGGTCATCAGGTCGCGCCAGCTCACATAGCCGACGAGCCTTCCGTCCTCGTGCGAGACCACCGGCAGATGCGCGGTGTTGAGGCGCATCATACGCTCGGCGAGCACGTCCGCGTATTCGTCCGGATAGGCGAGGCTCGGCCGGTGTCGGGCGAGCAACTCGCCCAGTGTGGTGTGCCGGTGCTCGCCGGTGCGACGCCAGGCCAGGACCAGCGGCGGATCGACGATGCCCAGCGGCCTGCCTGCCTCGCCCAGAACCGGGAAGCTTGGATGCCGCGTCGCGGGGTTGGTGAGGACGGCGGCTGCTTGGTGCAGCGTCATCGTCGCGGGCAGGGTCTCCACCTCCGTCACCATGATGTCGGCGACCTTGGTGATGGTGAAGGGATCGACGCGGTATTCGCGCTCCAGATGATGGCCGCGGCGCGCAACTTTTTCCGTAAGGATGGACCGGCGCATCAGCAGCACCGTCACCAGGTGCGCGGTGGCGCAGGCGGCGATCAGCGGCAGCAGCACATGCGTGTTGCCGGTGAGCTCGACGGCGAAGAACGTGGCCGTCAACGGCGAGCGCATGGTGCCGCCCATGGTCGCGCACATCGCGAGCAGCGGCCAGAAGCCGGGGCTCGCGGCCGGCAGCAAGGGGGCTGCCGCGGCGCCCAGCGCGCCCCCGATGATGAGCAGTGGCGCCAGCACGCCGCCCGAGGTACCGGAGCCCAGCGCCACGCCCCAAATAACGCCCTTTACGGTGAGCAGCAGCAGCGCCGAGGCGGGCAGGATGCCACCATGGAGCATGAGGCCGATTTCCGGATAGCCGACGCCGAGCGCGCGCGGATCGATGAGCCCGCCCACGCCGACCACAGCGCCGCCGAAGACTGGCCACCACATCCAGTGGATCGGAAGCTTCTCGAAGAAATCCTCGCAGGCATAGACAAGACGGGTGAGCAGGCCGGAGAGCAGCCCGGCGCCGAGGCCGACCAGACACCAGAGCAACACCGCGATGACCGAGACCGGCATGCCGCCGGTGAACGGAAACAGCGGGTTTGGCATGCCGAGCGCGTTGCGCCCGACCTCCGCCGTGATCGCTGCGGCGGCCACGGGGATGAAGCTGCGCGGCGACCACTCGAACAGCAGCAGCTCGACCGCGAGCAGCACCGCCGCGATCGGTGTGCCAAACACGGCGGTCATGCCGGCGGCGGCACCGGCGACGAGCAGGGTCTTGCGCTCGGTGTCGGTGACGGGAAGAAGCTGCGCGAGCAGCGAGCCCACTGCGCCTCCCGTCATGATGATCGGGCCCTCGGCGCCAAAAGGCCCGCCGGTCCCAATGGAGATCGCCGAGGACAGCGGCTTTAGGATCGCGACTTTGAGTGAAATGCGCGAGCGGCCGAGCAGGATCGCCTCCAGCGCCTCCGGGATGCCGTGGCCGCGGATCCTGTCGCTGCCGTAACGGGCCATCAGGCCGATCACGAACGCGCCCGCGACCGGTACGAGGACAGCGAAGACGCCGAGCGGGGAGCGCGCGAGGTCCGGCATCGTCGTCGCGACACGGCCGAAATAGGCGAGGTTGGTGGCAAGCCCGATCAGTTTCAGCAGAACGACGCCGCAGAGCAGGCCCGCGACGCCGACGACGACGGCGATCGCCGCGATCAGAAGCACCCGCGGGCTGGTGCGGAAATCGCCGAGATGGCGTACGCCCGCGGCGCCGGGCGAGGACTCGGGGGCGTCGGTAGTGTTCACGGTCCGGCTCATGGTTGCAGGGCGCGGCAGGTCTCGCGGGCGGCGGGGAT
>JAJZUI010000226.1 GCA_021847175.1 Pseudomonadota bacterium
TCGGTCTCGTCATCATGTATCTTGTCACCTGTGTCGGGACGTTCGCGCGCACCGGGCTGGTCGCCATGGCGGTGCTTGGGGCCGTGGCGTTCATGCAGTCGCGGCGGAAGCTCGTCACCATCCTTGCCATAATTCCGGTGGCGGTCGGCCTCGCGCTCTTCGCGCCGAAGTCATGGAAGGCGCGTATGGACACTATTACCCATTATCAGCAGAACACCTCGGCGATGAACCGGATCGAGGTGTGGAAATGGACGTTACGGTTCGCGGAGTCGCATCCGCTCGGTGGCGGGTTCAACACATTTTACGTTGATGTCGTCCACGTACCGCAACTCGACCCCAGCCAGCCCGCGTACGTGATCCACGGCCTGGCCTTCCACAATTCCTTCATGGAAATGCTCGGCGAGCAGGGTTACCCGGGCCTTGCCATTTTTGTCACGTTGGTGGTCGGGACGTGGCTTTCATTGAGGCGAACGGCGCGTCGGTGCCGGGGTAACCCCGATCTGCTCTGGTGCGAAGATCTCGCGAAGCTGCTTGGAGTAGGCTTGATCGTGCTTGTGCCGGGCTCGAGCTTCATCGACATCGGCTTCCAGCCATTCTACTGGTACACTTTCGCGCTGGGCGCGTGCCTCAGTGAATATGTGCGCCGCGCCACGCAGCAATCCGTGCCCGCCTCCGATCGCGTCCGGGCCTTGGGTTTCAGACCGGCTTTGTCGGAGGCGCGTTGAAGCGTCCGCTCAGGGCAGGACCTTGCCGAGGCCGGCCAGCGGCGTCACGCGGCCCTTAAATTTGTTGCCCGTCAGTATCGCCTCGCCGCGCGTTATGTTGTTCACGAAATACGTCGGATACGGCATGTCGTTGGTGAAGGTGTTGTCCTTGATGATGAACCGCCGGCTGATGTGCGTCACCCCTTCCTCGCCGATGCTGATCGCCGTCGTGTGATTCTCAGCCTTCGGGCCTTTCTCCATCGTGCATCCCTGGACGAGCAGGCCACCGCCATTGGGGATGTCGATCAGGTAGCTGGACGTACCATGAGGGCCGTCCTCGATCGTGGTGTCGATGATCTCGGTGTCGATAGCGCGCGACTTGATGTCGTGGCCCTGGTGTGTGTCGAAGAAGATGCTGTGCTCCACGAGGAGCTTCTTGATATCGCCGATATAGATCCCGTGCGCGCAGCTGCGATAGCAGACGCCGTTGCGGTCGAAGTAGCTGTTGCGGATAGTGATCGTCGCATTCGGGTTGTCGGCGGCGAGAATTCCATTCTCGTTGTTGATGAACCGCACGCCGTCGATCGTGAGATTGCCGCCTTCCGCGCGGATGCCTGCGCCGTTCCGGTCCGGTACCGCGGCGCGCGCGAGCGTCATGTTGCGCACCATGACGTTGTTGCCGTCGATCACCAGGATGGCTTTGCCCGCGCAGGTCCTGTCGGACATGATGACCGCCTTGGCCGAGCCCTTGCCCTCGATCGTGATGTCATTCTGCCGTACCATTGCGCAATCGACATAGTCGCCGGGGAGGATCTGCACCGTGTCGCCGGGCTTGGCCGCGGCGATCGCCTGCGAGGGCAGCTTGTAGGTCTGGCCTGGTCCGACGACCAGGGTCGCCGCCACGGCGGGCATCGCGGTAAGGGCCAGGGCGGCGGCGAGCGCGAGGCGGGGGAGGATCACGGTGCGTCTCCTGGTTCGGGCGGTTTCGCGGATGGCGATCGCGCATATAGCACGCGCAGCCCCGCGCGCACCCTGCCCGCACGATGGCGCAACAACGCGGCAAGGCCCCTGGGATGCCGCCAGTCGGCCACCAACAACCCCACGCGCTCGCGCCGCTCGCTGGTCCAGAGCCGCTTGTAGGCGTCGTCGCCGCGGCCGAAGTCGAAGCTCGCTATACCCTCCTCGTGGATCAGCCGCCGCAGCATCGCCTCCGTCAGCAACGATCCCGGCGAGGCCGCGCGGTCGCGCTCGTCATGCGCGAGCTTCAGCACCGTCGCGTGCCGGTAGTCGGCGCGCAGGGCCCAGAGCTGGGCGGCCACCGGCCGCGCGCCGTCGCGCAACAGGCCGAGCCGCAGCAGTCCCTCGGCGGCGAGGTTGCGCATCAGCGTCGGGTTGAACGCGGGGAACGGCTCGGGCTCCTTCCAGCTGCGCGCGTAGATCGCCTCGTAGTCCGCGATCGCCGTCTCGAGCGCGGCACCTGGCTCGGTCACCACGTCGAGCGCGAACGTTGCCTTGCGTCCGCGCCGGCGCAGAGTCGAGCGCAGCGCCCCAGGGCGCGCCGCGAGATATGCTTCCCAGTTCCGCCCGCCCAGTTCCTCGTGCCAGTTGGCGAAGTGCCGGTAGCGCCGCACCGTGAGACCGGCTTCGCGCAGCCCCGCGGCAAAGGCGGCCAGGCCCGGCCACTCCGCGGGGATCGCATCGAGCCGAACCAGCCCCTCGCGCCGTAGCACGCGGCCGATCGCGGCGGCATCGGCAACGCTGACCTCCTCTGCCAGCGGTCGCCACAGACACGTGTAGGGATTGGCGAGCGAGGTGGTGCCGCATCCGGGGCCAGAGACCAGCGCCAGCGCCAGCTCTGGCCGTCCGCCGCGATGGACCGCGAGGAAACGTGGCCGCTCGCCCGGCGCGAGCCCCGCCTCCAGCATCGTCCGCCACCACGTCGCGCCGAGGAACAGGCTCGCGCGCCCGCCCGCCGCGACCAGCGAGGCGAGCGGCGGCCAGTCATCGTATTCCTCGACACCGGCCCGCGTGCGCCCGCTCACCACCTTGCCCGCAGCCAGTAATAGAGCAGCCCGACCGCCTCGTGGATCTCGAGTTCGGAGCGAGCGAGCGCATAGGGGGCGGGGATCAGCGCCGCGAGGAGGTGGCGCGGCAGCACGGCGAGCCGCACCGGGGCGGCCGTCGCCACGATCCCCGCATGCCGGAAGGCGATGATGGCGCGGGGCATGTGGCCGGCGTCGGTGACCAGGTAGATCGAGTGGATTCGGGCCGCGAGCAGCAGCGGCGCCGACAACGCCGCGTTCTGCCAGGTGCTCTTCGAGCGGTTCTCGATCCAACGCGCCGGAAGGCCGAAGCTCGTGCGCAGCTCCCGCGCCATCAGCGCGCCGACAGGCGGCGTGCCTGGCAGCACGACGCCCCCGGTCACCAGGATGGGCAGGCCCGTCCGGCGCGCCAGGCGGGCACCCGCTTCGACCCGCTGCAGCGTGACCGGACCCACGCTCGCTGCCGGTTCCAGCGCGCCGGGCGCGCTCGCCCGCACCTCGGCGCTGAGGATCACGATGGCGCGCGGCGGATCCCGGGCCGGCGGCTCGAGGCGCAGCCGGCTCTGCAGCGCGATCTCCATAAGCGTCGGCACGATCGGCAGCGCCATGATCAGGACCAGCACCAGCGCCGCGCGCCCGAGCCAGTGGATGGCCCGCCTCGCGCGCCGTGGCCAGGGCAGCACCACGGCGGCGATCCCGCCGATCAGCAGGTTTCCGGGTGGCAGCAGCAGCGCGGAAGGGAGCGGACCAAGCGACACGCGATCATCCTCGACCACGGCAACGTGCCCGATGCGCGCGGGGCGCGATAGGGGAAACGGCCGCGAAGCCCGCGGTGGGCGTTGACACGAAAAGTTCCGCGCCGCAGTGGCAGGCTATGGCAACGGTCACGATCTCGCGGATCGAGCCGGGTGACGCGGCGGCGTGGGAAGCGCTGGGGCGGCGCTGGCGCGCGCTCGAGCCCCTGGCCGGCGCCTCCTTCTTCACCTCGTGGACCTGGGTCGGGTGTCTGGCGGCGGAACGCTTCGATGACCCGTTGCTGGTTGCCGCCGAATCCGCGGGCGAGACGGTGGCGCTCGCCCTGTTCAACCGCCGCCGCCGCTGGTTCGGCCGCCCGCGCCTCTGGCTGCACGAGGCTGGGCGCCATGCGCTCGACTCGCCGTTCATCGAGCACAACGGCCTGCTCACCCGAGATCCCGCGCTGATCGGCGACTGCCTGCGCGCCGCGCTCCGCCACGGCAATCTCGTCCTGAGCGGCGTCGAGGACCCGACGCTGCTGGCGGCGCGCGCGGTGGGTAAGACCTGGCGGCGGGAAAATCCGCGCCCGGCACCCTGGCTCGATCTCGACCGTGTGCGGGAGGCGGGCGGAGTGTTGCCGCTGCTGTCCGCCAACGCGCGCCAGCAGCTCCGCCGCGCGCGCCGCGCGCTGGAGGCCACCGGGCCGCTCGCCCTTGCCCGCGCCGCGGACGAGAGCGAGGCGATCGCCTTCCTGCGGGAGATGGCCGTGCTGCATCAGGCTTCGTGGCGCGCGCGCGGGCATTCCGGTGCTTTCAGCGAGCCTTTCTTCGCCCGCTTCCACGAGGCCTTGCTGGGCCGCGCGATGCCGCGCGGCGAGGCGGAGTTGGTGCGCATCACCGCCGGGCCGCGGCTGCTTGGCCTGCTGTACAACTTCGTCCATGACAGCCGGGTGATGGCCTACCAGTCGGGTTTCGCCGGTGTCGAGGCCGGGCGCAGCATCGGCCAGATCTGCCACTGGCTGGCGATCGACAACCATGCCGCCGCCGGGCGGAGCGTCTACGATTTCCTGGCCGGGGAGGCGCGCTACAAGTCGCGCTTCGCGAGCGCTCGAACGGAAATGCACTGGCTCGACCTCGAGCGATGACATCTTACCTGATGCGGCGAATCGAAACGATGGATTAACGGTGGCGGTGGATAACGGTCCGGCCCCTCTCGTCGGAGTCGCTCCATGGATGCCGTGCCTGCCGCCACCAGCTTCCAGCCGCTCGCTGCTCCCGCCAGCCATGGCGCGGTGCAGGATGCTTGGCGCCGCGAGGTCTGGGATGAGGAGCGTGACCGGCTGCCGCCCAGTTCCGCCTATCCGATCATCCTGCTGCTGTCGGCCGGCGCCTGGGCACTGATCGCCACCGTGGGGCTCTGGCTCTACGGCGTCCTCGGCTGACCTTTTCGTCTCGTGCATTGGGGGCTATGGCGGGGCCGACCGCCACGCCCGGAGGCACGAGATGGCCGACCAGCCCCAGACAACCCGACCCGAGACGATCGAGACCCTGCTTGCCCGCGGCCACGCCAAGGCGCCCGCGATCGGCGCCACGCACGAGGCCAGCGCCCCGCCCCGCCCGCCGCTGACCTATGCCGCGCTGCGCAAGCTGGCCGGATCCACCGTCGCCAGCCTCAACGCGATGGGCATCGGCCGCGGCGATCGGGTGGCTCTCGTGCTGCCCAACGGGCCGGAAGCCGCCTCCACCTTCGTCACCGTCGCCTGCGGGGCCACTACCGCGCCGCTTAACCCCGCCTATCGCGCGGACGAGTTCGCGTTCTACCTCGACGATCTCGGCGCCAAGGCGCTGTTGGTGGCGCGCGGCGTGGACAGCCCTGCCCGCGCGGTTGCGGCCGAGCGTGGCATCCCCGTCGTCGAGGTCGTGCCGGGCGAGGAAGCCGGCAGCTTCACCCTGGCGCCGGAGAAGCCGCTCGCCGGCAGGCCCGCGCGCGCGGGCATCGCGGGGCCGGACGACATCGCGCTGGTGCTCCACACCTCCGGCACCACGGCGCGGCCCAAGATCGTGCCGCTCAGCCACCGCAACGTCGCGGCCTCGGCCACCCACATCGGCGCGTCGCTGGCGCTCACGCCGGAGGATGCCTGCCTCAACATCATGCCGCTGTTCCACATCCACGGGCTGATCGCGGCGGTGCTGTCCTCGCTCGGCGCCGGCGCCTCCGTGGTGTGCTCGCCGGGCTTCAACGCGTTCCGCTTCTTCGCCTGGTTCAACGCCACACGGCCCTCCTGGTACACGGCGGTACCCACCATGCACCAGGCGATCCTGCCGCTCGCCGGGCGCAACCGTGAGACGATCTCGTCCGGCCGGCTGCGGCTGATCCGCTCCTCGTCCTCCTCGCTGCCGCCGCAGGTGATGGAGGAGCTGGAGCGCACCTTCGGCGTGCCGGTGATCGAGGCCTACGGCATGACGGAGGCCGCCCACCAGATGGCCTCCAACCCGCTGCCGCCGCATGCGCGCTTCGCCGGTTCCGTGGGCCGCGCCGCGGGACCCGAGGTCGCGATCATGGACGACGAGGGCAACATCCTGCCGCCAGGCGAGCTCGGCGAGGTGGTAATCCGCGGTCCCAACGTCACCGCCGGCTACGACAACAACCCGGACGCCAACGCCAAGGCCTTCACCAACGGCTGGTTCCGCACCGGCGACCAGGGCACACTCGACGAGCACGGCTACCTGCGCCTGACCGGCCG